>JACOUA010000021.1 GCA_016178075.1 Acidobacteriota bacterium
AGCGCTGCATGTCGGTGACTTCTTCGGGGCGTTCATCGATGAGCAGCACGATGAGAAACACCTCGGGCTGGTTCTTCGACACCGATTGCGCGATGCTCTGCAGGAGCATCGTCTTGCCCGTGCGCGGCGGCGCGACGATGAGGCCGCGTTGTCCCTTGCCGATCGGCGTCATGAGATCCATCACCCGGGCGGACAGGTTCTCTCCCGTGGTTTCGAGTTTGATGCGCTCCTGCGGATAGAGCGGCGTGAGGTTCTCAAAGAACAGCTTCTCTCGCGCCTTCTCGGGCGACTCGAAGTTGACCGCCTCGACCTTGATCAGGGCGAAGTAGCGCTCGCCTTCCTTGGGCGGCCGGATCTGCCCTGACACGGTATCGCCCGTCTGGAGATCGAACTTGCGAATCTGCGAGGGCGACACGTAGATGTCATCCGGCCCGGGCAGATAGTTGTAGTCGGGCGCGCGCAGAAACCCGAAGCCGTCCGGCAGGACCTCGAGCACCCCCTCGGAGAAGATGAAGCCGCTCTGCTCCGTCTGGGCCTTCAGGATCTGAAAAATCAGCTCCTGCTTGCGCATGCCCGTGGCGCCGGGCACGTTCAAATCCTTGGCGATCTGCGTGAGGTTCTGGATGCTGAAGTCTTTCATCTCGCCGATGTTCAGCGTCGTGCCTCGGCGAGGCGCCTGTGAGGCCGGTGCGGCGCTGGTCGAGGCGCCGCGCGCAGTGCTATTTGGAGCGTCGTTCGAATCGAGGGTGTCGCTGGTCACGTTGTCGGGCGGGCCGCTCGGCGGCGCAGAGGATGCGCGGGCAGCCCCGGGTTGACGCTTGTGATTGGCCATGGGCGTTGGTCCTCAGGTCGAGGAATGTTGAAAGCTGTCGGAGATTATCCGGAAGGCCGAGGTGAGACTCGATGCGTTTGCAGTGTTGAGTGAAGCGAGTATAGAACCCGGCTTACGAGAGTGTCAACGACCGAGCGCTCGGCTAGTAATCTGCCGGGCTCTCGCCAATCCCGATGATGCTGCAAGCGACAATCGGCTGGACGTCGAGCGAGCGCGCCCGCGCCAGGAGCGCCGGGCTCTCGGCGCCCGGATTCAGCCAGACTTCCGGAATACCTTTTCGCGCCACCTGCTCGATCAGCTGCTCGCCGACGTCAGGCGGCACGTAGAAAGTCGCCATGTCGATGTCCCCCGGCACGTCGAGCACCGATGCATACGCCGTCAGCCCCTCGACCTGGTGCTCGTGCGGATTGATCGGGATGACGCGGTAGCCGCGGTGTCCAAAGGCGCGTACGGCTTTGTTGCCGAACTTGTTGCGATCGTTCGAGGCGCCGATCACCGCCACGGTGGGCATAGGGGCATTATAGGCGCTCGTCGTACAATGCACGCTTGGTGCGCGCGGCTCCGATCATTCTGCTCATCGCCGGCGGCCTCACCTTCCTTGCCGGCCTCGGCCGTCCCGCGATCGGCGACTCAGACGAAGCGTTCTACGCGGAAAGCGCCCGCGAGATGATCGAGAGCGGCGATTGGCTGACGCCGCACTACAACTACGAGTACCGGTTTCAGAAACCTATCCTCTACTACTGGCTCACGGCCGCGACCTACCTCGTCGCGGGGATCGGGCCGGGGACGGCTCGGCTCTGGTCGGCGCTGTCGGGCTTCGGGCTGGTCTTCATCGCCTGGGTGCTTGGGCGTCGATGGTATGGCGAGCGATCCGGGCTCGTCGCCGGGCTCATCACCGCCACGAGCTTCGGCGCCTTCACCTTGGCCCGACTTGCGCTGCCCGATATGCCGCTGGCTTTTTTCGTCAGTCTGTCGATCTGGGCTGTCATCGCAGCCGGTGACGATCAGGGCGATTCATCGCTGGCGCGGCTAACGCCGGGCACGACGAGCACCGTCTGGCGATGGACCGTCGCGGCAGCTGCCGCGGCCCTGGGCGTTCTGACCAAGGGTCCGCTCGGCATCCTGCTTCCCGCGCTGGTGATTCTGCCGACGCTCGCGCTCGACCGGCGTCTGCGCGACCTGGCGCCTCGGAACATGATTCCAGCGCTCCTCGTCTTCGCCGTGATCGCACTACCGTGGTACGTGGCGATGACGATGGAGCATGGGACGAGTTACGTGTATGGCTTCTTGGTCGGCGACAACCTGGAGCGCTTCGCAACGGGCCGCTTCAACGAGCCTCGGCCCTTCTGGTTCTACGCTCCGATCCTGGCGGGAGGCATGCTGCCCTGGACGCCGTTCATGCTGCTCTGGACCCCTCGACTACGCGGGTGGCTCAGCGGATCACGACGAGTCGACCCACGCGATCGGCAGCTGCTGATTTGGGTGGCCGCGCCGCTCCTCTTCTTCAGCGTGTCGGTCGGCAAGCAGCCTCGGTACATCCTGCCGGTTCTCCCACCGATCGCCATCCTGCTGGCCGCGACGATCGTCCGCGCGACCGATGAGCGCGATCGCAATACCTTTTTCGCTGCGAGCGCCGTGCTCTCAGGATCGCTTTTGGCGCTGTTGGGCCTACTGGTCTGGCGCGCGCGATCGCTGCTCATCGTCGAGACGCCCGCGTCAATTGGAGTCGCGAGCCTGCTGATCGCGGCGTGCGGGGCTGGCGTCCTGCTGCACGCGTCGACCGGCAGCTGGCGCGGCGTGCCGTTCACGCTTTCGGCAGCGGGCGCCCTGACGCTGCTGGCGTTGCAGTACGGCGCGTTGTCATCGGGAGGACGCGAGCCGGTCGAGGAGGTCGCCGCGTCGATTCGGAAACAACACCCCACGGGCGGGCACAGCGGCCCTTATCAGGTCCTGGTCCGAAATCTCGTCTTCTACACGGGATTCCGGCAGGCCGACCTGTTCGACGCCCGGCAGCTGACCGAGTTCCTCGACTCGCCGGACCGCGTGCTCTGCGTGCTTCCCGCGCGCGTGCTCCAGGACTACGAAGCGACTCGGTCAAAGCGGTTCCGCCGGCTGGCGGAGGTCCCGTACTTCAACGTCTCGACGGTCAAGCTGAAGGCGCTGCTGTGGCCGGATCCGCAAGAGGACGTCGAAACAGTCGTGGTCGTGTCGAATCGGTGAATCAATATCTCCACCAGGGGGTCGTCGCGCCGTCCGGCTTCTTGTACATGATGTACTGCGCGATCTCCTTCAGCCGCTCAGCCTGAGAGACCGGCCCGCTCCAGCAGTGCGGCTTGCCGTCGCCGTACAGGAAAAACCCCTCGTCGTGCGGATTCGCCGTCGTCTTCATCCACTTGTCGAGCTCTCTCGTGGAGTTGTTCAGATAGTACGTGTCCATGTCCCCCGTGTAGACGTGGAGCTTGTCGACGAGCTTCGGCCCGACACTCGCCCAGTTGCGTTGCAGGTAGGACAGGAGATCGAAGTGCTCACGCCAGTACTGCGCGACCGACTCGTGGATGACGCCGGTCTTCTTGTCGAAGAGCGGCTCGAAGTAGCCGTCCTCGCCGAGCGGCCCGAAGACCGCGGACCAGATGTCGATCTGCTCGCCGGACCGGCCGTTCGTGCCGTTGACCAGCTCGAAGTAGTTCCGCTGTCTCGATGTCAATCGGATCTGGCCGTCGGTCTCGCGTGAGTTGGGCGTGAAGACGGTCCGCCATCCGTATCGCTTGTAGTACGCGTTCTCGTCCTCGTAGATGTTGATCCCCTCGACGTCACTGAAGGTCACCGGATCGGGGCAATAGGACCAGGTGCCGCCGAAGAAGTCCGGATGGAAGATCTGCAGCGCGAGCGATTCCCAGCCGCCCGTTGACCCACCGGAGAGGATCCGCGCGTAAGGCGCCCGGATCACGCGAAAGCGCTTCTCCACCTCCGGGATGAGCTCCTGCATGATCGCGTCCCCGTAGGGGCCGACATTGACCGAGTTCACCGCATACGAGTCGTCGAAGTACGGCGTCGGGTGCTGGAACGTCACGGCGATCAGGCGGGGAAATTCGTCGCTCATCCACGCCTGCGCCAGCTCCTGGTTCCCTTCGAGGTTGAGCGGCGGGGCCAGGGAGAAGTGCCCCTGGATGTAGTTGACCGGATAGCTGATTGTCGACGTGGCGTAATCGCGCGGGAGGAGCACCGTAGCACCCAGGTAGATCGGCCGGCCCCAGAACTTCGTCAGCGAGGGACTCTGAAAGCGAAACCGCTTCACCGACTCGGTGTCCGCCGGAAGCTGGATCGGTGGAATCACATGCTTGGCGACCAGCTTCATCATGCCGCCGGCCCTCGCATCCAGGTGGACCCGCTCGACGTCGCTGTAAAGGTTCCCGGGCGATCGCTGCCACCGCTGCCCTTCCCACTGGTCCTCGTGCATCCACACCCTGTGGCCGTCAGCGCGGGGGAATTCGGTGTAGCGGTTCACGAAGGCCTGGACGAAGTAGTCCCCGGGTGGGATGTCGCGCAGGCTTTCGACGGGCGTGCCAAGATCGCTCTCATCGATGATCGCCGGCTGGCCGGGCTCGAGCCGCTCGATGTCGCGTCCGAAGAACGGCACGCCCGTCCGACCGATCTGGAAGCGCGGCTCGGGTTCGCCCTTCCGCGACAGCATGAAGAAGACGCGCCCGGTGATCGGTCCGGCGTGAGCTGAGGCCGGAAACGAGATCTCTATTTTGAGTCCCGGCTTCGCGGCGGGCGCCGCGGGCTTCTTCGTCTGCCCCGCCACGAGCACGTCGTAGCCGATCGGCACGAGCGCCAGACCGACCGACATCGTCAGCCACAGGAGCAACCCGCGAATCTGATCGAGCGTTGTCCCGGCTGACATCAGAAGCCTCCCATCGCGTCCTTGTATCACAGAATCGGGCGCTGCTACACTTCGGGCCGGCCACACATCGACGTCGGTCCGGAGCTTGTCGAAGGGCGAACGCTCAGGGCAAACGGGCACGACGACCGTCAGCGAGAACGCTTATGACCCCCGAGATTCGCACGCTTGAGGCTCACGCAGGATGGCGGCTGGTGGGAGGCGCTTGCCTGGCGATCGCTCTGAGCTCCACACCACACCTTGCAGCCGTCGCCGCCGGCGATCAACCCGCAAAGACGTCGCCGCTCCGGTTCGAGATCTCGTTTCCCGCGGCCGCGCACGCGGCACCGGTGACGGGACGCGTCTACGTGATGATCTCGCGCACGGCCAAGCCGGAGCCGCGGCTGCAGGTGGAACAGACCGGAATCCCGATCTTCGGCCGTGACGTCGACAACCTGGCGCCGGGCAAGCCCGTCGTCATCGACGAGAACGTTCTCGGTTATCCGATCAACAGCCTTCGTGACTTCCCGGCCGGCGATTACTACGTCCAGGGCTTCGTCAACATCTATACGGACTACCCCCGCGCCGACGGTCACGTCGTCTGGTTTCACGAAGATCAGTGGGAAGGCCAACACTGGGAGCGCTCGCCGGGCAACCTGCACAGCGACGTCCAGCAGGTGCACATCGACCCGGCACAGGCTGCGACCATCCGGCTCGTGGCGAGCAAGGTCATACCGCCGGTGCAGATTCCGCAGGACACGGAGTGGGTGAAGCGATTCCGCTTTCAGAGCCCGATGCTCACGAAGTTCTGGGGGCGGCCGGTCTATCTCGGCGCGACCGTGCTGTTGCCTCGTGAATACGAGAAGGGCGCCGCCAGCTACGCGGTGAACTACATCCAGGGACATTTCTCGCTCAACCCCCCGCTCGGCTTCGAGGTCGGAAACGCCATCCACAGGGAATGGATCCGCGACGACTTCCCGCGGATGCTGGTCGTCACCTTTCAGCACCCCAATCCGTACTACGACGACTCGTACGCGGTGAACTCGGTGAACGTCGGCCCGTATGGGGACGCCATCCGGCAGGAGCTCATTCCCGAGATCGAGAAGCGCTTTCGCGCGATTCGCGAGCCGTACGCGCGGATTCTTTCCGGCGGCTCAACGGGCGGCTGGGAGGCGTTCGCGCTGCAGGTCTTCCATCCCGATTTCTTCGGCGGGACGTGGGTGTACTGCCCCGATCCGGTCGACTTCACCGAGTACGAGGGCGTGGATCTCTACAACGACGACAACGCGTTCTACAAGCAGTACGAATGGCGGCGCGTGCCGACGCCGAACATCCACGACACCCAGGATCGGATCCAGCTCACCGTCGAGCAGAAGAACCTCTTCGAGCACGTCTCGGGCACGAAGGGCCGCTCGGGCCGACAGATGGACATCTGGTCGGCTGTGTTCGGACCCGTCGGCAGGGACGGCTACTACGAGCCGGTGTTCGACAAGCTCACCGGGGTGATCAACAAGCAGGTCGCGCGGTACTGGAAGGAGAACTACGACCTACGGTATCAGCTCGAGAAAAACTGGAGCACGCTCGGCCCGAAGCTGGCCGGCAAGCTCCACGTCTACGCGGGCGACATGGATACGTACTATTTGAACAACGCCGTGCGGAAGCTTCAGGCGTGGATGCGGACGACGAAGAATCCGCACGACGAGGGGTTCTTCCTGTACGGCGACGGCAAGCCGCACTGCTGGAGCGGCCCGGAAACGCCGGCCGAGCGCCTGCGCCAGATGGCCGACTTCGTCGCGCAGCACGCCCCCTCGAAGACGTCAACCCCGAACGGTCGGTAGGAGATGGGGTTCGGGATCCGGGATTCGGGGTTCGTGGGAAAGGAAGTCGGACTCGACTTACGAGTCCCGAATCCCGACCGTCAGCCGGGAAAGATCTTGCCAGGGTTCAGTAGCCCCTCGGGGTCGAACACCCGCTTAACCCGTTGCATCAAGTCGATCTCGACCGGCGACAGCTCGAGCGCGATGTACGGGGCCTTGGCGAAGCCGATGCCGTGCTCGCCGCTGATCGAGCCTTCGAGCGCCACGACGCCACGAAAGAGCGAGACCTGCGCCTCCTGCGCGCGATCCATGGCGCCCTC
The DNA here is from genome assembly GCA_016178075.1 of Acidobacteriota bacterium. GTDB lineage: Bacteria > Acidobacteriota > Vicinamibacteria > Vicinamibacterales > JACQTH01 > JACQTH01. The sequence goes on from JACOUA010000021.1 coordinate 6,850, forward strand.
TTCGCCGGGGTCGACCATGATGTTGACGTGGATGTTGCCGTCGCCGGCATGGCCGAAGCAGGGGATCTTCAGCCGGGACTCGCGCCGCAGCCGAGCGACCAGATCGAACAGCTGCGGCACGCGGCCGCGCGGTACGACGACGTCGTGGTTGAACTTCACCGGCGCGATGAGTTTGAGCGACGGCGAGAGCTCACGCCGCACGCGCCAGAGCTCTTGACGTTCGGCCTCGTTCGACGCGCGCAGCACCTCGCGCGCGCCCGCCGTCCTCACCGCCGCGTCGACCCGGATGATCTCTTCGGACACCGCCTGCTCCAGACCGTCCACCTCAACGAGCAGCATCGCTCCTGTTCCAGCCGGCGCCATTTCCGCGCCCGTGTAACGCGCCACTGACTCGAGACACTCGGCGTCGATGATCTCGAGCGTCGCCGGAATCACGCGTGCCCGCAGGAGCTCCGTCACCGCGGCGACGGCCCCGTCGATGTCGGCGAAGGTCGCCCGCAGGGTTGCGACCGCGGGCGGTCGAGGGAGTAACCGAAGAATGACCCTGGTGATAATCGCCAGCGTCCCCTCCGATCCCACCAGAAGCTGCGTCAGGTCGTAGCCGACGACGTTCTTGACGGCTTTCGATCCGGTCTCGATCACTTCCCCGGTCGGCAGCACGGCTTCCAGTCCCAGGACGTACCGCTTCGTCGTCCCGTACTTGAACGCGCGCGGTCCGCCGGCGCACTCCGCGACATTGCCGCCGATGACCGACTGCCTGAGGCTGGCGGGATCCGGTGGATAGAAGAGCCCGACGCGCTCGACGGCCGCCTGCAGGTCGCCGGTGACGACGCTCGGCTCGACGACCGCGAGCAGGTTCTCTTCGTCGATCTCGATGATCCGATTCAACCGCTCGAGGGAAATGACGACCCCGCCGCGGAGTGGAACAGCGCCGCCGGAATAGCCGGTGCCGCCGCCGCGGGGGACGAACGGCACCTTCGCCGCATAGCAGGCGCGTGCGACCTGCGATACCTCGCCGGTGGATCCGGGCAGGACCACCAGATCGGCGGCCGTGCCGCGGTTCATCGCGTCGGTGCCGTAACGCTGCAGCGCGGCCGGATCGTCGATGACGTGATCCTGTCCGACGATTCGCTCGAGCTCAACGCGCAGGGCTGAGGTGAGCATCGCGCTCCCGTTCGTGCCGAGCCGGTCGAAGCACGAACACGCCTCCTCGATCCGATTCGTCCTTCGACACGCTCAGGACGAACGGTGTTGAACGGGCGAGCAGTTTACGCGCCGGTGGCGACGGCGGTGCGTTCGCGCCGGCGCACGAACTCGAGCAGGCGGGTGGCGCCCTCGCGCAGCCGATCCATCGAGGTGGCGTACGAGATGCGGATGAACCCTGGCGCCTCGAACGCTTCTCCCGGCGTCAGAGCCAGGCGGGCGTCGTCCAGCAGCGTGCGCGCGAACTCCGCCGACGTCCGAATCCCGGTCGCTTCGAGCGCTCCCACGACATTCAGGAAGAGATAGAAGGCCCCTCCTGGCTTGCGACACGTCAACCGCGGATCCTGCGACAGCCACTCGTGCAGCCGATCCCGCCGGACGCGGTACTCCTCCAGCATCTCTTTCACGGGAGCCTGCGGGCCGGTGAGCGCCGCGAGCGCGGCCCGCTGTGTGATGGAGCAGACGTTGGAGGTCGAGTGACTTTGGAGCACGCCGCACGCCGCGATCACGGGCGCCGGGCCGATCGCCCACCCGCAGCGCCAGCCGGTCATCGCGTACGCCTTCGAGGCCGATCCGGCCATCACCGCGAGATCGCGAGCCCGCTCCGACAGAATCCGGCATACGTTGTGCGGCACTTTGTCGTAGATGAGCCGCTCGTAGCACAGGTCGACCAGAATCCAGATGCCGCGGCGCGCGGCCTCCTCGCCGATGGCGGCCAGGGCTTCCTCGGAGATGAGCGCGCCGGTTGGATTGCACGGCGTGTTGAGAATGATGACCTTCGTGCGTGGCGTCAGGGCGCCGATGATCGCATCGGCAGCCACCTCGAACCCGTCCTCGGCATGTGCGTGGACGAGGACCGGCTTCGCGCCCGCGAGCTTCACCTGCTCGGGAATGGAGGGCCAGCAGGGCGTGTGCGTGACCGCCTCGTCACCCGGATTGAGCAGCACTTCCATCGCGTTGAAGATCGCCTGTTTGCCCCCGGCCGTGACGATGACTTCGGAGGTGTCGTAGCGGACGCCGTAATCCTGTTGGTAGCGATCGCAGACCGCCTGCTTCAGCTCGGCGATCCCGGCCGCCGGCGTGTACTTCGTGAAATTACTCTCGATCCCGGCGATCGCAGCGGCCTTGACGTGCACCGGCGTCGGAAAGTCGGGCTCGCCGGCCCCGAGATCGACCACGTCCACGCCCTGGCGGCGCAGCCGATCGGCGTCGAGCGCGACCTGCAGGGTCCCCGACGTCAGGATCTTCCCCATTCGCTCTGCCAGCGCCGGCGTGCCCTTCATGCCTGCCCTCCCGATCGTTTCTCGCGCAGTCGACCTTCGACCGCTTCCGGAACCAGGCCGTTGACGACCCCGCCGAGCGAGAATACTTCCTTCACGAGCCGGGAGCTCGTGTAGGTGTACCGTTCGGCCGGCATCATGAACACGGTTTCGATCTCGGGGCTGAGGCGCCGGTTCATCAGCGCCATCTGGAACTCGAACTCGAAATCCGACACCGCGCGGAGTCCCCGCACGATGACGCTGGCGTGCTTGTGACGGGCGTAGTCGACCAGCAGCCCGTCGAAGGCCTCGACCTCGACGTTCGGCTGATCGCGAAACACCTCGCGCATCAGCTCGATACGCTCCTCGACGCTGAAGAGCGGCGCCTTCTCCGCGTTTCTCGACACGGCCACGACGATCCGATCGAAGAGCCGTGCGCCCCGCAGGATGATGTCGACGTGCCCGTTGTGAATCGGATCGAAGGAGCCGGGATAGACGGCCAGCCGCGCGCCGCTCGATGGTCGCACCGGTGAGGGCAGCGCATCCACGGTCATGCGGCTGCGTAGAACGTCAGCCTGCTGTCCCCCGACCGGACGGCCCGGCGCTGAGCGAGCCGGCCCGCGCCGGCCGGCGCCTGGCGCCGCCGCGCGTGCTCCAGCACGAGCACGCCGGCGTCCGCGACGAGCGGCGCGACGGTCAACACGACATCAGACAGATCATCGACATCGTAGGGAGGATCGATCACGACAATGTCGAACGTCTCGCCGGCGAGCCTGGAGGATGCGCGCGTCACCGATCCCCGGATAATACTATAGCCGCCGACGATCCCACACGCATCGAGATTCTCGCCGATCAATCTCAGCGCACGCCGATCGTGCTCGACGAACGTCACGTGTCGAGCGCCTCGACTGACCGCCTCGATCCCGATGGCGCCGGTTCCGGCAAAGCCGTCGAGCACCGTCGCTCCCGAAACCCGCGGCGCCAGAAGGTTGAAGAGCGTCTCGCGAAGCTTGTCGGAGGTCGGGCGCAATCCCTCCCAGCCAGGCGCCCGCAACCGTCGCCCCTTGAGCGTGCCGGCGATCACGCGCATCAGCCGACCCCGACGAGGCCGAAGCGCGCCTCCCACGAGTCGCGAACGAACGCGACGATGCGGCCGCGCGCCGCGTCGCGGGCGATCCAGTCCTGCGCCGCCTGACGCGCTTCGTCCAGGATCGAGAAATCCCGCAGAAGGTCGCCAGCCCTGAGCGTCGGCATGCCCGCCTGCCGCGTGCCGAAGAAATCACCCGGGCCGCGCAGCTGCAGATCCTTCTCGGCCAGCACGAATCCGTCCGTGGTGTCGGCAACGGCCTTGAGCCGCTCGCGCGCCTGCTCCGAGAGCGGCGCCTGATACATCATGACGCAGGACGACTGCTCCGTTCCTCGTCCGACGCGGCCTCGAAGCTGGTGGAGCTGCGAAAGCCCGAACCGCTCGGCGTGCTCGACCAGCATCACGGACGCGTTCGGCACGTCGACGCCGACTTCGACGACCGTCGTCGAGACGAGAAGCTGGATCTCGCCGGCGGCGAAGGCGCGCATCACCCGATCCTTCGCGTCCTGCTTCATGCGGCCGTGCAAGAGGGCCACGCGGAACGCCGGAAAGACGTCGTGCGCGAGATGGTCCGCCATCTCGGTCGCCGCTTTGAGGTCGATCTTCGAGGATTCCTCGACGAGCGGATAGATCACGTACGCCTGGCGTCCGGCGTCGAGCTCCTTGCGAATGAACTCGTGAATCTCCGGCCGGCGCGACTCCGGCTCGACCAGCGTCTTGATCGGTCGCCGGCCGGGTGGCAGCTCGCGGATGACCGATACGTCCAGCTCGCCGTACACGGTCAGCGCCAGCGTGCGGGGGATCGGCGTCGCGGTCATCACCAGAACATCCGGGTTGAGTCCCTTGGCGCGAAGCGTGGCCCGCTGCAGCACGCCGAACCGATGCTGCTCGTCGATGATGCCGAGCCCCAGACGCGCGAACGTGACCGTCTCCTGGACGAGCGCATGCGTGCCGACCACGAGATCGATCTGATGCGACGCGAGCTGCTCGAGCACCTCCCGGCGCGCAGCCGATGATGTGGCGCCGGTCAGCGCGCCGACCCTGAAATGGGACGCCTCGAGCAGCCGCCGAATCGTGAGGAAGTGCTGTTCGGCGAGGATTTCGGTCGGCGCCATGAAGGCGACCTGGAGGCCGTTTTCCATCGCCACGAGCGCCGCGAGGAGCGCCACGATCGTCTTCCCGGCGCCGACGTCACCTTGCAGCAGGCGGTTCATCGGCCGCGGGCGCTGCATGTCGTCGACGATCTCCTTGAGCGCCTGGCGCTGGCCCTCGGTCAGCTTGAACGGCAGGACCGAGCGGGCCGACGCGCGAATCCGATCGTCGACCTTCGGGACGAACGGCTTCCGCTCGCCTTCGTTCTGCTGCCGCCGCAGCAGGAGCCCGAACTCGAACAGGAAGAACTCCTCGAAGATGAGGCGGCGCTGCGCCGGGGTCCGGAACTGGTGCAAGACCTCCAGCGGCGTCCCCGCGTCCGGAAAATGCGTCTGCATGAAGGCGGCGCGCCGATCGGGCAGGTGATGTTCCGCTCGCAGCTCGAGCGGGAGCGGATCGTCGATCGCGTCCGGCAGCCGTTGCAGCAGGTCCCAGACGAGCCGTCGCTGCATCTTCGGCGTCATGCTGCCGGCGCGCTCGTAGACCGGAACGATCCGGCCGGTGTGGACCGTGTCGCGCTCCTCGAGGTGGTCCACGATTTCGTACTGCGGGTTCGTGAACTGCGGACCGCCGGGCCCGCGCGCCACGATGCCGAACAGAATCACCTGCTGCTTGCGCTGAAACACGTCACGGAGGAAAGGCTGATTGAGCCACGCCGCGCGCACATACCCGCTCGAGTCCCGGACCAGCGCCTCGAAGATCTTGAACCCTGGCCGGCGCGTCGGCCGCAGCCCGCACGAGACGATTTCACCCGCGATCGTGACGGGCCGATCGGGTTGGATCGAGGCGATCGGCTGAAGGTGTCCGCGGTCTTCGTAGCGGAGGGGAAAGCGGCAGAGGAGATCCTCGACCGAGTGGAGCGCGACGCGTTCGAGGTCGGCCGCGCGCCGCGGCCCGACGCCCTTGATGTACTGGAGGGGCGTCGTCAGGAATTGGTGATCTGGTGCCCGTGTCACTGCACGAGAATGGCCTGGCCCCTCTGTACCTCGATCTCGCGAATGCGCGCGGGGAGCTCGAACGGCGCATCCAGATCGATGCCGCGCGGGTTCTCCGGCGTGCGCGAGTAGTAGCTCACGACCTGCTGCAGGAGCGCCTTCGGAACGGTGACGCCGGAGATCTCGGCGTATTCGAGGGCGAAGGTGCCGACGCCGTTTCTCGTCTGCAGCGTACCGGTCGCCGCCAGGGGCACTCGTCCCCCCAGATAGCTCCACGGATCGAGCCATCCGCCACCGCCCTGCTGCTTGCGTGCCGCTTCCATGTCGACGATCGCCCGGCCCGCGATCTTGCCGTCACCAAGAATCGACACTTCGGGCTGGACGACCCCGGACGGCATCTGGTCTTTGGCCTGGTAGGCGAGGAACGCATTCAGCTCGGATTCCGTGACCGATGTCCGCAGCCGACGCGGTCTGGTCTGCAGCGAGTTCTGGACGATGAGCCCCATCTTCATCAGCAGGCGATCGCCATCGCTTCGCTGGCCACGCGGCTGAGCCGCCACCGACACGCCAAGGCTGATCGAGAGAAGCACCATCGCCGCCAAGAGGCGGTAGAACGCCGTAACAGGACTGTGGATCATGGCCGAGCTGCCGGCAGGGACTGGCTACTTTTGAGTGTAGCATGCGACAAAGCTCTCACCTATCAGCTTTCAGCTCTCAGCCACAAGGAGCAACGCTTCACGTTGACCACCTCCAAAGCAAGTGGCCGCGTCAGCGGCCATCCGTATGGCCGATAGCTGAAAGCTGAGAGCTAAATCTGACCGCGTCCCCGCTGACCGGGGCGCCGGGCGCGCGAGAGCAGATCGAATTTTCGGCGTTCCATCTCCTCCTCGAATACGCGGAACCGCGCCTGCTGGCGCGCGTCGAGCAGCTCGTCGATACCGTCATACGCCTTCCGTAGCTCGACGGCCGCGCGGCTTTCCAGATCCTGGAGCGCCTTCAACCGATCGCGAATCTGCGCCTCGTCGGGGTTCGCCGGCGCTCGTGGCCGGCCCAGCATCCTCCGCAGATCGGCGAGAATCTGCTGCCGCCCGTGCTGAGAGCGACGACGGACCTCGTGCAGATCCTTGAGACGGATAATGAACTTCGGATACTGCTCGTCGCTCAGGCCGAGCTGCTGCTGAGCCTGCACGATCATGTACGCGTCGAACCATTTCTGGATCTCGCCGGGACTGAACACCGGGCCCTCAGGCTGGTTCGTCAGCGCCCCGCGCTGCGGCGGCTGCGCCGCGGCGGTGAGACACACTCCCAGCAGCACGACGAGCCCGACGCACGCCGTTGTCTTCATCTCTTGATTTGCGGTGGGGCCCCACCCCCCCCGCCTACCACGGCTCGCTCACGCTCGCCGCGCTGATTCGTCATAACGATCCGCTAGGTCCCCTTCGTGCCCAGCTCCGCACGCAGAAGCCGCACGAGCTCCCGCTGCTCGTCGGCCGTCAACTGCAACGCCGCGCGGTCGGCGGCACCGGGCGCCACAGTCAGACCGGCTTCGACGGCGTCATCCCAGCTCAGGTCCTCGCTGATTGACGCCAGGACGGTCCAGCTCGCGTCTTCGAGTGCGCCCGATCCGACCTCGACGTCCGTCCCTGCCTGCTCCCCCGGAGGAACCGCGACGCCGGCCGGCGCGCCGAGCGCCTGCTCGCCCGCCGGTGTCTCGACCGGGCTCACGCCGAGACGAGAGACGACCAGCAGCAGCACCGCGAACCCGAGGGCAATCGGCACGGCCCAGCGCCACGCCTCGACGCGGCTCCAGCTCCACCCGCGACGGCCGTCTGCCGCCGGCTCTTCGGCGATGCGCTCGCGAACGCGAGCCGACAGATGATCCCAGAAGAGCGGCGAAGGCTCGGGCACCTCGGCTTCCGAGGCGAGCCTCATTGCGGTGCCAAGCTCGTCGAGCCTTTTACGGCACTCGTCGCAGCTCGCCGCGTGCGCGCGGGCGGAGCTCGAGCCGGCGCCGTCCAGCAGGTCCACGAGCTCGTCGGGAGCGAGATGTTTCATCGCGAAGCGTGCAGTATTCTCTTCAAATTGTTCAGCGCGTGGAAGAAATTGGCTTTGACGGCGCCGACCGAGCTTCCGAGGACGTCCGCGATCTCCTGGTGCGACATTTCGTGATACATCCTCAGAATCAGGGTCGTCCGCTGCCTCTCCGGGAGTTTTGCGATCGCTTCCCGGACCTGGACAGCACGCTCCGCGCGAAACACGTTGGACAACGGATCGGGAGCCGTGTCTGGAATCTGCGCGTTCTCGTCGATGTTCTGCGTCGGCGGCTTCCGGGCCGACACCTTGTTGAGGCAGACGTTCACCCCAATCCGATACAGCCAGGTGCCGAGCGACGCCTGTCCGCGAAAGCTTTTCAGGCCGCGGTACGCGCGCAGGAACACGTCCTGCGTGAGATCGCTGGCGTCCTCGTGGTTGCCGACATACCGGTAGCAGAGCTGATACACCGCGCGCCGATGCCGCTCCACGAGGATGTCGAACGCCTGACGCATCCCGCTCAGGCACGCCTGCACGAGCGCCGGCTCGTCCAGCTCGGCGAGCGCGGCGACCTCCGCGGCAGTCGGTTCGGCCGGCTGGCTCTCCACGACCCTGATGGTCCACTCGGGCCGACCGCTCGACCGAACGCTCAGCGACCCGACTCCCGCTGAGCATATCGGATCGACCCTGCTCATCCTCGCCACCAGCTTCAAGCGCGCTGCAGTCCGTTCGCCCGGTGCCCGGTGCAGATGGAACCGACCGCACTTCGGTCCGGCCACCAGCCCTGTCTTACCGGCGCCGGACCGAAGCGCGGCGGAGGCACTCCGTAGTTTTAGACCGGCGACCCGGCGGAAAGTTTAATGCCCGGCTTTTTCAACGAGTTGGGGGCCTGACGCGGAGCCCTAGCGCGGCACCGGTGCAGAGCGCGGTCGCGACCTGGCCACCGCAGGACACTGCGGGCGCGCCGATCCGCATTTTCGCGTTCGGGCCGCCGGGCTGAGGACACGCCGGCAGCCGGTAGATGTCGTCGACCGAGTTGCCCAACGACGTCGCCCGCCGCCGCCGCCGAGTGGGCGGAGATGGCGAGCCAGTCTATTGACTTTCGCCTTCTCTTTGCATAGAGTGCCTGGGTTCGGATGAGTCAAGAGGAGGGCGTTGTGTTACCACTCACGAAGCGCCAGCGCGAGATTCTGGATTTCCTCAACGAGTTCATCCAGCAGCACGGCTATGCGCCGAGCCTCGAGGAGATCGGCCGGCGTTTCGGCCTTTCCTCGCTCGCGACCGTGCACAAACACCTGACCAACCTTCAGGAAAAGGGATTCATCAAGCGGGCCTGGAACCGAAGCCGCTCCGTGGAGCTCGTGCCCACGCGATCGGGCGGACGCGCGCTCGAGCTGCCGCTGCTCGGCTTCGTCGCCGCCGGCGCGCCGATCGAGGCCATCGCAACGGCGGAGATGATCTCGGTCCCCGAAGATCTCGTGGGCAAGCGCGATACGTACGTCCTCCGGGTGAAGGGCGACTCCATGATCGACGAGCAGATTCGCGACGGCGACTTCGTGATCGTCGAAGACCGAAAGACGGCCGACAATGGGGAGATGGTCATCGCGCTGCTCGGGGGAAGCGACGTGACGCTGAAGAAGTTCTACCGCGACAACGGACGCGTGCGCCTGCAGCCCGCCAATACAGCGATGCAGCCACTGCTCTTCGACGCCGAGCACGTCCAGATCCAAGGGGTCGTCGTCGGCGTCATGCGAAAATACTGAGTATCGCCGTGAACGAAGCCAAACAAATCAACTTCACGATCGTCCCGGACGACCGCGGCACCGAGCCGCGCGTCTACGCGAACTTCTCGGCGGTGGCGCACACGCCGTTCGACTTCACCCTCGTCTTCTGTGAAGTCCTGCCGCTTTCGGAGCGGGACATCCACGAGGCCGAAAGCGAGCACATCGTGAAAGCGCCGGTCAAGGCCAAGGTCGTGCTGCCGGTGCCCGCCGTCCCGGCCCTCATCGCCGCGCTGCAGGAGCACATGCGCGCGTTCGCCGAATCGCCGGCCGCAAAGCCGCACGAGGGACCGGTGCACTAAGTGCCCCACTAAGCTGTCAGCTCTCAGCGGCTTTCGTGGGTCC
>JACOUA010000022.1 GCA_016178075.1 Acidobacteriota bacterium
CTATGACGCCAACGCTGCTGGCTGGAAGGTTCCCGCTGGCGCAACCAACATCGTCGTTTACGTGAACGGTCTCCGTTACCACCAGGGCCTCGACTTTGTGATCACGTCCGGAGTGATCAAGAACCAGTTCGACAACATGATTCCGGAACATCTGGTCACCTGCGATTACGACACCACGAACTAAGCCCATGCCGAAGGACCGTAGCCAGCGACTCGCGGAGGTCGCCAAGATCGCAGTGCGCCTGGAAACCGAGACCGGCGTCCCGGCGCGAATGCTCGTCGCACAGTGGGCCATCGAATCGCGTTGGGGAGCAAAGCCCGTCGGCGATTTCAATTTCTTCGGGATTAAGCGCGCCAAACGGCACGGCAAGGGCTCCGCGGTCGAGACGCGTGAGGTGATCGACGGCGAGGACGTGCGGCGCGTGTGCGAATTCGCGGACTACGACTCGCTCGAGGAGTCCTGCCGCGATTACGCTTGGCTCATTACTCATGGCGCACCCTATCGTGCGGCCTGGCAGAAGTATCAGCAGAACAGCGATCTCTGCGATCTCGTGCTGGCGGTCGCGCGCGTCTATGCCACCGACCCGAACTACGGGTGGTTGGCACTGAAGATCGTCGAGCAGCCTAACGTTGTGGCCGCGATCAAGGCGGCAAAGACAGCCCATGCCTGATTACATCGGCAACATCCAGGTTCCGGAGATCGTTCCATCTGGGACGTTCCCCATCGTGTCGGACTACCCGTTCGGCCGCGCGCACCGTCCGGACGTGGCGATCCACCAGTTCGGCTCCGGCAACGCGAAAATCGAGCAGCGCTTCCGGTTGGGCAACGGCGCAAAGCAGTTCACGGTGCGCCGCCAGTGGATGAACGACACACATCGGATCGCGCTCCGCAACTTCTGGGAGTCGAAGTACGGCCCGTACGGCGCGTTCATATACAACGCGCCCAACGACGACGGCAACGGCACTACCGCGTACACTTGCCGGTTCGCTAACGAGCCTCTTTCCTGGGAGATGGTCGCCGACTGGGTGTGCAGCATCGGCGTCACGCTCGTCGAGATCCCGGCGAGCCCGCCCACCTACTCACCGATCTCGACGGTGACGCGGTTTCCGACCCAGGCGCTCAAGGATGCACTACTGCCACAGGTGCAGCAGATGATCCCGCTCATCAAGATCCAGCCTCTGCAGGGCGGGTATCCGGCCATGTACCTTTCCGACCGGCGATGCACCGTCGGCGCGCAGTTGTACCTCGCACGCCTGCTGGACTTCGACGGCATCTCCCAAAGCATGGGGAACGAGGCCGACCAGGCTACGTTCACATTTGGCAACGCCGATCGCGTCATGCGGGACCTCGCCAACGACGTGGACTTGTTCCGCGCCTCGATTGAGTTCTCACTGCTGCACGTCGGCACGCTCATCAAGCTCGACCTGTGGAAGGGCGACGTCGTCGATTGGTCCTTCGACTCGGGTCCGGACTTCAAGGTCACCGCCGCGGACGGCCTCTACGAACTGAATCTGCCGTATCCGACGCGAAAGATCTCGCGCACTTGCTGGAAGGTTTTCGATTCGCAGGCCTGCCCGTACGCCCAATCCGGATCGCTCGACCTGGTCCACTTCCCAAGCGCCGATGACACGAAGTGCGACAAGGGCTACGAGACCACCAACGGTTGTCTTGCGCACAGCATGAAGCGCTACTACGGCGGCATCCTCGCCGATCCGCAGGGCGTCCGGATCAAGGACAACTCGACCGGGGTGTGGGGATTCAACCGGGCCAACATCACCAGCACGTCACTGGTCGCGGATTCAATCTACGACCAGATCGTGCCCGAGATCTATACCGACGGCGAGATGCCGGTGAACTGCAAGATCGCGGCGGGCCGGGATGAGAGCGACTTCTACGAGGCGTTGGGCATCGTCGGCGAAGGGCCGATCATCGCGTACACCGCGCCGCATTATGAAGACTTGGACGGCGACGGCACCGCGGAGACGTTCGTCGGCAGCACGCTCGACGGCCAGGCGCACCACGGCTATCCGACGAACAACTACGGCTTGCGCCAGTGCCTCGGGACCGACCCGGCTGGCGCGACGGACTTCTTCTCACTCGACCAATCCGGCAACACCACGGGCGGCGATTGGCGCAAGGTCTACTCCGGCAACTCCACCTACAAGGACCACTTTGCGGCCGGAACAGCGTTCCTCGTAATCCGCCGGTCGGACGCCAAGGGCCTGCAACTGTCGAAGCCAGGCGACCACGCCATAATCGCCAACGTGCTCCAGGGCATGAGCGGATGGGTGTGGACCTCGCCAGGCGTCCGCACGCACGGGCCCGCGCTTACGAATCCTGTTTGGATCGCCATCAACATGCTTCTCCGCGCGCGCGGCCTGCGACTGGGCGCGGGCGCGACGACCGAGCAGTTGGATCTCGCCGAGACGCTGTTCGACGTGGACGCCACGATCGCAGCCGCCGGGATCTGCAATGAGAGTGTGACCAAGCTCGTCGGATCCGGCAGCGAGACGCAGTTCAAATTCCGCGGCGTGCTCCAGGAAGAGAAGCCGCTCCGCGACTGGCTCCAGGAAGTCTTGATGAACTGCCTGGGCTATTACACGTTCGCCTTCGGCAAACTCAAGATCGGCATCCGCGTCAACAGCAGCACGGTCGAGGCGTTCACCGCCGGCAACATCCTATTTCAATCGCTCCAGTTGGCCCCGCTCAAGCCGTCTTTCAATCACCTCACGGCCAACTTCGCCGACCAGGATTATCAGTTCGTCAACAACTCGGTCGCCGTTTACGACATTGACTATGCCACACGCATTGGAGCGAATGCCGGCCCGCTGTTTCTGAAGTCGCAGATGAACCTGTGCGGCACCTTCTCGAAGAGCCAAGCGGCGCGGATCATCAGCACACGGTTGCGCGAGGAATTAGGCGGGATCAACGCAGCGGAATGGAAAGCCGCGCGATTGATCTCGTTCCGGACGACGGTGCTCGCGCTCAACACCGAGCCGGGGATGGTCTGCTCGATGACCCACACGGACATGCCCAACGGCTCCGGGGAGTTCCGGGTCACCGGTTGGAAGCTCAACCGGGATTACTCGATCGACATCCAGGGCCGCACCACCACGGACTCGATGTACGACTTGGTCGACGGCCCAAAGCCCGCCGATGTGGAGGCATCGCCGGTGCCGGATGAGATCTTCCATGACACCGGCGTTCCGGGCATCGTCACCGGCGCCCCGAAACTGACCGACTACGGCTCCTTCGCAGTGGACGCCATCGAGATCCAACCGGACGCTGCTGGCAACCAGAACATCGCGGGCGCGACCGAGATCGCCATGGGGCTGTACTATGTGGACGAGCTCGCCACGGACCTGTGGGCCAGCCTCGATACGGGCATTGACGCCGCGAGCGATCCGGTGACGGTCAACTGCACCGTGAATCCGGACACTTCGCGCGTGTTCCGGGTCGGCGACTTCATCGTGTTCAACGACGAGGCCGCGGACGTGGGCCATAGCGGCCGGCGCGCGTATGAGTGCGCGCAGATCGTCGGGCCTGGCAATACGGGCGAGGTGGTGCCCACTGGCTCGTTCCAGATTCAACGGGCCTATCCGGGCGTCGATCCGGGCTACGCCACCTTCGGTACGTTCTGCTGCGTGCACCTCGCCGGCATCCAGTTCTACAAGCTCGACATGAAACTGTTCACGATGGCGGTGAAGCGGGGCTTCTTCCGGACGCCGGGACTGCCGCCCAGGATTGTGGCGACGCTTCCCTCTGCCTGTGTGGTGGCCGCGCTGATCGGCGTGGCAAACCACTTCGGCTATGGCCCGTTCACGGTGTTCCCGCTGTCGCATCACAACGAGCCGTACACGCCTGGCGACCGGACGTGCTCTGGCGGCGCGTACACGTTCCAGATCCAGGGCACCCTCTCAGCCCAGGAGAATGTGGCGATCCCGATGAAGGTCCACGACGCGGCTTCGATCCGGTGCGTGTTCGCCTATGTGCAGCAGGGCACGAGCGACGGCCAGAGCGCGTATCTGGTGAAGTTCAGCAGGGACGACGGCGCGACATGGCAACCGCTGGAGTACATGGGGGTCGCGCATGCACTGCCCACTGCGCACAAGAACACGTACGACTTCCTGGTCGAGAACGAGGGCTACGGACCGCCGGAGACACGCAGGCTGCCGTACAACGACTATGGCATCGCGCTCGCGGAGGCGGTGACCGCGAGCGGCTCGCCGCAGACGGTACAGACCGCTTCATACGGCGCGAACCGCCTCGGCATCGATGTAGGCGAGTTTGTCCATGTCGGGCCTGGCACTGGCAACGAGGAGTATGTGCAGGTCGTGGCCGCCGATCCGGACAACCAGACGTTAGATGCGATCTTCACGAAGGACCACGCCGCCGGCGAGCGTGTGCGGCCGACCATCTGGCCCACGCCGATTCTACGCGAAGGCGACGCCCTCGCGTTCGACATCCTATCCGTGGCATCGCCCGATCCGGGTTCCGATTTGACCGTGGTGATTCAGACGTGAAGGTTCACCATCAATTCCGGCGTGACAAGCAGTACACCACAGGATAAACACTTCACCCGCGATCTATCCGTCTGACAGAGAGCCCTTACCCCTTGGCGACCTTCCTATTGCTTACCGAGAGAAGAATTGGGTATTCTAGTCTCGGTAACCGAGAAGAGTGCATGAGCAAACCATCCGATTTGGTCCAGGGGACTCTCGACGTCCTGGTGCTGAAGATTCTGGCGCTGGAGCCGATGCATGGCTGGGCGCTCAGCCAACGGCTGAAACAGGTCTCCGGCGAAGTGCTCCAGGTGAGCGAGGGATCCCTTTATCCGGCTCTGCACAAGCTGGAGCAACAAGGGTGGATTACGGCCACGTGGAAGCCCACGGCAAACAATAGGCGCGCCAAGTTCTACTCGCTGACCCGTATCGGCCGCAATCATCTGACCAGGGAAGCCGCCAATTGGGACCGTCTTTCCGCGGCGATTTCGCAAGTGCTTCGGCTCAAAGAGGCCTGAACGATGCGCTTCCAGCATTGGTTCTACACGATCCCGCTGCGGTTTCGTTCCTTCTTCCGCCGCGCCGCCGTGGAAAAGGAAATGGACGAAGAGTTTCACTTTCACCTCGAGCGGCAAATGGACATGCACCTGGCAAAGGGCCTCAGCCCCGAGGAGGCGCGCTACGCCGCGCTCCGGGCATTGGGTGGGATCAGTCAGCGTCAAGAGGAGTGCCGTGATATGTGGAAAGTGAATTTGATCGACGCATTGGTGCGCGACATCCGCTATGCCGGGCGAGCGCTCCGAAAGAGTCCGGGGTTCACACTCGTCGCCGTGTTGACGCTCGGCCTCGCGGTCGGTGCAAACGCCTCGATCTTCGCAGTCGTTTATCGTGTTTTGCTGAATCCTTTGCCGTACGGGAACTCCGATCGATTGATCGACCTCGGCTCTGCCATGCCCAGCCGGAACATCCCGTCCATCAACCTGACCACACGCCTTTACTACCAATACCTGGATCGCGCCCACACACTCGACGGCCTGGCCCTCTATCAGACCGACGAGCTGACGCTCACGGGGCAAGGTACACCAGAACGAATCCGCGTCTCCCGCGCGACGGCCTCGCTGGCATCCGTCCTGCGGGTAGCGCCGGTGAAGGGCCGTTGGTTGTCCGAGCAGGACGAACTCCCGGGCGCTACACCGGTCGGCGTGATTTCGCATGGATTGTGGGCACGCCGATTCGGCCAGGACCCAAGCGTCCTAGGCCGCAGCATGAGGCTAGACAACGCGGCAACGACCATAGTGGGCGTCATGCCGGCGTCGTATGCCTTTCCGGATCCTGGCGTCGAAGTCTGGATTGCGTTCCCGTTGACCCGCGCCACCGCCTCGGATGCCTACTCCATTCCCGGTGTCGCGCGGCTCCGTGACGGCGCGACGGTCGTCGGCGCGCGGGCGGAGCTGAGTCGTCTGAACGCCGACCTAGCGCCTGAATATCCAGATGGCGGCTACGGCCAACTCGTGTCCTCCGCAACGACACTCATGGAAGCGACCACCGGCCGCGTCTCGCGCACGCTGTGGATCCTGCTCGCCTCCGTGGGCCTGGTGATGCTGGTGGCCTGCGCGAACGTGGCGAACCTGTTTCTGGTCCGTTCGGAGGCCAGGCAGCGGGAAGTCGCCGTTCGCCGCGCGCTTGGAGCCGGCAGCCGTGCGATTTCGTCCTATTTCCTGAGCGAGAGCCTGATGCTCTCGTTCGCGGGCGGTGCGCTCGGCCTCGCACTCGCACGGATCGCCGTCGATCTTCTGATCGCGTACGGCCCGGCGAATCTTCCGCGGCTTGAGGAAGTCCGCATCGACAGCGTCACGGCCGCGTTCACGCTCGCCCTGAGCCTGCTGAACGCGATCGTATTCGGCGCGATTCCGCTTCTTCGCCGCGCACCGCTCGGTGCGGCGCTGCACGAGAGCGGGCGCGGCAACACAGCGAGCCGGGGCCGCCACCGCGCCCGCCAGCTCTTGATGGGAGGACAGATCGCCCTCGCCCTGGTGCTCCTGGTGTTATCCGGCCTCATGCTGCGAAGCTTTCAAAAGCTCCGTGCCGTAGATCCCGGCTTCGATGCGGCCTCCGCGCTCACCTTCCGCGTCGGACTGCCGCGCAGCGAATATCCGAATCGGGTAAAGATGGCCGCCGGCCACCGCGCGATTCTCGACCGCCTTTCGTCGCTGCCCGGCGTGACGGCCGTCTCTGCTTCGACATGCCTGCCGCTTTCCGATGGCTGCACCCAAGGCGGTCCGTTGTTTGTCGAGGGTCGCGTCCTCCCGCCGGGCGCGAAGCCTCCGATTGTCGGGTTCCATACCGTCGCCGGCGGCTATTTCGAGGTGATGGGCATGCGCCTGCTCCGCGGCCGCGGCATCGATCAGCGCGACGTCGAGCGGAATGAGCCTGTTGTCGTCATCAATGAGGCGCTCGCCAACATCCTGTTTCCGCGTCAGGACCCAATTGGTCAGCGCGTCAGGCTGGGTGTTCCATCGACCTCAGCCGACGCGCCCGGCTGGCTCACGATCGCTGGCGTTGTCTCGAACACGCCCGCCCGGGCCCTCAATGAGGCGATTCATCCGCCGCGGCTCTACATGCCAATCTTTTGGTCGCGCGAAACCAACATTTCAGCCCGCCTCGACGCGATGAGCTACGTGCTGCGCACGAAGCTGCCGCCCCTGAGCCTGACCGGGCCAGCGCGGGGAAGGATCGCCGAGGTCGATGCGAACCTGGCTCTCACGCAGGTGCGCACTCTGCAAGATATCCTCGACCGTGCTTCGGCGCAGATGGCTTTCACGATGGTCTTGCTCCTCATCGCTGCCGGAGTGTCCCTGATGCTCGGCGTAATCGGAATCTATGGGGCCACATCCTACATCGTGAGTCAGCGTACGGGTGAGATCGGCCTGCGCCTGGCGCTCGGCGCCCAACCGCGGACCATCGTCCGTATGTTCGTGCGGCAGGGCGGCATCGTCGCGCTGGCAGGCATCACCCTGGGCCTCGCGGGCGTGCTCGCCGGCAGCCGGCTTATTGAATCGCTGCTGTTCGGCGTCGGCCCGCGAGACCCCGCCGTGTTCACGGCGACGACGCTGCTCCTGTTAGGCGTAGCGCTTTTCTCTTGCTGGCTGCCCGCGCGCCGAGCCGCCCGCCTCAGCCCCATCGACGCGTTACGTAGCGAGTAGCTCGGGCGGGGCCCACACGCCAAGAAACGACGCCCGCACCGTCATTGCTCCTGTGTCCCCCAGCGTTTACCATGATGCCCGTTTGGTTGCTCCGGAGTAGCAACACGCATCTTCCGAAGTAGCGGATCATTACCGTCAAATTCTGAATGGCTTCCGAGCCGCTTCACATCTTCGACCCGCGCCGAAACTTCCAAACGCAGGGATTCAGCGGCAAGGGTGCGACAACCACGATGTACGACGCCACCGAGACTGGTGTGTCCATCTCGGGTATTTTTCAGGCACCAGATGATTTCGCGGTCCTGGGGTGGTGGAATGCCTACGACTACTTCAATCATCTCCTGTGCAAGCATCTTCCCAGGACCGATCTGTCCGGGCTGAAGCTCGAATTCGATATCGAGTACGACCACGCGCTCGACGGCGCGATGCGCTTGGACGCTGCGAAGTACCCCTCCGTTTCCTGGGACGCGATGACGTTCGTCTGCGGCAAGGGGATCGCGCCGAACGACATCTACGAAGTGCGGTTGCTGGATGATGCGGCGGTCATCTCCGGCAACGAAACTCCGGCCAGCGCGGAGATCGACCTGAGCGGGGAAGAACCCACCGAAGGCATCGACTATCTGCACCTCTACTTCCGCGACACGCGTTACACGATCACCCACATCGACTGCCGGTTCGAAACGCAACTAACCAGCGACGTCGCGCCAGCCACCGACGGCGGCGGCAATCTGCTGGCGGTGGATCTCCACGTGGACGACGCGAGCGGGTTCGCGGTGGGCGACATGGCGTGGATCGAACGCACCGGCGCGAACGAGGAGTTGGTCAACGTGCTGGAGGTCAACCTGGTTCTCCAATTCATCCGCGCGCGGATCACAAAGACGCACGCCAACGACAGTTACGTCACGCGCAAGACCGTTGCCAAGCATGCCGCCCAGAAGCTCGCGACGCTCATCAACACGGCAGGCGAAACGGTCGCCGGCAGGTTCGGCCCCGACCAAAGCAGCGTGATCGAGGCCAGCGCGACCGGATACACAGGCGGCGCGAAGCTCACAGTCTCATTCAAGACGGCCTCGCTTCCATCGGGACGCTATGGCACACTCGGCAACCTGGACCGCGTGCTCGTCACGTCCGGACACGATGGCGCGGGCGCACAGACGCTCGACTGGTACGCATCGGGTTCGACCTGCCGCTTCACCGGCGGCGACGACAACACGAAGTACCACATCACGCTCGACTTCACGCAGCCACTCACCGACAAGCAGAGCCGCACCGTCCCGATGAACGACTGCCGGAAGATCTATATGGTCTTCGCGCCACGCTTCGAACAGAGTGAAGGAGAACTGGAGGACGGTTGCTTCCTCACCTCCGGCGTTGGTCCGTCCGATACCGTGTGGCAGGTCGACAACTCCTCGAAGCTCTCCGGAGGCCGGTACTTCATCGGTTCGCCGACCGCCGAAGAGCGCGTGCGTCTCGTTTCTGTGGACTCGCCCACGCAGATTACCGTCGAGCGCGGCTACCAGTCCTCGACGCCTGGCTCCTGGGCGGCGGGCGCGCGCATGAAAAAGCTCTCGCCACAAAGCGGCTTTGCGAGCGACGTGGAATGGGGCTGCACGATCTCGAACATCACGATCACGGGCGACGGCAGCCTGAAGGTCGGCGGGAGCGCACCACGGATCGAGGAATCCGACGCACGATGCACGTACACAGGTTATTGGGAGAAGTACTCCTATGGTTCTGGCTGGCCGAGCCAGTGGTGGTCCACAGGGCACGCACGGCGTTGTGCGCCTTCTTCTGCGCTGGACGTCCGGAAGGTTTCCCTGCGCTATTCATACACGCAGCAGCACGATCTGTATCTTGGGACCTTCCTCAACACCGACTGCGGAAAGATCAGCATCTCCGTGGACGGCGATGCGCCCACGACACACGACCTGTTCCTCAGCGAGTACGGCGGCACCACGGCCAACATCACACTCCGCGGCGCAGTCGCGGCTGGAACCCACACGGTCGAGATCACCGCGTTGTTTGAGAAGCACGCCTCCAGCACCGGCTATTACTTCTACTTCGATTACCTGTGGCCGCTCGTTCCGGTGGACGTTCCGGACCCACCGCAGGAATACACGGACGTTTCGCTCGCCATCGACTTCGACACGGACCACGGCTACAAGAAGCCCCCAGCCTGGCACCTGTGGCAACTTCAGAAGCTCGGCTTCAAAGGCCACGCCGACGTGTACATGGGTGTCTTCTGGAACAACAAGCGCAGGCGCGTGGGCGCCACATACCCGTACGCGACCATCGCGTTCTCCGGCACTCCGTCTCCCGGCGACGTGGTCTGGTTCTCGATCGGTGGCACCACGATCAATCACGCCATCGGCTACGGCGAGACGCTTCAGCAGATCGTCTCCCACTTCCGCGCCGCGATCAACGGCATGTTCGCGGGCGTGTGGGCCGACGACAACTTCGGCACCAGCACCACACTCAGGATTCAGTCGAAGGCCCCGTCCTGGACGTTCACCGGCCTGGCGGTCAGCGCGCCGAATTCGATGACGCTCACGCTCTACGACCACATGGGTACGCCAGGAACCGAGGGCGACTGGGAGATGATCGACTCGGTCACGCCCGTCATGACCGAAGGCGCGCGCCGTTGGATTCGCGACCTCGCCGGCCAGTTTCAGGCGGCGGGTATCAAGGCATCGTTCGCGTTCTCGATGGAATGCTATAACCCGCCCGCCGCGATGCGCGCAAAGTACCTCTCGTACTCGGCCGGTGTGGTCAGTCCCGGCGCGGACGTGTTCTTGCAGATTCCATCCCACCAGATGCACTTCGGCACGCGTGTCCGGATCTACCTGCAGCAGATGTACAAGGAGTGCGCCGACCAGATTGCGGCGGCGGGCGCGCCGGTCATCCTGCAGTTCGGGGAGACGCAGTACTGGTATTTCGACAACCAGGGCGAGGACCCGAACGGCGGAATGGGCTTCTACGACCCGGAGGCCATCAGCGACTTCAGCACGAGGTACGGCCACGAGATCTGGCCGTTCCGGGCGAACAACGACGATCCGGCCGGCGACCCGGCGCACCCGTACGAAACGGCGAACTTCCTGCGCGACCGCATCTGGGCCTACTGCCAAGACGTGATCTCCTACGTCCGCTCGTACCATCCGACCGCGGTGTTCGAATGCCTCTGGCCGCTCGATGCGAACCAGGGAAAGCCATCTCCCGACCCGGCTTATCGGCGGCTCCTGATGCACGCGAACCTGCCCAACGAGTGGAAGAACAGCAGTTACGGCATCAAATACTTCCGGTGCGAGGGATTCGATTATGACGTGTGGCAGAAGAACAGCAGCCTCATCCGTCAGGTGATCTCGTTCGCCAAGAGCGCGTTGGGCCGGCCCGCCGAGGAGTGCATGTTCCTTTCGGGCATCTACGGCCCTCCGGACCCTCCGATGGCGCAGGCCTACGGCATGTGGCTCCCGCTCAAGCTCTATTCGTTCTGTTTTTGGGCGTTCGATCAGTTCTGCCTGAACAGCCGTCCGGTTCCGCTTCCGGTGTACTCAGTGTCGGTGAGCAACGCGCAGTACTTCAAGCCCAGGGCTGCGCGCGCCCTGGAAGCGCCAACCGCGCAAGCTTGGGTGCCTGCCGCAAGCGGCGCGTTGAACCAGTTCCGCTCCAATACGAGGGCGTGCAATGAGTAGCTTTCCATCGGTCACCGACACGGCCGCCACGCTCTACAGCCCGGTCAATGCGTTCTCGACCAAGCCACTCGAAACGACCACCACGTCCGCTGTCGGCGCGGGTGACTCGACCATCAGCGTCCAGTCCACTGCCGGTGGATTCGCGGATGCCTATGGCGTGCTGTCCATCGACGACGAGCTCGTCATCTACACGTCGCGGAGCGGAGCGCAGTTCACCGGCTGCCAGCGCGGGGCGTTCGGGACCACGGCGGCCAACCACTCGAGCGGGGTCACAGTGCGGGCCAACATGGTCGCCGGTTTCATCACCGCGATCCAGTCGGCGGTGCTCGCGATCGAGAACGACCTGGGGACGGCCGCCGCACGCAACTACGTCCGCAAGGACGGTGCCGTCACGATCACCGGCGTGAAGACGTTCCAGGACGGCGCCGGGTTCGGCTCGGGCAACAAGGCGAGCACCGGCCTGGTACGCCTGCCCAACACTGGCGCGATCAAGTGGCGCAAGGCCGACAACTCCGGCGATCTGGGAATGGCGCTCAATGCGAGCGACCACATCGCGATGGATGCGGTCATCGACTTCGCGCCAGGCCAGACGTTCGGCGCGTTCTCATATCCGGATGCCACTACCACCAGCAAGGGCATCGTTCAGATAGACCCCACAGGGGGCCTCGCGGTTGCGGCAGGGGTGCTTTCTGTGGCGTCGTCCGGCGTCACGTCTGGCACATATACCAAGCTCACTGTCGACGCCAAGGGGCGCGCCACAGGCGGAACGACGCTATCCGCCGCGGACTTGCCAGCCCATACGCACGTGGCCGGCGATATCGTCTCGGGTTCATTGCCGTTTACGATCCAGAACAGCGGATCGGTGGTCGGCACGCGGCGCGCGTTGAACCTGATCCAGGGCGCGAACATGGCGCTCTCGTTCGCCGATGATTCGGGGAATGATCGGGTCACAGTCACTGTGGCGCTCGGCTCCGTTCCGGCGCACTCGCACGCGGAAAGCGACGTGACGAACCTCGTCTCGGATCTGGCCGCCCGGCCGACGAAGGGGTTAGGATGGAATCCATCCCGTGCCGCCATCATCGACTCCGGAGGTGCACTCCAGGGAGCAGTGGGGAACGCCAGCGATTGCGTGCTCGTGGACGGCACCAGTGCGGCCAAGGCGAACGCGAGCCACACGCATGCCGCCTCGGACATCAACTCCGGCGCGCTCGCGCTCGCGCGTGGCGGCACCGGCGCGGACCTTTCGGCCACCGGCCCCGGCTTCCTGAAGCAGGCGAGTTCGGGGGCGGCGGTGACGGTTGCCGCGATCGCGGCAGGAGATCTGCCGTCGCACACCCACACCTCGGCGCAGATCAGCGACGCCACCGCGAACGCCACCGCAAGCACGGTCGTCCTGCGCGACGGTTCTGCGGGTGCCAACTTCGGATACGTCGCGGCCAATAACCTGTGGGCGTATCTCGAATCGCACCTCCAATCGGTCGAGTGCGGCGCGTTCCAAACGGTCGGCGGCGCGTTCGAGAACATGGCGAAATACTCGGAGGACTTCAGCGTCGCCACCTGGGACAAGAACGGCGGCTCATGCTCCGTCACAGCCAACAGTACAACCGCTCCGGACGGCAACACGACCGCCGACACGGTGACCGCCAGCACATCGACGCCGGTCATCCAGCAGCAGATCGCCGGCCTGGCTTCGGGCGGGCAGTACACGTTCTACATCTGGGCCAAGGTTGCGAGTGGGACCAAGCAGATCTCGATCGCCATAGTGGACAACGCTTACGC
>JACOUA010000177.1 GCA_016178075.1 Acidobacteriota bacterium
CCTCAACATCGTCGCCTTCATTCTCCAGGCGAACGGAACGCCGCCCGGTCCGCGCCCGCTCACGCCGACGACGATTGCGCGGGTTGCGGCGGAGGCCGCAATCGTCACGCCGGGAGGCGGAGGCCGCGCGGGCGCCGGCCGTGGTGAGAACCCGCCGCCGCCGCCACCGCCGAGAGGCGTGACTGTCGCGGGCGAGGTGAGGAACTACGTTCCGGTCACCGCCGAGATGCTGCGTCATCCCGATCCGAGCGACTGGCTGATCGCCCGCGGCAACTACCAGGCCTGGAACCACAGCGCGCTCACGCAAATCACGCGCGACAACCTGCAGGACCTGAAGCTCGCGTGGGTCTGGGCGATGAACGAGGGAGGCTGGAGCGAGCCGCAGCCTATTGTCCACAACGGTGTGCTCTACCTGGGCAACACGGGCAACATCATTCAGGCGCTCGACGGACGCACGGGCGAGCTGATCTGGGAGCATCGCTTCGATACCGGATCCATGGGCGGTAACCAGGCGATCCGCAACATGGCGATTCACCAGGACAAGCTCTTCTTCGCGAGAACCGACGCGCAGGTCGTCGCCCTGAACGCGCGCAACGGTCGCGTCGCGTGGGAAACGCCCATCGCGGACAGGACCAAAGGCTACCGCAGCACGAGCGGTCCGATTGCGATCAACGGCAAGCTCGTGCAGGGTCTGAACGGGTGCGAACGCTACAAAGAGGAGGGGTGCTTCATCAGCGCGTACGACGCCGCGACCGGCAAGCAGCTCTGGAAGTTCTACACGGTGGCGCGGGAAGGGCAGCCCGGCGGCGACACGTGGGGCAAGCTTCCAAACCTGCTCCGTGCCGGCGGCGACGCGTGGATCGCGGGGAGCTACGACCCCGATCTGAACCTGACCTACTGGGGCGTCGCGCAGGCCAAGCCGTGGATGCTGGCCAGCCGCGGGACGACGTCGGCAGACAAGGCGCTGTATACGAACTCGACGCTCGCGCTGAGACCCGAGGACGGGACGCTCGCGTGGTACTTCCAGCACGTGCCGGGCGAGACGCTCGATCTCGACGAAGTGTACGAGCGCGTGCTCGTCGATATCGACGGCCGCAAGGTGCTCTTCACGATCGGCAAGCCCGGGATTCTGTGGAAGCTCGATCGAAAGACCGGCGAGTTCCTCGGTCACAAGGAGACCGTCTTCCAGAACGTCTTCAGGCGGATCGACCCGAAGACCGGCGCCGTGACCTATCGCAACGACATCGTCGAGCACAAAGTCGGAGAGTGGGTCCAGGCGTGCCCGAGCACGGCAGGCGGCCACAACTGGCAGGCCATGAGCTACAACCCAGGGGCCGGGCTGATGATCATCCCGCTCAGTCAAAGCTGCATGGAGATTTCGGGCCGCGAGGTGGAGCCGACGGAAGGATCGGGGGGCACCGCGGGCGACCGGCGCTTCTTCGAGATGCCGGGCACGGGCGGCAAGGTCGGCAAGCTGGCCGCCTACGATGTCCGGACGATGAAGGAGATCTGGAAGGTCGAGCAGCGCGCGGCGTTCCTGACCTCGGTGTTGTCGACCGCGAGCGGCATCGGGTTCGTCGGCGACCTGGACCGCTACTTCCGCGCGTTCGACGTGAGGACCGGCGAGACGCTCTGGAAGGTCCGGCTGGGGACATCGGTGCAGGGCTTTCCGGTGTCGTTCGCAATTGACGGCAAGCAGTACGTCGCGGTCGCGACCGGCCTCGGCGGCGGCAGCCCTCGAAACGTCCCGCGGTCGATCTCTCCGGACGTGCATCATCCATCGAGCGGCAACGCGCTCTACGTCTTCACGCTGCCGGACAAGAAGGAAAAGTAGAGCGGACCTCATCAAGCTGTCGGCTCTCAGCTGTCAGCTAAAACCTGGGCGCTCTTCGTGGCTTCCGGCTTGCCGAGCCTCATAGGAGTCCGCCGGTGCGCACTAGACGACTCTGCGTCACCTCCTCCATCGTCGTCTTGCTGAGCGGTCTGTCGCTCGGACGCCAGAACACCGCGGCGATCCCGGTCACGATTCGGGAAGGGACGAACATTGCGGCGGCGGTGTCGCCCGACGGGAAGACGATTGCCGTCGATCTCCTCGGATCCCTTTGGACGCTGCCGATGGGCGGCGGCGCGGCCAGGCGAATCACCGACGAGTTCATGGACGCGCGTCAGCCCGCCTGGTCGCCCGACGGCTCGGCGATCGCGTTCCAGGCGTACCGTGACGGCACCTGGCACATCTGGACGATCGCGCCCGACGGCCAGCGCCTTACGCAGGTGACGAGTGGCCCCTTCGATCATCGAGAGCCGCATTGGTCGTCCGACGGCAAGCGGCTGGCGCTGGCATCCGACCGTAACGGCAACTACGACGTTTTCGAGCTCGACGTCGCGTCCGGCAACGTGCGCCAGCTCACGACGAATCCGGCCAACGACTTCGCGCCCTGCTGGTCGCCGGACGGCCGCACGATCGCGTTCGTGTCGGATCGCCGGGATTCGGCCGGTGTCTGGCTGATCTCGGCCGACGCGAAACCCACAGAGCATCTCCTGCACGCTGCAACGGGCGCGGTGAGCGGCGTGTCCTGGAACGCCGACGGCAGCCGGGTGTCCTATGTCGTGCAGAGCGGCAACCAGACCAAGTTGATGGTTGGTCCCTCGACGTCGCCCGGGGCGGGCGCTATCGCGATCGCCCAGGATGAAGATGTGTTCCCGTTCCGTGCCCAGTGGCTCTCGTCGGACGAGCTGCTCTACACCGCCGACGGCAAGATCAAGCGCCGAGCAGTCACCGGCGGCGCGGGGCGAACGATTGAGTTCACCGCCAGTGTCACGTTGGATCGTCCGGCGTACGCACGCCGGCCCCGCACGTTTCCACCGAGCGGGCCGCAGCGCGCGCGCGGCATCATCCATCCGGCGATCTCGCCCGACGGCACGCGCGTCGTCTTTTCGGCGCTCGGCGATCTCTGGCTCATGCCGGTCGGCTCGGTGCCGCAGCGGCTGACAAGCGATCCGTTCATCGAGACGGAACCCGCCTGGTCGCCGGACGGCCGCTTCCTTGCGTACTCGGTCGATCGCGACGGCTCGATGGACATCTGGCTCCGGAACGTCCAGAACGGATCGGAGCGCCGCCTCACGCGGGTGGCCGGCGTCGAGCTGTCGGCGGCCTGGTCGCACGATGGCGCGAACCTGGCGTTCCTCAACGAGCGCGGCGAAATCTTCACCGTCTCGATCGAGACCGGCGAGGTGAAGAAAGCCCACGACGCGCTGTTCGATCCCTCGCGTCCGAGCTGGTCGCCAGACGGCCGCTCGCTCATCGTCACCGCGCTCCGCCCGTATTCGACGCGGTTCCGCGAAGGCACGAATCAGATCTTGAAGATCTCGCTCGATGGTCAACCGGATCGGGTCTTCGACCCGGTGCCGCACAAGTCCGACGGCGCGCGCGAGGACTATGGCCCGGTGTGGTCGCCCGACGGGTCGAAGATGGCGTTCGTCCTGGACGGCGGCCTCGCGGTGCTGCCGGTCAGGAAGGATGGAGAACCCGCGGGCCCACCGAGGAAGCTCACGAGCGAGCTGGCGAATTCGCCGTCGTGGACAGGCGATTCGAAGCGGCTGCTGTATCAGACGGACGAGTCGTTGAAGCTCGTGAACGTCGAAACGGGCGAGATCCGGGATCTCGGTCGGACGATCACGTGGACGCCCAAAGTCAGGAGCGGAACGACGGTCGTGCACGCGGGTCGGCTGTTCGACGGACGTGAAGCGACCCTGCGCCAGAACGTCGACATCACCATCGAGGGCAATCGGATCAAAGCGGTCGAGGCCCATTCCGAGCAGGCGCATCGCCGCGGTCCCCTGATCGACGCGTCGGCCGAGACGGTCATGCCCGGCCTCACCGAGATGCACGCGCATCTCGGCAAAGGATTCGGCGAGTCGCTGGGCCGATTGTGGCTGTCGTACGGGATCACCACCGTCAGGAACCCGGCGACGAATCCATTCGAGGGCATCGAGGATCGCGAGGCCGTGGAAGCCGGCACCCGCATCGGGCCGCGCGTCTTCAGCACCGGCAATCCGTTCGACGGCACGCGCATCTACTACGCCGGCGGCACGAGCCTCGACGGTGGGGCCGAGCTCCCGTTGGAGCTCGAGCGCGCGAATCGCCTTGGCTACGACCTCGTCAAAACGTACGTTCGGCTGCCGGATCTTCTGCAGAAGCGGATCGTCGACTACGCGCACGCGCACGGCATGCCGGTGACGTCGCATGAGCTGTATCCGGCGGTCGCGTACGGGGCGGACGGCGTCGAGCACATTCGCGGCACGAGCCGCCGCGGCTACTCGCCGAAGATCACCGCGCTCAATCGTAGCTACCAGGACGTCATCGGTCTGCTGACCGCGTCGAAGATGACCCTGACCCCGACGGTCGGGATTCAAGGCGGCTTTGCGTTGATGAACCTGCGCGACGCGTCGTGGCTGGACGATGCGCGGGCGGAGACGTTCGTGCCCGCCGCGCAGCGGCAGACCATCCGGGCGGCCATCGAGCGGGACAAAGGGAGCGATCTGACGGCCCGGACCGCTCTCATCAAGAGTCAGGGAGACACCGTGAAGGCGGTGTATGCTGGCGGCGGGCGGGTGATTGCCGGGACCGATTCGCCGATCAACCCGTACGGCCTTGCACTGCACGTCGAGCTCGAGCTCTACGTGTTCGGCGGCCTCACGCCGTATGAAGCGCTCAGGACCGCGACGGTCAACGCGGCCGAGGCGCTCGGAATGAGCGCCCAGCTCGGGACGATCGAGGCCGGGAAGCTCGCGGATCTGGCGATGGTCGACGGCGATCCGCTCGCGGACATCCGGAACGCGCGGCGCGTGAAGAAAGTGATGAAGGACGGCGAGGTGTTTACGCTGGAGGAGCTGTTGAAGCGCCCCGCTGCGACTGGCGGCACGAAATCAATCGCCGCGCGCTGAAGAACGACCGACGGTCACCACAGAGCTCACAATGCACGCAGAGAGAACTTTGGTGTTTCCGTGGTCTCTGTGGGCTGTAGTCAAGCCTGATAGTCGTGGTGGCCGGCTTTAGCCGGACCTGTCCGAGCTTTCGTAGTAGGTGTTTATGAAGAAGCTGCCTTGTTTGTTTCTGGTAGTTGGACTCGTCATGGCGGTCCCCGTCGTCGCGCAGGAGCCGCCACTTCAGGCCTCACAAAAGGCTTTGTTCGCCGGCGAGCCGCAGCAGGCGGTGGACGTGTTGAAGACCGCCGTGCAGAA
>JACOUA010000178.1 GCA_016178075.1 Acidobacteriota bacterium
CCCATCTTCGCGAAGGTGTCAGGGTTCGTCCGGCGCATCGACGTCGATCGAGGGAGCACGGTCAAACAGGGCCAACTTCTTGCCACGCTGGAAGCACCGGAGATGCAAGCGCACATCGTCGAGGCCCAATCCAAGAAACAAGCGATTGAGCTGCAGCGGGCGGAAGCGGCGGCCAAGCTGGCGGCGGCCCAGAGCACGTACGACCGCCTGAAGGCGGCCGCCGCGACGCCGGGTGTCGTGGCCGAAAACGACGTGATCGTCGCGCAAAAGACCGCCGAAGCGGCTCAGTTGCTCGTACGCTCGTACGAGGATTCGATCAAGGCGGCCGAAGCGCAGGTCCAGGCCGTTCGGGATCTCGAACAGTACCTCACGATCAGGGCGCCGTTTGACGGGATAATCATCGAGCGCAACGTGCATCCGGGCGCGCTGGTCGGGCCCGGGGCTGGATCGACGCCGCTTCTCAGACTCCACCAGATCTCGCGGCTGCGTCTGGTCGTGGCCGTCCCCGAAGCCTTGGTCGGCGGCATCGTGAAAGGGGCTCGTGTGCAGTTCACGGTGCCTGCGTATCCGGGCGAACCCTTCGTGGGCGTCGTCAGCCTGATCGCTCACGATCTCGACGAGAAGACGCGCACGATGCCCGTTGAGCTCGATATGAGGAATGCCGACCTGCGGCTTGGGGCAGGGATGTATCCGGAGGTGCGCTGGCCCGTGAAACGGTCGCAGCCATCGCTGCTCGTGCCGCCGACGAGTATCGTGACCACGACCGAACGGACGTTTGTGATCCGCGTGAACGGCGGTATGGCCGAATGGGTCAACGTAGGTCGTGGGGCTCGGATCGGCGATTTGATCGAGGTCTTCGGTTCGCTCAAGGAGGGCGACACGATTGTTCGGCGCGGCACGGACGAGATGCGGGAGGGCGCGAAAGTAGACGCTCAGGCCGCGACCATCAAGTGACGTGGGTGCTCAAACTCGACTCCGGTTGTTCCCACCGTGGCTGCTCATCGCGGCAGCGCTCACTGGATCGGTGGTCGTCGGTTGCGGTTCTCCACGTGATACCCGGCGCGCAGCTCAGCCAGAATCACCGGTATCGACCGGCGTCCTGGAGGGTGTGGTGACATGGACCGGGACAGCCATGCCCACGCCGACGATCGTTGACAACACCACTGATCCGCAGGTGTGCGGGCAGAAGCACACGTTGGCTGACATGGTTGTGTCATCCCGTTCCCGCGGTGTCCAAAACGTCATCGTGGCCCTCACGGATGTACCCGCCGAGAAGATTCCGCCGCTCTTGCCCGACCGACTCGTGCTCGACAACCGACAGTGCAGCTTCTTCCCTCACGTGAGCGTACTAACCACCGGCAGCGCGATCGAAGCGACCAATAGCGATCCGATCCTGCACACAACCCACCTCTATGGGCCGCTCGAAGCCAACATCGCGCTCCCGCTGAAGGATCAGCGCGTCCAGCGCACTGTCGAGAGCGCCGGCCTGATCATCGTCAAATGCGACGTGCACGGGTGGATGCAGGCGTTCGTTCGCGTCGACCCGCACCCGTTTCATGACGTCAGCGCCAGCTCGGGAGCCTTTCGCGTCTCGAGCGTCCCGCCTGGCGATTACACGCTGGAAGCCTGGCACGAGAAGCTCGGGACGAAACGCATCCGCGTACAGATTCGAGGGGGCGAAACCAAGCGCGTGGCGCTGGAGTACTCGGCGGCGCAGCCGTGAATCGCGAATTGAGAAGGAGAACTCACCATGCCGCCAATCGTTAAACGTATAAGCTGGACCGCTCTTGTTGTCGTAGTTGCCGCGGTGTCGTATCGGGCGTTACACGCGCAGCAGTCAACACCGCAGCGCCAGCCCGGGGCAGACATCACGCTGTACGCGCCCGAGCAGCACGACCTGTACGACGGCCATTTCGTCCTGTCCGCCACGCGCGTGTACATGGTGGGCTCGCTCAAGGACGCCACCGGGTGGAATCACATGGACAATACCGCCGCACATCTGCACCCGGCCACGGGCCGTGTCGACGTCGATGTCGACGAAATCAAGAACACCGGGTCGTTCACGGCCAAGCTGAAGATCCAGGAGGGGAACCTCGAGCTGGCGTTCGATCGCTTTCACGAGTTCAGTCCCTGTCAGAACGGAGGGATCGCCGCCTTCATCTACGAGCATGGCGACTCGGGATGCGGCGACACCAACTGGCCAAAGACGTTCATCTACGTGGCGGGATGGGGCTACGGGCACGCGACGCTCAACGGGCGGCCGCTGTTCCGCGACTACGAGATGCACTTCATGGTCACGCAGGGCATGCGCGATCGCAAGACGCTGAAGGTCACGTATCCACTACCCACCAAGAAGTCTCCCGCCGGAGAGGTCAATCCTGCCGCGCAGCAAATGGATTTCTATATCCGGAGTCCCGAGGTCGAGCAGACCAACAATCCGCCGCGCAAGGTGTTCACGCACTTCTTTGCCATGGAAGTGACCTGGAAGTGAGTCTGTCTGGGTTCGCTCGAACCCGTATCGTCGCAGGTGCGCTCATCGCGGTCTCGGCCTTCGCGGCGCCGCGCGCGGGCTTTTCGCAGACGCCATCAGCCCGCCAGCTCCGGGCGGCAGCCCTGCCGGCGGGCATGATCGTCGACGGTCTCCTCGCGGAGCCCGCTTGGGAGAACGCTCGAGTTCAACGTCAACCCCACGGGCGAACGCCTGGTCGCCCCATTCGAGATTGCCGACGGCGTCGCGATCCCGCCGGGCGCCTACCATTGGCGCCGGTACCGCCTCGAGGTCGGCACCGCACAGAAGCGTCGGTTGTATTCCCAGGTGACCTGGTGGTTCGGCCGCTTCTACGACGGCCACCTGGATCAGGTTCAATGGACGGGTGCCTGGAATCCGACTCCGCTCCTGACACTCGAGTTCTCGGGCGAACGCGACGTCGGGCGGCTTCAGGCCGGCGACTTCACCGCCACGGTCGTCGGGACACGAGCGAGGGTCAACCTCTCGCCGGACCTCAACATCGCCAGTTATGCTCAGTACGACACCGCGACGGAGTCGATCGGCGTCAACACACGACTCCGATGGACATTCAAACCTGTCGGCGACTTGTTCATCGTCTACAACCACAACGTGCGCGACCTGCTCGATCGCTGGCAGCTCGACTCGAACCAGTTGCTGGTCAAGCTGCAATACGCATTCAGGTATTACAGCGTTTTTCACTTCGCTGTGGCGTAGTTCTCAGTTATCAGTCATCAGTTTTCAGTTATTGCGCGCGGGATTCGAACTGAAAACTGACTACTGAGAACTGAAAACTGCATTAGCTTAGGAGGCTCCGATGAAGTACACATTCGCGGCGACGCTCACGATGACGATGCTGGCGGCGGTGGTCCTGGCCGACGCCATCAACTTCGACACGTTCAAGGTCGGCGCGCCGCCGCCCGGTTGGACCGCAACGAGGACCGGCACGGGCGAGGCGAAGTGGACGATCGAGGCGGACGACTCCGCACCCAGCAAGCCGAACGTGCTGAAGCAATCGGGGCAGGCCACCTATCCGGTGTGCATCAAGGACGATACGAACCTCAAGGACGGGTTCGTCGAAGTCAAGTTCAAACCTCTTTCCGGCAAGGTCGACCAGGCGGGCGGCGTCGTCTGGCGGGCCAGGGATTCGAACAACTACTACATCGCTCGCGCCAATGCGCTCGAAGACAATGTGACGATTTATGACGTCGTCAATGGGCGGCGGACCGAAAGGAAGCGGACGAACGTGAAGGTGGCGTCCAACCAGTGGCACACGCTGCGGGTCGAGTTCCAGGGGCGCCATTTCACCGTGATCCAAGACGGCAAGACCGCCATTGAATGGGACGACGACACCTTCACGGATGCGGGGAAAGTTGGCGTCTGGACCAAGGCCGACAGCGTGACGTTGTTTGATGATTTCGCCTATGGCGGCAAGTAGTCGTGGCATCACCACGCTCGTCGGCGGTCTGATTGTCGCAGTTGCCTGCGGAGGCCGGACAGGCGACCGCGCCGGTGGGACGGTCGACCGACGAGCCCGGACCGTGACGGTTTACGTGTCGACGGATCGGGTGTTTTCCGAGCCGGTGCTGCGGGAGTACGAACGGCGGTCCGGGGTGACGGTGAAGCCGGTCTATGACACCGAGGAAACGAAGTCCACCGGTCTGGCCAATCGACTGCTGGCGGAGAAGGATCGCCCACAGGCGGATGTGTTCTGGTCGAACGAACCCGTCCGCACGCTCGTTCTCAAGTCGCGAGGGGTGTTGGCGTCCTATCGTTCGCCGAGCGCCGGCGGCATTCCTGCCGGTTTGATCGACCCCGAGGGGTACTGGACGGGCTTCTCGGCACGCATCCGCGTGATTGCGTACAACACGACATCAGTGAAGCCTCAGGATGCGCCCCGCTCGGTTTTCGATCTCGCCGATCCCGCGTGGAGTGGCCAGGTGGCGATGGCCGATCCTCGCTTCGGGTCGACGTCGTTCCATGTCGCCGCACTGTATGCACAGGTCGGCGACGCAAAGATGGATGACTTCTTCCACCGGCTCAAGGCGAACCGGGTCCGAATCGTGGACGGCAACTCCGTGGTCCGCGACCTGGTGGCCCGCGGCGAGGTCAAGGTCGGCCTCACCGATACCGACGATGTGAACGTGGCGATCGAAGGCGGCCAGCCTGTCGCGATGGTCCTGCCGGATAGGGACGGCCTCGGCGTGCCGGTGATGCCGAACATGGTGTCGCTCATCGCGAATGCCCCGCATGCGGAAGACGCGCGGAGACTCATCGACTACCTGCTGTCGGCCGACGTCGAGCGGCAACTGGCCCAATCCGACGCCGTGCAAATCCCCCTGCACGCGGCTGTTCCCGGACCGAAGAACATTCCTCCGATCGACAGCTTCAAGCCCATGACGATCGACTATGGCATGGCGGCGGCCCGAGTGGAGGACGTGACCAAACGTCTAGCCTCGATCCTGGGGTTGTAACGGTAATCGGAAGCTATCCAAAGATGTGGGGATGGCGATCGAGCCGGACGGTCGTGCTCTCAGCGGCAATCGCCGCGTTCGCGTTCTTCTGCCTGGCCCCGATTGCCTTCATGATCGCGATCCCGCTGCGGGACTCCAGCCGTACGCTCGCGCCGTACGCAGCGCTGTTGCTGGATGCGCGGCAGCGCGGGTTGCTGTACAACACGACCATCCTGGGACTCGGGACGGCGCTCACCGCGACATTCGTTGGGGTTCCGCTGGGTCTGGCGCTCGCGCGTATGGCGCTGCCGTTCAAGACAGGTCTTCGGATCGCGCTGTCCGCTCCCCTTCTCCTTCCTTCGTATGTGGTCGGCCTGGCCTGGATTTCCCTCGGCGGTGGCACGGGAATCCTCACTGAAGGCATCGGTCTCCAAGTGCCGTCCGAGTGGATCTACAGCCTGGCGGGGGCGACCTTCGTCTTGACCCTCGTCCTCTATCCCCTCTCGATGCTGGCCACCGAAACGGCCGTCCGGCGCGTCGAGCCACGACTCGAAGAAGCCGGATTGTTGGTCGCGACACCGGGTCGTGTGCTGTGGCGGATCACACTCCCACTGATTGCGCCCAGCATCACGGCGGCGGCGCTTGTCGTGTTCGTGCTCGCGGTGTCCGAGTTCGGCGTGCCTGCGCTCCTGCGCGTCCGTGTCTTCACCACCGAGGTCTTCACAGCCTTCGCCGCCCTCTATGATTTCGGCCGTGCTACGGTCCTTGCGATGCCCCTCCTTCTCTTGGCCACGTTCGTGGCGGTGTTGGCCACCAGGCTGGCGGGAGAGCGGCTCGTCGTGACTCGTCGTGGACACGTCGGCGGTCAGCCGGTTGCCTTCGCGGCCTGGCAGCGGGTCGCCGCTGGCGCCGCGGCGTGTGTCGGCCTCGTCGCCCTGGGGCTGCCACTCGCCCTGCTGGCGCGCGAAGCGCGCGGCATCGACTCGTGGGCCCGCGTGGTGCAAGGCGCGCGCGATGCCGTCGTGAACAGCTTGACCTTGGCCGCATACGGCGCAACGGCCGTCACGGCGGTGGCCGTGTGGCTCGGGTACGCACGCGCGCGGGCCCCGCGCGGGCTGGGGATCGCGGCGGACGTGTTGTTCGTCGTGTTATTCGCGGTGCCCAGCACCGTGGTCGGCATCGGCGTGATCCAGCTCTGGAATCGCCCCGGCATCGCCGGGGCGCTGTACGGGACGAACGCGATGTTCGTGGTCGTGTATCTGGTCAGGTTCGTGCCGGTCGCCGCGTTGGCGCTGGCGGCGAGCCTTCGGCGTGTCCCGGTCTCACACGAGGAGGCGGCCGCGGTGAGCGGAGCCGGCTGGCTGCGGACGATGAGCCATGTCGTGCTGCCGCAGATCGCGCTCGGCGCACTGAGCGTCTGGGTCATCGTCTTTGTCCTGGCGTTCGGCGAGCTTGGCGCGAGCGTCCTCGTGACGCCGCCCGGCGAATCGACGCTGCCCATTCGGATCTATACGTTGATCGCCAACGCTCCGCCGGCCGAGGTCGCGGCGCTGGCCCTGCTCCAGGCGGTCGTCGTCTTTTGCCCGTTGGCTCTCATGGGACTTGGGCTCGCCGCGAAAGGGCGCCGGTGACAGACCCATTCCTCCGCGTCAGCGCCGCGACCAAGGTGTACGACACGCGGGCCGCGGTCCGCAACCTGTCGCTCGACGTGCACAAGGGCGAGAGCGTCGTCGTGCTCGGGCCGAGCGGATGTGGGAAGACGACACTGTTGCGGCTGATTGCCGGGCTCGAACGGCCTGATACTGGCGAGATTTGGATCGATGGTCGCAGGGTGGCGGGCGGCGGTCGGAACATCGTTCCTGCGCATGAGCGCCACGTCGCGCTGGTGTTTCAAGATCTTGCGTTGTGGCCCCACCTCAGCGTGTCTGGGAATCTGGCGTTTGTCGTCGGCTCCGCGGGAATGCCGAAGAGCGAGCGGGCCGCACGGATCCATGATGTGCTGAGAGTCTGTCGAGTCGATCCGGTGCTGGCGGATCGATACCCTCACGAATTGTCCGGCGGCGAACAACAGCGGGTCGCCCTGGCGCGAGCGCTTGTCGGCTCGCCGCGTGTGCTGCTGCTCGACGAGCCGTTCTCGAATCTCGATCCGGATTTGCGCGGCGCGCTCCGACAAGAGCTTGGGACCCTCCAACGCAAGCTCGCACTCGCGACGATCTACGTGACCCACGACCGGGAGGACGCGGCGGCGCTGGCCGATCGGACGGTCCTGATGCGCGACGGGGCGATCGAACGCATCACCTCGCCGGATCGGTGATGCGCCCGCGATCCATGTATAATCGCGGCGGTGTCATCGCTTAGGACTGTGTCGGCCGCTCTGCTCGCTGGCGCGATGGGGCTCTTCCCGATCCTGCCGCCCGAGCACGCACACGACAGCGAGGATCGCGCCGGGCGTCATCACGTGATGGTGCACCGCCACGCCAATCTTCATGGGCTCCAGGCGGAGCACCATGGCGGTGCATCGCTCGACGATACAAACCCCATCGCGACCCTGGAGCCGGTCTTCACGGCGCCCGGCCCTGTGTCTTTTCCTGCGCCACATTTTGCCGTCCAGGCGCTTCTTGAACCGGCGATCATCGGTCGCCGCCCGGTCCATCAGGCGTTCGACCAGCAACCGATTCACGGCCCGCCACGCGCACCGGCGGCCCTCCGGGCTCCTCCCCGCCTCTCCGCCTGACCTAGTCTGACGGGCTCGCCCGTCGTCTGTCTCAACCGAGCTTCATTCGAGGTGTTATGCGCACAGCCGTGTTCTGTGCCGCGCTGGCGGCTGCTTTCGTGCCGATGAGCGTTGGCGCCCAATCAGTGAGTCTGACCGAGTCCGAGGCGTTGGCTCGATTGTCGACCGACAGCCCACGCGCTCGAGCGGTTCGCGCCGTGGTCGATATCGCCCGCGCCGATGTGTTGACGGCGGCGCGGTGGCCGAATCCGCGAGCGACCTTCGATCGGGAATCGGTGGCGGGCGTGACGGAGAACATCGTGATGGTGGCGCAGCCGTTGCCGGTCACAGGCCGGCGACGCTTCGACCTGCAGGCCGCATCCGCGCTCGTTTCCGCCAGCTCGAGCCGCGCGGACGACGAGCTTCGGCGTTTGCGCGCCGACCTGCGTCTTGCCTTTACAGACCTCGTGGCTGCGCAAGCTCGCGAACGCGACCTGACCACCGCCCCTGCTCGATTTTTTGGCGCAAAACCGGCCGTCCTGCGCTGCTCGCGTTGCGGCAAGTTCGTCGACTGGGCGAACGCGCGCGTGC
>JACOUA010000023.1 GCA_016178075.1 Acidobacteriota bacterium
TGTGCAGCATGCCTGACGCGCAGCGCGAAAAGCTTCTCTCCCGGCGGTACACGTTCATCGTGGTCAGCCATCGCACAGGCAAGGGCCGGCAGGTGGCCGTCACCGCGCGTGGGGTGGCGGGACTCGCGGCCGGTCTCCTGGTGCTGTTACCATTCTTCGTGGCATTCAGCGCTCGGTCGGGCGTTCGAGCGGAGATTGCGAAGCTCAGGGGCGCGCAGCAAGAGCTGGAGATCGAGAACTCCAGCTATCGGGCTGCGACCGCCGAGCTGACGACGCAGATCGAATCGCTCCAGACGCTCACGAACAGCCTCGGTACCCGGGTGAACACGGAAACCGGGAACACGAAGGCCTTGGATCGACTTTCCGGTTTGGTCCGGACCCGGGCGGTTGGCGGACCGGAAACGGCTCAGATCAACGCGTCCAGCCGGCTTTCATCGGCCTTGCGATCGCCCGAGGACACCTTTGGCGTCATTCGGGATCTGCTCGGCATTCTCGAAACGCGGCTTCGTCACGTCGAAGGCGATGTCGAACGGCACGAATCGATGCTTGCCGCGACACCGTCGATTTGGCCGGCGCACGGATGGCTGTCGGACGTCTACGGTCGCCGCCAGGATCCGTTTACCGGCGAGGTCGATTTCCATCAAGGTCTCGACATCTCGACCGACAAGGGGCGGCCTGTCTACGCCACGGCGGATGGCGTCGTCGACAGCGCGTCGTACAGCGGCGCGTACGGGAACCTGGTCTCTCTCAATCACGGGTTCGGGGTCATGACCCACTACGGACACCTCGCGAAGTTCGCGGTCGCGTCGGGTGCGAAGGTCCACCGCGGCGACGTGATCGGCTACGTGGGATCGACTGGGCGCGCGACCGGCACGCACCTGCACTACGAGGTGCTGGTCAACGGCCGATTCGTCAACCCGCTTCAGCTTCTCACCGAACCTCGTCGCTAGCAGCGATGGGGCGGTACCGGTTGCGTTGACGGGTCCTCCCCGCTCCCCTACAATCAATAGAATGTCCTCGTCCTCAGAAACCTCCTGAGGGCGGGCACTCTCTCCGAACTGATGCTCGGCCCTCTCCTCGCGAAAATCATCGGCACGCAGAACGAGCGTGAGCTGAAGCGCCTGCAACCGATCGTCGGTCAGGTCAACGATCTGGAAGAGGCGACCCGGGCGCTCGCCGACGACCAGCTCCGTGCCCGCACGGCGGAGTTCCGCCAGCGGGTCACGAACGGGGCGAGCCTGGAAGAGGTGATGCCCGAGGCGTTCGCGGTGGTTCGTGAGGCTGGACGCCGGACGCTCAACATGCGTCACTTCGACGTGCAGCTCATCGGCGGCGCGGTTCTTCACCAGGGCAAGATCGCCGAGATGAAGACCGGCGAAGGCAAGACGCTCGTGGCCACGTTACCGGTGTATCTCAACGCCCTCGCAGGCCAAGGCGTCCACGTCGTCACGGTCAACGATTACCTGGCCCGCCGCGACTCGGAGTGGATGGGCCGGATCTACCGCTTCCTCGGCATGAGCGTCGGCGTGATTCAGCACGACCTCAACGACGCCGAACGTCAGAAAGCGTACGGCTCCGACATCACCTACGGCACCAACAACGAGTTCGGGTTCGACTACCTGCGCGACAACATGAAGTTCGACCTGTCGCAGTTCGTGCAGCGCGGGCATCACTACGCCGTGGTGGACGAGGTCGACAGCATCCTGATCGACGAAGCCCGAACTCCGCTCATCATCTCCGGCCCCTCGGAGGAGTCCACCGAGCTGTACTACGAGGTGGACCGCGTTATTCCCCGGCTCAAGGCGGGGGCGGTGACGCGCGGCGAGACCAAAGCCGAAGA
Organism: Acidobacteriota bacterium; assembly: GCA_016178075.1. Taxonomy (GTDB): domain Bacteria; phylum Acidobacteriota; class Vicinamibacteria; order Vicinamibacterales; family JACQTH01; genus JACQTH01. Next base: position 1,841 of record JACOUA010000023.1, read on the forward strand.
TCGTGAAGCCCTCGAAGCCACCGGCGACTACCTCGTCGACGAGAAGCACAAGACCGTGACGCTGACCGAGAGCGGCATGGCCAAGTCAGAAAAGATGCTCGGTCATCGCCTGAATACCGGCGGTCTCTACGACCCGGGCAACATGCCGGTCCTTCATCACATCAACCAGGCGCTCAGAGCCCACACGCTCTTCAAGCGAGACGTGGATTATGTCGTCAACGACGGCCAGGTCGTCATCGTCGACGAGTTCACGGGCCGGTTGATGCCGGGCCGGCGGTGGAGCGACGGCCTGCACCAGGCGGTGGAGGCGAAGGAGAAGGTCAAGATCGAGCGCGAGAACCAGACGCTTGCGACGATCACCTTCCAGAACTACTTCAGGAAGTACAAGAAGCTTGCGGGCATGACCGGGACGGCCGAGACCGAGGCGGCCGAGTTCGCCAAGATCTACAACCTCGATGTCGTGGTCATCCCGACCAATCGGACGTTGCGGCGTCTGGAGGAGCCGGATTCGATTTATCGAACCGTCGGTGAAAAGTACGAGGCCATCGTCACCGACGTCACGGACAAGCAGAAGGCGGGGCGTCCGGTGCTGGTCGGGACGATCTCCATCGAGAAGTCCGAGCATCTTTCGAGCATGCTCAAGCGCCGTGGGATCAAGCACGTCGTGCTGAACGCGAAGTACCATGCCCAGGAAGCCGAGATCGTCGCGCAGGCCGGCCGCAAGGCGACGGTCACCATCGCGACCAACATGGCCGGCCGCGGCACCGACATTCTGCTCGGCGGCAACGCCGAGCACATGGCGCGCCAGCAAGCGCTGGCGGAAGAGGTCGCGGAGCGGCTGTCGAAGGGCGAAGAGCGGTTCGTGGACGATGAAGAGTTCGTGTACTTCTATCACGTCGAAAGCTTCTATCGGGCCCCACGCGCCGACTGGAGCCGCATCTTCGACCACTTCAGGCGTCAGACGGAGGCCGAGCACGAGGAGGTCGTCGGCGTCGGTGGACTGCACATCATCGGCACGGAACGCCACGAGGCGCGCCGGATCGACAATCAGCTGCGTGGCCGTGCCGGCCGGCAGGGCGATCCGGGCTCCTCCCGCTTTTATCTCTCCCTCGAAGACGATCTGATGCGCATCTTCGGGTCCGAGCGGATCTCGGGCTTCATGCAGCGTCTGGGGATGGAAGAAGGCGTGCCGATCGAGCACCGGATGGTGACGAAGGCGATCGAGCGGGCGCAGCGGCAAGTCGAGGCGCAGAACTTCAGCGTCCGCAAACACCTGCTCGAGTACGACGACGTGATGAACAAGCAGCGGGAGAATATCTACTCGCTGCGCCGCGAGCTTCTCGAAGGCCGCATTCGCCTCGGCGAAGGCGAAGAGGAGATCGTCGACTCACACGGGTATCTGATGCAGGTAGCCGAAGACCTATTCGACGGAGCCATCGACACGTTCCTGGGCGAGGATCGCGAGCAGTGGGATGTCGAGGCCCTCAAACGCGAGCTGACCCGCCTTTTTGGGCTCGACGCCGGCGACCTTGTCGCCATCGAATTCGCGTCGGGAGATCTCGAAGTCATTCGCGACGGAAGTTGGGCGCGCATTCAACAGAAGTACGAGGAGAAGGAGAAGCTGGTCGGCTCCGGGCTGATGCGGCGGATCGAGCGCGACATCATGCTGCAGGTCGTCGACACGCAGTGGAAGGACCACCTCTACAGCCTCGATCACCTGAAGGAAGGCATCGGGCTTCGCGGTTACGGGCAGCGCGATCCGCTCGTCGAGTACAAGCGCGAGAGCTTCGGGCTGTTTCAGGACATGAAAGATCGGATCGACGAAGACATGATCCGGTATCTGTGGTGGCTGCGACCCGTCGTCGCCGAGGGGCCCGAGCCGGTCGCCGCGCGCCGGCCTGCCCTCCGGCGGCCGTCGCCGGTGCTGATCGATGCGGCGGCGGCTTCGCCGTTCGGTTCAGGAGCGGGTCGATCCGCGGGCGGGGCCACCGTCTCGCCATTCGATCGCAAGCCCGCGCGCACCGGGGGCGACGATGCGGCCGTCAGGACCGTGCGGCGTGAAGAACCCAAGGTCGGACGAAACGATCCCTGCCCCTGCGGCAGCGGGAAGAAGTACAAGAAGTGTCATGGTGCAGCCGCGTGACGGCGTGGCGCGTCATCGAGATGGTCATCAGGAGGCCGACTGCTGTCGGCCTTCGCTGTCTGTGAGGGTGACATGGAGACGACAACCGGACCGATGACGACCCGGGTGGGCGCCGAACTCGACACGGCCCTCACCTTCGACGACGTGCTGCTCGTCCCGCAGCGCTCGCCCGTGCTGCCCGCGCAGGTCGACGTGGCGACGCCGCTTACCCGACGAATTCGTCTGAACGTACCGCTCGTCAGCGCCGCCATGGACACGGTGACCGAGTCGGGCCTGGCGATTGCCATGGCACAGCACGGCGGCATCGGCGTGATCCACAAGAACCTCACCGCCGAGGAGCAGGCCGCCGAAGTCGACCAGGTGAAGCGGTCCGAAAGCGGGATGATCGTGAATCCCATCACGCTCTCGCCGCAGCACCGGATTCACCAGGCGCTCGAGCTGATGAAGAAGTACCGAATCTCCGGCGTGCCAATCACGGAGGACGGACGCAAAGACGGGCGGCTGGTCGGCATCCTGACGAACCGCGATCTCCGCTTCGAGACCAACGTCAACCGCCCGGTCGCGGAGATCATGACACGCGACCCCCTGATCACCGTGCCGGTCGGCACCACGCTGGAGCAGGCACGCGAAATTCTCCACCAGCACAAAGTGGAGAAGCTCCTGGTCGTGGATCGGGACTTCATGCTGAAGGGGCTCATCACGGTCAAGGACATCCAGAAAATGATCAAGTACCCGAGCGCCTGCAAGGACTCGCTCGGACGCTTGCGGGTTGGGGCGGCGATCGGCGTCGGACACGATGCGATCGATCGCGCCGAGGCGCTCGTGGCGGCGCACGTGGACGTGCTGGTCGTCGACACGGCGCACGGCCACTCCGAGCGCGTGCTCGAGATGATCCAGGAAATCAGGCGGCGCTTCGCAGACGTCGAACTCGTCGCCGGCAACGTCGCCACGGCTGCGGCCACGGAGGATCTCGCCAAGCTGGGCGTCGACGCCGTCAAGGTCGGCATCGGCGCGGGATCCATCTGCACGACCCGCGTCATCGCGGGAGTCGGCGTCCCGATGATCACGGCCATCTCCGAGTGCGCGCGGGCCGCCGAACGCTACGACGTGCCGGTCATCGCCGATGGCGGCATCCGGTATTCGGGCGATATCACCAAGGCGCTGGCCGTCGGGGCGAGCGCGGTGATGATCGGGAGCCTCTTCGCCGGAACCGACGAGAGCCCCGGCGAACTGATCCTCTATCAGGGCCGCAGTTTCAAGGAGTACCGCGGCATGGGATCGATTGGCGCCATGCGGCGCGGGAGCCGTGATCGGTACTTCCAGGACGAATTCGATCTGGAGAGCAGCGGCGGCGACAAGCTGGTTCCCGAGGGGATCGAAGGGCGCGTGCCCCACAAGGGCAGCCTCGCGGGCATGATCCATCAGCTCGTCGGCGGCCTGCGCGCCGGGATGGGCTACTGCGGTGCCCAACGCATCCGTGACCTGCAGGAGTCGGCGAAGCTGATTCGGATCACGCAGGCAGGGGTGCGGGAGAGCCACGTCCACGATGTCGTGATCATGAAGGAAGCGCCGAACTATCGGGTGGAGTAAGGGCGCCCTGCGCAATGGTGATCCGCCGCGTGTCGTTGCCGAGATCCTCGAGCCTGACCAGCACAGCCTCCCCTACAGGACGCGTCAGCTTGTCCGCCCACTCGACGGCGACGACCGAGTCCGGTCCTGCGAGTTCTTGAAGTCCGAGATCCTCCGCTTCGTCAGCCGTGATCCGGTAGAGATCGGCGTGGTGAAGCGTGATGCGGCCGCGGTATTCCTGAATCAGCGTGAAGGTCGGGCTCGAGACCTGGTGCGGATCGAGGCCGAGACCCTCCGCCAGTCCCCGGACGAACGCGGTTTTTCCCGCTCCCAGCTCCCCAATGAGCAGCACGGTCGTGCCGGGGTTGAGGGTGGAAGCGAGGCCGTACGCCACGCCCGCCGTCTCGATCTCGGAGTGACTGATCACGACCGTCTCGGGGACGGAGGGTTCAGGATTCGACACGCCGGCGGGCCGTGACTTCGAGGAGCGCATCGCCCAGGTGCTCGAGCAGATCGCCGGCGGTCATCGAGACTTCACCGATATCGGCTTCGGCGAGGTCGCCGGCGGCGCCATGGAGGAAGACCGCAACCTTGCACGCCGCTTCGGCGTCGAGGAGCTGACCAAACCAGGCGGCGATCATCCCGGTGAGGACGTCGCCCGTGCCGCCGGTCGCCATGCCGGGGTTGCCCGTCGGGTTGATGAAGACGTCGCCTTTCGGCGTCGCGATGATCGTGCGATGTCCCTTGAGGATCACGTAGACGCCGTGGTGGGACGCAAAGTCGCGCGCGATCTGGACGCGATTGCCCTGCACCTCTTCCGTCGTGACGCCCAGGAGCCGCGCCATCTCGCCCGGATGCGGCGTAATGATGACGGCCATCCCCTCGCGCGCCGACAGCAGATCGGACGCGCCGGCAAAGGCGTTGACGGCGTCTGCGTCCATCACCATCGGCGATCCCGTCTGGTTGAGCAGCTCCCGTACAAACGTACAGGTGTCGGGGTCCGTGCCGAGCCCGGGCCCGATCGCGATGACGTCCTGCGGGAGCTCGAGGACGCGCTGGAGCGCGGCGGACGCGATCGCGCCATTTCCGGTTTCTTCCGCGCCCTCGGTCATGTATTCCGCCCCGAGCGTGGCAATCGTCTGTTGAGCGCCGCGCGGTGTCACGACCGTCACGAGCCCCGCGCCCGAACGGAGCGCGCCCATGGCCGCCAGGTGCGCCGCGCCGGTCTTGCCCCGGCTGCCGGCGACGAGCAGGACGTGGCCGAAGTCGCCCTTGTGCGAATCCGGCGCTCGAGGCGTCACGAGTGTCCGGATGTCTTCCCGCGCCAGGAGCTCGATGCGATCGCCGCCGACTGTATTCATCACCTCGGCCGGGATCCCGATGTCCGCGATCACGAGCCGGCCCGCGTAGGCCCGACCTGGGGGCAGGACGAGCGGCAGCTTGGCGGCGCCGAGCGCCACCGTCAGGGTCGCGTCGACGCAGTCGCCGATGAGCTCGTTGGTGTCGGCGGACAACCCGCTCGGCAAATCCACGGAGACGATCGGGACACCGAGGGCGTTGAGATCGGCGACCACCGTTCCAAGCAGTCCCTGGAGCGGCGTCCTCAGCCCGGTGCCGAAGAGCGCGTCGACGATGACGTCGCAGCCGGCGATCTCGGACGAGTGGAGCTCCCAGTCCTGCTCGTTGGTGATTTCGACCGCGCTCAGACCGAGCCGGCCGAGGATTTCCAGGTTCAATCGCGCATCGCCCTTGATGCCTGCGATCTCACCTAGCACGAACACGCTGACCTCAACGCCGTGCTGGTGCAGCGTCCGCGCCACGACGCATCCGTCGCCCCCGTTGTTGCCGCGGCCGCACAGCACTGCGACGCGGCTGTCGGCGAGGTGCTCGAACCGCGATTCCATCGCCGCGACCACCTGGCGACCGGCGTTCTCCATCAGCACGAGCGCCGGGATGCCGATCTCCTCGATCGTTCGGCGATCGGCTTCACGCATCTGGCTGGCGTTGAGGACTCGCATCTGTCTTCGTGGCTTGCGGCACGGGCCGCCTCGAGGTTGTCCCCTACGGCAAAGGACACGCAATCTCCGCCTTCGCGTGGAAGGTTGCGCGGAGTGTACCATAAGGAGTACGCTCGGATTCTGTCCGCGCGGCGCAGCGCTTGAGGACTTGTCCTAATGGCGGCCACGGTTTACGTCAACGGTCGGATCGGCAGCGATCGCGACCCGATGATCTCGGTCTTCGATCACGGGTTTCTGTACGGTGAAGGCGTGTACGAGACGCTACGCACGTACAACGGGAGGCCGTTCCTGTTCGAGCGGCACATGGGCCGGCTCCGGCGCTCGGCCGACATGATCCAGTTGGCCGTACCGGCGAGCGACCGCGAGATGGCCGATCACATCGAGGAATGCATGCGCGCGTTCGATCGCGCGCAGGCTTCTTCGAACCAGGGACCTCTGTACATCCGAATTCTCGTGACCCGGGGCATCGGCGAACTTACCTACGATCCCGCGGCCTGCCCCACCCCGACCGTCGTCATCATCGTCAAGGCCCATGTCGAGCCACCTCCACGGGCGTTCGAGCAGGGCGTGCCCGCGGCGCTGGTGCCGGTCCTTCGCAACCATCCGGCCTCGGTCAATCCGCTCATCAAGTCGAACAACCTGCTGAACAACGCGCTCGCCATGCAGCACGCGGTCAAGCGCGGCGCCTTCGAAGGCATCATGCGCAACTATCGCGGCGAGCTGTCCGAATGCACCCAGTCGAACCTGTTCCTGGTGAAAACCGGCATTGCCGAGACCCCCGCGCTCGAGGCGGGGCTTCTCTCCGGCATCACGCGTGAGTTCCTCTTCGAGATCGGAGCGGAGGAAGGGATCCCGGTGCGCGAGCGCACGCTACGTGATGAGGATCTGTTCGGCGCGGACGAAGCGTTTCTCTCGAGCACCACGCGCGAGCTGGTCCCGATCGTTCGGGTCGACGACCGGCCGATCGGATCCGGCAAGCCAGGCCCGATCACCCGCAGATTGCTCGAGGCCTTCAGGCGGAAGGCCGATGCCCTGACGATGGCCGAGGTAAAGTCTCACTTCTCACGTCGGCCTGCTGGCTTGTCAGCAACCTCAAGGGGCGGGCAAGCGCAGAACAGGTTCCGATCGCCGTAGGGGTTGTCGATTCGCCCCACGCTTGGCCAGAACTTGCGCGCCCGGACGAACGGGAGCGGGTAGACGGCGCGTTCCCGCGAGTACGGGTGCGACCAACCGTCGGACACGGCCTCGGCCGCGGTGTGTGGCGCGTTTCGAAGGACGTTGTCCCGCTGATCCGCCTTGCCATCGATGACGTCCTGAATCTCCTGCCTGATCGCGATCATCGCGTCGCAGAACTTGTCGAGCTCGTCTTTCGCCTCGCTCTCGGTCGGCTCCACCATGAGGGTCCCGGCGACCGGAAACGAGACGGTCGGCGCGTGGAACCCGTAGTCCATCAGCCGCTTCGCGACGTCCTGCTCGTCGATGCCGATCGCCTTGAACGCACGCAGATCGAAGATCAGCTCGTGGGCGACGCGTCCCTTCGCGCCCGCATACAGCACCGGGTAGTACGGCTCGAGCCGGGCCTTGAGGTAGTTGGCGTTGAGGATCGCGTAGCGGGTGGCGTCGGCGCAGCCAGACGCACCGAGCAGCCGGATGTAGGCGTACGAGATCAACAGGATGCTCGCACTGCCCCAGGGAGCCGCGGCGACGGCCGGGATCGCGCGCTTCCCGCCCACGCGCAACAGCGGGTGCCCCGGCAGATAGGGCGCCAGGTGGCGTGCCACAGCGATCGGTCCCATGCCCGGCCCTCCCCCGCCGTGCGGAATACTGAACGTCTTGTGAAGATTGAGGTGACAGACATCGGCGCCGATCGCGGCCGGGCTCGTCAAGCCGACCTGCGCGTTCAGGTTGGCCCCATCCATGTAGATCTGTCCGCCGTGCTCGTGCACGACCTCGCAGATCTCCCGAATCCCGGACTCGTACACGCCGTGGGTCGAGGGATACGTGATCATCAAGGCCGCCAGGCGATCGCGATGGGCGACGGCCTTCTCCCGTAGATCGCCCAGATCGACGTTCCCGCCCGCATCGCAGGCGACGACCACCACCTGCAGACCGGCCATCGCGGCGCTTGCCGGGTTCGTCCCATGCGCCGAGGACGGGATCAAGACGACGTTTCGCTGAGGCTGACCACGCTCGCGATGGTGCGCCCGAATCACGAGGAGCCCTGCCAGCTCGCCTTGCGCGCCGGAGTTGGGCTGGAGCGAGACGACGGGCAGGCCGGTGATGGCGGCGAGCGCCGCCTCGAGCTCACGAAACACCTGCCGGTACCCCTGAGCCTGATCGGGCGGGGCGAACGGATGCATCCGCGAGAACTCCGGCCAGGTCACCGGCATCATCTCGGTGGCGGCGTTGAGCTTCATGGTGCAGGAGCCCAACGGGATCATGGAGGTGTCGAGGCCGAGGTCTTTGCGCTCCAGGCCGCGGATGTACCGCATCATCTGCGTCTCGGAGCCGTGTGAGTTGAAGACTGAATGCGTCAGGAACTTCGAGGTTCGCGCCAGCTCGACCGGAAGCGGCGGTGTCTCGACGCCCTCGTCCAGCTCTGCGATCGACGACGGCCTCTCCTTGGCCGCGGCAAAGATCGACACGATGGCGGTCACATCCGACGTCGTCGTCGTTTCGTCGAGCGAGACGCCGATTGAACCGTTCGAAAAGTACCGGAAATTCAGTCCTGCCTCTGCGGCCCGCATCCGTACGCGATCGGTCTCGAGACCCGTCGAATCGCCAGGGTCGATTTTCAGTGTGTCGAAGTACTGCGCGTTCAGTTGCCCGTATCCGAGGCGTCGAAGAGTTCGATCGAGCAGGCATGACAGTCGGTGCACGCGACGCGCAATCGCCGTCAGACCGTCGGGACCGTGATAGACGCTGTACATCGCCGCCATGTTGGCGAGGAGCGCCTGCGCGGTGCAGATGTTCGATGTCGCGCGCTCGCGGCGAATGTGCTGCTCGCGCGTCTGGATGGCCATCCGGTACGCGGTCCGCCCGTGGGCGTCGACCGACACGCCGATGATGCGGCCGGGCGCCTGCCGGATGAACTTCTCCCGGGTCGCGAAAAACGCCGCGTGAGGTCCTCCGTACGCAAGGGGGACGCCAAACCGCTGTGAGTTGCCGACGACGACGTCCGCGCCCATCTCGCCCGGAGGCGTCAGCAGTGTCAGCGCGAGGAGATCGGACGCAACCACGACCAGGAGGCCCGCCTCGTGCGCCGCCTCGATGAGGGGCCGCAGGTCCGCGACCGCCCCGTCATCGTCCGGATACTGCAGCAGAAGACCGAACGCGCCCTCGGTGCCGTCGAGCGCCGGGCGACCGACATCGCGCACGCGCAGCTCGATGCCGAGCGGCTCCGCCCGGTTGCGGACAACTTCGACCGTCTGGGGGAAGCAGCGTGTGGACACGAGGAAGGCGCGCCGCGTTTCAGCGGCGCCGCGACTCTGCACGCGCCACAACATCGTCATCGCCTCGGCCGCCGCGGTGGCTTCGTCGAGCAGCGAGGCGTTCGCGACCTCCATGCCGGTCAGATCGCGCACCATCGTCTGGAAGTTCAGGAGCGATTCCAGGCGTCCCTGGGCGACCTCGGCCTGATACGGCGTATACGGTGTGTACCAGCCGGGATTCTCCAACACCATGCGCTGAATGACGCTGGGAACGATACAGTCGTAGTACCCCATGCCGATGAACGAGCGACAGACGCGGTTCTGCTGGGCGACCTCCCGAAGCCGCTCGAGAAAGGCATGCTCCGGTTCCGGGTCTGGCAGGCTGAGCTCCCGGGAGGATCGGATCCCGGCGGGAATGGTCTGATCAATCAATTCATCGAGCGACGAGACGCCAATCGCGCGCAGCATGGCGTCGCGATCCGCGGGGCGCGGACCGATGTGCCGCTGGGGAAAGAAGTCTCTGTCGCCTTCAACGGCGGCGCGATTGGAGGCGCTTGGCTGCTGAACCGTCATTCGGATGGATCGAGGATCACTTGATGAGTTGCGCGTACTGTTCGGTGGTCAGGAGCTGAGCGGTGTCATCCGGTTTCGTCAGGCGGAGCACGATCATCCAGCTTTGATAGGGGTCGGTGTTGACGGCCTCGGGGTGCTCCACGAGCACTGTATTGACCTCGATGACTTCCCCGCTCATGGGGCTGTAGAGCTCCGAAACCGCTTTGACCGACTCAATCGTGCCGAATGATTGTCCCCGTTCGAACGTCTTTCCGATCGGAGGAAGCTCGAGGTAGACGACGTCGCCGAGCTGTTTTTGCGCGTAGTCGGTGATGCCGACGCGGCCACGGCCGTTCTCGATTCCGATCCACTCGTGGTCTTTGGTGTATCGATAATTCTTGGGGTCCATCATTTTCAAGCGCTCACCTTCCGCGGTCAGTTCTTCGGGCGCTTGTAAAACGGCAGCGGCACCACCTGGGCGCGCGTGCGGCGTCCACGAACGTCGACCTCGACCACCGTGCCCTCGGTCGCCGTGTCGGCCCGCACGTACGCCATCGCGATCGCTTTCTTCAGAAACGGCGTCTGCGTGCCGCTGGTGATCGCCCCGACCTTCCCGTTCTGCGACAGGACATCGTAGCCATGCCGGGCGATCGCACGGTCGAGCATTTCGAGGCCGACGAGCTTCCGGTCGACGCCGCGCTCCTTCTGTGCCGCCAGCGCATCGCGCCCGTTGAACGCCGGCTTCTGCCACGCAATGACCCAGCCGAGATCAGCTTCCAGCACCGAAGTGGTCTCGTCGATGTCGTTGCCGTAGAGGCGCATCGCGGCTTCGAGCCGAAGCGTGTCTCGAGCCCCGAGGCCCACCGGGATCAGGCCGGAAGGGCGACCCGCGTCGATGATGGCGTTCCACAGCCGGTCGGCGGCGTGGGGCGGCGCGAAAACGAGCAGATCGTCGACGAAACACCCGGTGGGGGTCGTCAACGCGGAGTACTGGGCCTGACCGATCTTGAGGCGGGACGCGTCGTTCGAGCACAGATGCTGGACGGCCTCGAGCGCACGATCGCCCGCTACCTCGATCTGCCCCATGTGGCTCACATCGAAGAGGCCGGCGCGCGTCCGCACGGCCAGGTGCTCCTCGACGATTCCCGTGTACTCGACGGGCATGTCCCAGCCGCCGAAAGGAGCCATACGGGCGCCGTGGGCCAGATGTCGCGTGTGGAGGGGCGTGCGCTTGAGATCGCTGACGGCGGTCTGCTCCATGAAGGACGCTGAGTGGTCCCCCCCCGGGGCCGAACGTGTAACCGTACTATGCGGCTGTCGGAAGGGTCAAGGAAGGCGTCGTCGTTGCGCGCAGACGATGAAGACGCCCGGCCCGGCGCGCCAGACGCCGGACCGGGCACGGGAGAGTCGGTGCCAAAGCGTCTAAGGCAGGCGGCGACGCCAGAGACGATGGACGATCGAAAACACCACGATCGTGCCGATCCACGCGAGCATGGCTCCTCGGGGGCCACGATACTCGGCCGGGATAAAGGGCACGGCCACCGACACAACCAGCACGCCAAACGCGCCGCCAATCAGAAGATCGATCAGGAGCGTTTGCGACATCGAGCTACTCCTTTCCCGTCGCTGACTACTTGAGCGCGCTGCAGCTCAGAAACGAGAACCACGCGGATTCAACCCACAACGCGTAACGCCAGCCGCACATGCCACGCAGAGCGCCACGTATCCCCGTCAGCTCGTGGTGACACGCCACGTAGTCGTCCCACGCCCTCACGACCTCGGTTTCCCAACTCTCAAAGCAGCTGGATGAGAACCCCACCGCACGAATCCGATCAGGGGTCCGACCGAGAAGCTGGCGAGACAATTCGATCGCGGCCGAGCTGTCGCCTTCAAGCGTCCGGAGCAGCGCGTGCGTGATCGCCAGATCGGGATGCAGCCGTCGCTGCCCGCTCTCCGGCTCGCGTGACAGGCTGGCGTGGAACTTGCGCGCCGCGGCCGAGCTCTGAATGAGCGCCTGCATCGTCTTGAACGACTCCTCGTTCGCATCGGTCGCCGTGAACACGGCCGATCGGCCGTGTGCGGTGACGGTTGTCCCCGTGGCAGTTGCGTCGAGCGTGATCGTATCGACGCCGTCGGTTATTGCGACCGTCATCTCCTCGGCACGTTTCATTCGCTTTATCACTCTCAACTCGCCTGCCGCGGCTTCGAAGAGATAGCCGCCCTCCGACATTTGCCGCAGTGCGACGGCCCATGTCGCCGGCTCCGGTTCCGCACTCGGCGTGCGGGCTGCCGCTGTCTGTCCACGCTGTCCGATCAGCACCATCAGCACTCCCAGCGCTAGGCGCAGGAGCCCCTTCGAGAAGAAGCGTGACATACGCCTCCTCCTTTACTCAGACGAACGCGTAGGCGTTCGCCACGGGCACGCGCGCAACCTCGCAGGTGTTTCCTGCCCCGCCTCGCGCCCTCGACCTGCCGGCGGCACCCGGCATGCGCGGACCCACCCCCG
>JACOUA010000024.1 GCA_016178075.1 Acidobacteriota bacterium
CGACGGCTGCGCATGGGGTGGGCCCCATGCGGATCAAAAAATGGAGTCAGCGCTATGAAATGGGCCTCGAACGTCGTCAAGCTGCTCACAGGGGTGTTTCTGATCGCGGTCGTTGTGGCCGCCGCATGCAGCCGTCCGGGGCAGGGCACCGGCGACGGGGCCAGCGCCACGGCGCGCGCCGGCGCGACCACCGGAGACCAGTACCCCGAGCCGCGGTGGCCGTCCTACTTCAAACCGCCGAAGTCCGTCGATGATCTGATGGACGCCGCGCGCTCGTTCGTGCGCAACCAATCAGGGCTGCAGGGCAAGGGGATGGGCATCCTCAGGGGCGGGGAGCAGGTCCTGATCGTCGCGCCGAACGACGCCGATCCGATGGTGCTCGACGCGATCAAGCGCGCACTTCTCGAGCGGAAGGTCACGCCGCACATGAAGTTCGTCTACGAGATGGCGGGCGAGACCAAGGCGGCCGCGGACGCGCGGCAGGCGGCGCGCGAGAAGAACCGCGACATCTCCAAGGCGGGCATCTACCAGGCGTCGCAGTGGATCGAGAATCAGTTCCCGAACCCGAGCGAGCCGAAAGCGTGGCTCAAACAGCGGCGGCCGGACGTCTACAAGGAGCTGTTCCCCGGCGAGAGCGGCGAGATCAAGATGAACGCGCCGACGCAGCGGCCGCGCGGCGAGGGCGCCGCCGGCGGTGAGGACGCGGACACCGGCGCGGCGACGACCCCCGACTATCGCAGCCGGAACGCCGTCGGCGAAGGCATCAAGAAGTATCTGACGGCGCACGCGGAGATTCGCGGCGTGTTCTGGGGTCAGGGCGGCAGCACCGGATTGCGGCGTCAGCTCTACCCGATGCAGGAAAAGTTCCTCGGCACCTTCGTCACGGACAACGTCTACAACCTGCAGAGCCAGATGTCGACGTATCCGGGCGATGTGTGGCAGCTCGCCGAAGAGCAACTGCTCGAGCCGCTCGTCTACGTCGATCGCGTCGAAGCGAAGGACCCGGAAGGCCTCGATCTGTGGGCCGACATCACCGACGACATGGCGCAGCGCTGGGCCGCCGGCGCGTACCAGCGCGGCCATCTCTATATGTTCCCGAACCAGGCGACGGGCCGGTTCGGGTACTCCTTCGTGAACTATCCGGCGTTCCAGCAGAAGTATCTGCCGCGCGAGCCGATCGCCCGTATCAACGGGACGATTGCCGGCACGCAGGGCCACGGCGGATTCTTCCCGCGCTGGGAAGTGATCTTCACGAACGGCTTCATCACCGACGTGAAAGGCGGCGGCGCGCAGGGCGAAGCGCTGAAGGAATTCGTCACGTGGGACAAGCTGAACAAGCTGACGTATCCGTACCACAATCAGCCGGGGTTCTGGTACCTGTACGAAATCGCGTTCGGCTCTCATCCGAAAGCGTTCCGCCACCCGATTCCGCTGCTGCGGACCGGCAACACGAGCCCCGACCGCGTGCGCAGCGGCGTCATTCACTGGGGCCTCGGCATCCGCCTCTGGCACGATCCGGATGCGCCGACCGAATCAAAGGTGTGGCGCGAGTTCAGCGAGAAGAACAATGTGCCGTTCGATCACGGCTGGCACACCCACACCTACTTCACGACGTACAAAGTCCGCCTCCGCAACGCGAACAAGTGGGTGAACCTGCTCGAGAAGGGACACATGACGAGCCTCGACCACCCCGAAGTTCGCGCGCTCGCCTCGCGGTACGGCGATCCGAACTACCTGCTGACCGAGGACTGGATTCCGGAGGTGCCCGGCATCAACGCGCCCGGCGATTACCTGAAGGACTACGCGCCGAACCCCGGCAAGTACGCGCTCGAGGTGCTCGACAAGGCGAACAAGGGCCTCTATCAGCACTACTTCCCCGGCGCGGGCTCGAAGATCACACTGGGGCCGATCGCCCCTCCGGCCAAACGCGGGAACAATTAGCAGCTAGGGCGATGAATCGCCGGCACTTCCTGAAGAACACCGCCGGCGCGCTCGCCGGCGGTGCGGCGCTCACCGGGCACGTCTCCGCACAACCGCCGCCGCAGCCGGCGGACGCCGACGCGCTGACGACCGAGCGCTCGGGCGCCGACTGCATGGTCGACGTCCTCAAGCAGATCGGCCTCGAGTACATCTGCGCCAATCCCGGCTCGAGCTTCCGCGGCCTGCACGAGGCGATCGTCAACTACGGCGGCAACTCGAAGCCGGAGCTGATCACGTGCCTTCATGAAGAATCGTCGGTCGCGATGGCGCACGGCTTCGCAAAGATCGACGGCAAGCCGATCGGCGTCATGGCGCACGGGACGGTCGGCTTGCAGCACGCGGCGATGGCGGTCTACAACGCGTATTGCGATCGCGTCCCGGTCTACATCATCGTCGGCAACACGCTCGACGCGACCGAGCGCCGCCCCGGGGTCGAGTGGGCACACAGCGTCCAGGACGCCTCATCGTTAGTGCGCGACTTCTCGAAGTGGGACGACACGCCCGTCTCGCTCGAGCACTTCGCGGAATCGGCGGTGCGGGCGTACCAGTTGGCGATGACGCCGCCGATGGGTCCGGTGCTGCTCGTCGCGGACAGCGAGCTGCAGGAGCGTCCGCTCGGCGCCGATTTCAAGCTGCGGATTCCGAGGCTGGCGCTCACGGCGCCGCCGCAGGGCGACACCGCGGCCATTGTGGAGGTGGCGCGGATGCTCGTCGCCGCGGAAACCCCGGTGATCGTCGCGGACCGCGCGGCGCGCACGCCGGCCGGGCTCGCGTCGCTCGTCCAGCTCGCGGAGACGCTGCAGGCGGCTGTCGTCGATCAAGGTGGGCGGTTGAATCTCCCGTCACGGCATCCGCTCAATCAGTCGGCCCAGAGCCGCGCGGTCATCAGCAGCGCCGACGTCGTGCTCGGCCTCGAGCTCACCGATTTCTGGGGCACCGTCCACACCTATCGGGATCAGTTGCACCGCTCGTCGCAATCCCTGCTGAAATCCGGCGCGAAGACCATCGCGATCTCGACGCGCGACCTCGGCGTCAAGGCCAACTACCAGGAGTTCCAGCGGTATCCCGAGCTCGATCTGATGGTGAGCGGCGACGCCGAAGCGTCGCTCCCGTCGCTCGTCGACGCGGTGAAGACGCTCGTGACCGCCGGCCGGCGGCGTGTGTTCGACGAGCGCGGCAAGAAACTGGCCGCGGCAAGCCGCGCCGCGTACGACAGGTCGCGCGCCGATGCGGCCTACGCGTGGGACGCCTCGCCGGTGACGACGGCGCGCCTGTCGGTGGAGGTGTGGAACGCCATCAAGGGCGAGGACTGGTCGCTCGTCTCGTCTCTGAACCCAATCAGCGGGTGGCCGATGCGCCTGTGGGATTTCGACAGGCAGTACCAGTTCATCGGCGGCTCGGGCGGATCCGGGATCGGCTACACGGCGCCTGCCTCGGCCGGCGCGGCGCTCGCCAATCGGCCTCACGGCCGGCTGACGGTCACGATTCAGCCCGACGGCGATCTGATGTACGCGCCCGGCATCCTCTGGACGGCGGCGCATCACCACATTCCGCTCCTCAGCGTGATGCACAACAACCGCGCCTACCATCAGGAGCTGATGCACCTGCAGCGGATGGCGAACCGCCACAACCGCGGCATCGATCGCGCGCACATCGGCACGACGATCGAGCGCCCGAACATCGATTACGCGAAGCTCGCGCAGAGCATGGGCGTGTACGCCGAAGGACCAATCGAGAACCCGGCCGACCTCGCGCCCGCCCTCAGGCGTGCCATCGCCGTCGTCAAACGAGGCGAACCGGCGCTCGTCGACGTCGTCACGCAGCCACGGTGAACCAGTGAAAAAACCCTCACGGTCACCACAGAGCGCACAGAGAACACAGGGAAACCCTGAGGCTTCTTCCTCTGTGGGCTCTGTGACCTCTGTGGTAAACGTGATGTCGTCACGAGCTGTTTGGGGTTTCGTGCTTTCGTGTGTCGTTGTTGGGTTGTCAGCGCGTCCCATCGGGGGGGAGTTGAATCAGCCGCTCCAAGGTGACGTTGACCGCGGGAACCAGACCTTCACCCGCGTCGGATGCTATCAATGCCACGGCCGCGAGGCGCAGGGGGCATCGACCGGCCCGCGCCTGGGTCCCGGCCCGATTCCGCTCGCGTCGTTTACGCGCGCGGTGCGGACGCCCCGCGCGGACATGCCGCCGTATACGGTGAAGGTCTTGTCCGACGCCGAGCTCGCCGACATCTATGCGTTCGTCGCCGCGCGGCCTCGTCCGCGGATGCCTCAATGGTGAACACAACCGCAAGAACGGAGCCTTGAGACCCGTGCAACGTCGCATCCTCACTTTACTGATCGTCATCGCCGGCGTGTCGCTCGTCACGCCCGCTCCCCGTCCGTCGGTCGAGGACATGTTCGTCGCGACGACGGAAGCCGCCGGTGATACGGAAGGCGCGATCTGTCTGATGATGCCGGAGGGCGACCACGAGCGCCAGATCGCGATCCCCAAGAGCAGCAACGAGGGCGGCGACATTCCGCCCGTTCGGATGGTCGTCGACCCCTATCCGAGCTTCAACGGCGTCGCCCTCGACCCGACGAACGATCTCGTGATGCTGAGCGACACGAACCGGAAGAGCCTCCTCGTCTACGACCGGACGGCCGGCAGCCCGACGACATCTTCTTCAGGGGCGGCCGCCGTCCCGCGCCGGCAGATCATGGGGCCCGAGACCGGCGTCGGCTTCATCGCCGGCGTGGCGATGGATCCGGGTCACCGCGAGCTGTTCACGGTCAACAACGACGTCGAGGATCGTCTCGTGGTGTTCGACTATGACGACCGCGGCAACGTGAAGCCGAAGCGCCTGCTGTATGTCCCGCACCAGTCGTGGGGCATCGCCTTCGCGCCCAAGCGCGACGTGCTCGCCTTATCGGTCCAGACGCCGAACATGTTCGTCGTCTTCAGGCGCGAGGCGCAGAAGTTCGACGCGCCGGTGCGCTCGGTCCGCGGATCGAAGACGCAGATGGCCGATCCGCACGGCATCTACTTCGACGAGACCCACAACGAAGTGGTCGTCGCGAACCACGGGAACTTCCGGCCGCGCGAGCTCATCACGTCGTACACCGCCTACGATGCGCGCGAGTCACGGCAGGAGCGCGCCAGCGGGGATCGCGTCGACGAAAACGCGCGTGGACGATTTCTGCCTTCGTCCATCACGGTGTTCGACGGCGACGCCTCCGGTGATGTCGTGCCGAAACGCGTCATCCAGGGGCCGCTCAGCCAGATCGACTGGCCGATGGGGGTCGCCGTCGACGAGGCGAACGACGAAATCATCGTCGCCAACAACGGGGATCACTCCGTCCTCGTGTTCCCGCGGACGGCGACCGGCGACGGCGCGCCAAAGCGGGTGCTGCGCGGACCGCTGACCGGTATCAAGGGGCCGATGGGCGTCGCGATGACGAAGGATGAAATCTGGGTCGCGAACTTCGGCGATCACAGCGCGGTCGTCTTTCCCCGCCTGGCGGCGGGTAACGTGCGGCCGCGCCGCGTCCTGCGCAACGCGCCCGCCGGTAAGGAGACCAGCGGTTTCGGAAACCCGTACGCGGTCGCGTACGACACCAAGAGGCAGGAAATCCTGGTCCCCAATTGAGTCAGCCAGCCGCGCATCGCGGCGTTTGCCAGGTTGGCAAACGGCAACGTGGAACCGGCGAGGGTGATTCAGGGTCAGTTGACGCGGTTGAGCCGCACGACGCACGGCATCGCGTATGACACCACCAACGATGAAATCATCGCGCCGAACCCGCTCGCTGCGGCTGTGGTGGTGTTCCGCGGAGGGGCGGCCGGTGAGGAGGCGCCGGTTCGGACGATTCAGGGCGCGCGCACGGGATTGTCGCGGCCCGAGACGGTCGCGGTCGACGAGAAGAACAACGAGATTGTCGTCGGCGACCCAGGCGATCGCCGCATTCTCGTGTATCGCCGCGACGCCGACGGCGACCGGGCGCCGCTCCGAGTCATTCAGGGTCCGAAGACGCGGCTGCTGCAGGTGGTCGGGGTCGCCGTCGACCCTGTTCGCGATCTTCTCGTGGTGTCGACCTACTCGCGCCTCCCCGGCGGCACGACGGGTCTCTTGATCTTCGGCCGCACCGACCAGGGGGACGTGGCGCCCAAGCGCGTCATCGCCGGCCCGAAGACCGGCATCACGCGCCTGCGTCAGATTGGGCTCGACCCGGAGACCGGGAAGATCTACGTGGCCGCCATCAACAACGAGTACCTGCCGCCCTACGACGTCGACAGGCCGCGCGCCGGCCTCGATCCGACCGTCGATCTGCCGTCGCCGTGGAATACCGGCACGGAGGGGTTCATCGGCGTCTGGGACGACATGCTGGACGATGGGGACGTGCCGCCGCGATCGATGATCAAGGGCCGATCGACCGGCATCGTGCATCCGGCCGGCGTCACGTTCAACGCGAAGGACGGGGAGGTGATCGCACCCGACGCCATCTGGAACGGGCTGTTCACGTTTCTCAAGCCTGAGCTCTTCAAACTTAACCGGGGCTCTGCCCCGGACCCCGGCTCGGTCGCTCGCGGGGGCCCCTGCGGGGCGCGCAGACGCGCCTCCCCGCTCCGCTCCCTCCCACCCCAACGCGCTGAAGAACGCGCGTCGGGGACCCCGCTCGCAGCCGCGCCGTGCGCGCCTACTACCGCTCCAGGTACCAGATGATTCGTCGGCTCCTGGGCATCCTCGGGCGGCGCACGGTTCTCACCTTCGGCCTCGTCACGTTCCTTGTCGGCGCGCTGCTCGCGACGGTGAACATGACGTCGCGGTACGCGCTGAAGCTGTACGTCGACGATCAGCTGCGGCGCATCCCGTGGGACCTGGCGATTTATCAGCAGGGCGCGGTGGGCGATCGCTCGCTCCGCGGGCACATCGCCAGGACGCCGGGCGTGACGCAGGTCGAGAGCCTCGCGTTTCTGCGCGCGCGGTTTCCTGAAGGGGGCGAGGTCGAAGCGCAGATCGATCGCAAACCGTTCACGACGCCGTGGTTATGCCTGCTCGCCGCCTCCGATCCGTCGATTCTCCCGCCCGAGTTGGGCTTTGCCCTGCAGGGACAAGCTGGCGAGCGAGGCGCCGTGCTGTCGCTCGTCGGGCCCGAGTATGCGATGGGGAAGGCGTTCCTCGCGCTCCAGGGATCGCGCGAGTTCACGCTGCAGGTCCACGTCCAGGATCAGCCGCGGTTTCTGTTCAACACGCCGCTGAACAAGGTCGTGCGGCTCGATCGTGACGAGCTGAACCGGTGGCTGATGGATCAGACCGGGTCGGTCAGCTACGTGCCGTACATCGGCACGATCATCCTGATGCCGTATCAGTGGGACGTTCTGACGAAGTTCGATCAGGTGGCGACCGGGCTCGTGCCGGCCGACGTGCTCGGCGTTTCGGATCGGGACGCCGGTCACATCCAGATGGCCGAGTACGCGCCCGAGGTCGTGTATCTCGGCAGGATCGATCGCGAGGCGCTCATCTCCGGCTGGGACATTCCGGGCTCGCTGGTGAACGTCAAGGCGCTGAATATGCGGCTGCACCGGACCTCGGAAGCCAACACGCCGATGCCGCTCAACCTGAAGCCCGACCTGGTGCCCGGCCACGCCCACGACGCGGGGGAGCCGGCGGGCGAAGACAGCAAATTCAGCGGCGACATCAACTTCGTCGTCGACAGCACGACCGAGGTGCTGCTCGAGCGCATGCAGGGCATTGCGCGGCTGATTGGCGTCGTCTCGCTGCTGGTGGCCTTGCCGCTGCTGTGGATGGCGTGGGTGCTGGCCGCCAACCTCGCCGGTCTGTTGATGCTGAACGAGCGCCGCACGCTCGGGCTGATGCGCCTGCGCGGCATTTCGGGCGATCTCATGGGCCGCGCGCTCCTTGTCAGCATCGTCGGCGGCGGGTTGGCCGGCGGGCTGCTGGGGCTCGTCGTCGGGTCGGTCGTGACGCTGCTGGTGTACGAGCGCGGCAGTTTGCCGGCCGGAGTCCTGACCGAGCCGAAGCAGCTCGGGTTGTTCGCGGCGTTTCTGCTGATTTCGGTCGTGCTCGCCCTGGTCGTCAGCCGCCGGCTCGTCAAGTACGCGATGACGATCTCGCCGCTCGAAGCCTCGCGGCGCGTCTCGGGATCGGAAGCCGTGCAGGCGGCGATGGCGTTCGGGCCCTCGCAGCAGTTGTGTCTGGTGATAGGCGGCTATGTGCTCTTTGGCTGGACGTTCGATTTTGCGATCTCGGACGCCTTCACGTGGTTCCGTCTCGTCGATCGGCTGCTCGACTTCCTCGGCCTGCCACTGTTCCTGTATGGCGTCGCGACCTTCATGGCGTCGAAGCGCGAGCGGATCCAGCACGTCATGGCACCGGTGCTGAAGCCGATCGGCGGCGTGCTCGGGAAATTCGCGCTCCGTCACATGTCGGTGAAGCCGCACCGCATGGTGGCCTTTTTGCTGATCGTCGCGCTGATGTCGAGCGTGAGCCTCTATCCGATCGTCACGAGCCGATCGTTCGAGGACAAGGCAATCCGCGGCGCCCAGGTCCAGCTCGGCACCGACTGGCAGGTGCTGTTCAACGCGCCCGATCTCGTCGACGTCGATCGGCTGACCGGCACCGCTTCCTCGCAGCTCGCCGCGTTGAAGCCGGAGATCGCGACGCTCCTGGCGTCGCTGCGGCGTTTGCCGGGGGTCACCGACGCCACGTTCATGATCGAGGCGGTTCTCCCGAGCTTCTATCTGCCCGGGTACGGCTTGAAGGGCGTTCCCCTTTACCTCCTGGACGATGTCGATCGGTATCGCGCGAAGGTGTACTCGGAGCCAAACGTCGGATTGAGCGCCAGCTTCGACGCGATCATGGCGAGGACGCGCGACGAGGTCGCGGTGTCGCCGCCTGTGGCCGACTTCTGGCAGGTCGAACCCGGTGCGCAGATGCTGCTCGGCCTGGATCCGGATCGCGGCGCCGTCGGGACGAACGCCGCCGGGGTGCTCGCGTTTCTGCCCGGGCTCCCGCCGAAGAGCGTGAGCGACCGGCAGGGCTACGTGCAGGCGCGCGTCGACTACCTGAATTACCTGTTCAGCAGCAACGCGTACGTCGCCACGAGCGCGGCCAATCCGCAGCTCGCCTCGTTGCACATACTGATTCCGCGCGTCATCGTGTTGCTGCGCACGGACGGCTCGCCCGATCCGGCGGCGTTCAAAGACACGATCGCGAAGGCCACACCCTTCCCGCCGCTCGAGGTCCACAGCCTCGCCCAGGAGATCGGCAAGGTCGGGAGCGACATGTACATCTCGCTTGCGCTGGCCAATATGCGGATCTACCTGCTCGGCGGGCTGATTCTGGCGTTGATCGCCATTCTCGCGGTCGCGATGGCCAACTACAGTGAGGACCGCCGGACGCTCGCGCTGCTGCGCATCCGCGGCGCCTCGCCGTCGTCGATGTGGCGCTTCGTCGTGGCGATGCTTCTGTCGCCGGCCCTGGTCGGCCTCGCGCTCGGGGGCGGCTCGGCGGTGCTCGCGGGGTTCGGCCTCGCCAACTACGTCTGGCGCCTCCGGGAGATCCGCACCGTGGTCCAGCTGCTGCCGACGCACCTCGTCATCGCGGCGCTGGCTGGTTGGGTCGTGCTGCTGCTCATCGTCATGCTGGTCGGCGTCGCATCCGCATTCAGTTGGTGGGTCTTCCGCGATACCGCACATGAATCCATGCAGGGGGTATAAGGAATTTGGAGATTTGGTGATTTGGGGCAGGATCTGAGTCAGATGAACGAGCGCGCGCTGGAACAGCACCGGCTGCGCCGTGTCGGCTTCGTGTTCCAGTTCTTCAATCTGATCCCGAGCATCTCCGCGATCGAGAACCTCGAGTTGCCGATGGTGATGGCCGGCGTCGCTGAGTCCGAGTGCCAGTCACGCGCGAAGGCGCTGCTCGCGCTCGTCGACCTCGAAGCGAAAGGACAGAAGCGTCCCGAGGAGCTGAGCGGCGGCGAGCAGCAGCGCGTCGCCGTGGCGCTCGCGCTCGCGAACGATCCCGCGCTGATTCTGGCCGACGAACCAACGGGCAACCTCGACTCCACCAACGCGGCGGCGATCGTCAACCTGCTGAAATCGCTGGCGATCGAACACGGCAAGACCGTCATCATGGTCAGCCACGACCCCAAGATGGTCGAAGTGTTTCCGACCGTGCACTCGATGCGCGACGGCCGCTTCGTCACCGCCCAGGCGATGGCGTAGGGTGGCTCCCCTCCGATCCCACGATCCGTGGATTATTCGAGCAAGTAGCCGAATTTTTCCCGCGCCTTCTTCATGACCGCCGGGCTCGGCGCGTTGACCCGCGGGAACTTGTCGCGCCAGTAGAACGGCCGGCAGGCATCGATGATCGCGCGCGAGTTGGTGAAGTTGCCCTTCGCCTTCTCCTCCGGGTTGATGCGCGGATCGAGCGGCGTGCTCCAGGCGTTGTGGACGATGTCGATGGACGACGCCGGATCGGAGCGGGTGAGCATCGCCCAGATCAACTCGTCGAGGTTCGACACGTCGATGTCGTCGTCGACCACGATGACGTACTTGCCGGCGTAGGCGCCGACGTGACACTGGCACGCGACGTGTCCGGCCTGCACCGAGTGGCCCGGATAGCGCTGCGTAATCGAGACGCCCACGAGCATCCGCGCGGTGCCGACTTCGTGCGCCCAGACCGCGCGCACGTCGGGCACGCCCGCCTTGACCATGTTCTGCCGCAGGAGCGCGGACCGCGTGACGGCGCGATAGCGCGCGAGCTCGTCCGGCGGACGCAGCGGCGGGCATCCGAGGATGATCGGGTCGTGGCGGTGATAGATCGCCTGGATGTCGAGCACCGGCTCGGGACGCGTGTCGCTGGCGTAGTAGCCGGTCCACTCGCCGAAGGGTCCTTCCGGCAGCCGCTTGACCGGATCGACGAACCCCTCGAGCACGAGCTCGGCGTTTGCGGGAATCGGCAACCCGGTCACTTTACCGCGCACGACCTGCACCGGCTTGTTGCGAATGCCGCCGACCAGCTCGTACTCGCTCACGCCGTACGGGGTTTCGCTGCACGCCATCAGGAACGTGAGCGGATCGCCGCCGACGACGATCGCCGTCGGCATCGGCTCGTTGCGCGCCTGATACTTGTCGCGATGAATGCGTCCGTGCTTGCCGGGGGAGATGTAGAAGCCGACCGTCTTCCTGTCCTGGATCATCACGCGATAGGTGCCGAGGTTGACCCAGTGCTCCTCGGGATCCTCGGCGATGTTGAAGCAGCCGGTCCCGATGTAGCGACCGCCGTCGCGCTCGTGCCACACCGGCGTCGGAAACGTCGTCACATCGACGTCATCGCCCGTCAGGATGTTCTCGAAGATCGGCCCCGTCTCCACCTCCTCGACCGGGACGCGCTTGAGGTCTTTCAGGTAATGCTCGAGGAACGCTTCGCTCAGCTCCAGTTTGTTCAAGTGTGTGGGGAAGCCGAGGGTCATGTTCTTGCGCTTGCCGCCAAAAAAGTTCGTCAGGACGCGGTGCCCCTTGGCGCAGCCCGGCACCTCGTCGAACACGAGGCAGGGCGCCGCGTCGCTGTGGAGCGCGATCTCGGCGGCCATGCCGATCTCCTCCTGCCAGGAGGCGCCGGCGATGACGCGCACCTCGCCGAGCTTGTCGGCCTCCGCGAGCCACTGCCGGAGGTCGTCGTAGGGCAGATCCACGCGGAACCCATCGTGGCGCTCGCCGGTCTTGACGACCGGGCGCGGGTCTTCGGTGCCGGTCGTGACGGTGCCGATCGGATTGCTCATGGCGTCGTTCAACACGTCTTTCGTCACGCCCATGATGACTCCGCCAAACAGCCTGCTGAAAAACCGCCAGGCCGCGCTCTTCAGCGGCCTGGCTAGTGTCCGCCAGCGCACCTGGCGGCGTCAAGGTCGCCGACTGTGCGACAAAGGTCAGACCATTACCTTGACAGCCCCGGTGGCGTTCGCTAGGCTCGCGTCACCAACGTCGGACCTTTGTCTGCTCCGTCGCCAATCACCGACGATCATGGAGGCGACATGACGATGCGACCGCTGGGCTTCCTGCTGTTCCTCTCCTTCTTCCTGACGGCTTCGGTCGTCGCTCGTCCGGCGGGAGTGTACGCACAGTCCACCGCCGGCGCGATAGCCGGCACCGTCACCGACCAGACCGGGGGTTCTCTTCCGGGTGTGACGGTCGTCGTCAAGCGCGCCGAGACGGGCGCGACGCGCACGCTGATGACCGACGGGCGGGGCCGGTATCACGCGTCCGAGCTCGAATCGGGCGAGTACGAGGTTTCTGCGGAACTGCAGGGATTTCAGACCACGGTGCGCCGTGGGCTCCGCCTCACGCTCGGCCAGGAGCTCGGCGTCAATCTTGTAATGGCGCTGGGGCAGCTCTCCGAGCAACTGGTCGTTACCGAAGCCGCGCCGCTCGTGGAGACCACCCGCTCGGCGATTGCGCATCTGGTAGATGAGAGACAGATCCGCGAGCTGCCGCTGAACGGACGCGACTTCAGCCAGCTCACGCTCCTGCAGCCCGGCGTCATCGGCTCGCCCACGACGACCCGCTCGCTCGACCGCGGGATGGGGACGCAGGTCTCGGTCGCCGGCGCGCGGCCGAACCAGATCAGCTACCTGCTCGACGGCACCGACGCCAACACGATGGGGAACCAATCACCGGGCAGCGCGGCGGGCGGCGCGCTTGGGGTTGAAACCGTGCGCGAGTTCCAGGTGCTGGTCAACAACTACAGCGCCGAGTACGGCCGGAGCACCGGCGGCATCGTCAGCGCCGTCACGCGTTCGGGCAGCAACACCCTGCACGGGTCCGCCTTTGAGTTCCACCGCAACGACGCCCTCGACGCGAAGAACTTCTTCGACCCGGCCGACGAGCCCATCCCCCCGCTCACGCGCAATCAGTTCGGCGGCTACGCGGGCGGCCCCGTCAAGAAGGACAAGCTGTTTTTTTTCGGCAGCTACGAGGGGCTGCGTGAGGACAAAGGCCTGAGCCTCGCCGCCCGCGGGCCAAGTCGCGCGACGCGCGCGCGCACGGATATGAGCCCGGCGGTCAGGCCCTACCTCCTCATGTATCCCGAGCCGAACGGGCCGGAAACCGGTGCGTCGGGATTGTTCATCACGTCGGCAAACGAACCTACCGATGAAGACTTCTTCGTCGCCAAGGTGGACTACAGGATCAGCGAGAAGGACTCCCTCTCGGTCCGCTACAGCTACGACGATGCGACCCTGTTCACGCCGGACGATCTGCTGCTCTTCGGCCTGAACCAGCACACCCGCAAGCAGTACTTGATGGGCGAGCACAAGCGGATCTTCAGCCCGAATGTGCTGAACGTGGCGCGCGTCGCCTGGAACAAGCCGTTCGAAGAGGACAGTCCCGCGAACCTCGTCAACGTCAACGAGTCGCTCTTCTTCATTCCCGGCACGCAGTTTGGCTTCCTCGATGTGTCCGGGCTCACCGGGCTCGGCCCGGATACCGGGACGCCGACCTTCTTCGACTTCAAGAGCCTCCAGGTCATGAGCACGCTCACATGGACCGCCGGCCGGCACGTCCTGAAGACGGGCGGCAGCTTCCAGCGCTGGTTCAACGACAACGACTCGAATTTCACGTTGGGCGGCCAATACCGGTTCAACTCGATCGACGACTTCGTGCGCAATCGGACGAACCGATTCGAGGGCACGGTCCCCGGGAGCACGACCGATCGCCAGTGGCGGCAAAACCTCGTCGGCTTTTTCGTGCAGGACGATTTCTCGGTCAGGGACCGGCTGACGCTGAACCTCGGCGTGCGCTATGAGTTCTTCACGGTGCCAACCGAAGCGCAGAACCGGATCGCGCGGCTCGAGCACCTGTCCGATCCGGCGCCCCAAGTCGGCCCCCCGGCCTACAAGAACCCGTCGTTCGGCAACATCGCGCCGCGCGTCGGCTTCGCCTGGGCCATGACTGCGGATGGCAAGACGTCGCTGCGCGGTGGCGGCGGCTACTTCTACGAGCCGATTCTCACCAACGTCACCCGTACCTACATGAATCGCATGCCGCCGTTCTTCCAGGCGGCCAACATCCGGAATCCGCCATTTCCCAACCCGTTCGGCGCGAGCCTGGTGCCGCAAAACCGGTTGGATTTGTTCCCGTTCGATCCGGAGAACCCGTTGCGGCTGCAGTACAACCTAACGCTCCAGCGCGAGGTGCTGCCGCGAACGGTCGTGACGGCCGGCTACATGGGTTCGCGCGGGTTCCACCAGATCCGCAACATCGAGGCGAACCAGGCGATTCCGCAGGTCTTGTCCGACGGACGGCTGTTTTTCCCCGCCGGCCAGGGGCGGCGCAATCCCAACTTCGAGAGCATGCGACTGCGAACGACCGACGGCAACTCCTGGTACAACGGGTTCATCCTGAACGCCAGCAAGCGGTTTAGCCGCGGCCTGATGTTGCAGGCTGCCTACACGCTTGGAAAGTCGATCGATGAAGGGTCGCAGGCGGTTGGCAGCGCCGACTTTAGGAACTCCTCCCAGCCGCGGTTCGGCTTCGATCGGGCCGACAACAAAGGGCCGTCGGATTTCGACATTCGCCACAACTTCGTCTTCAACTATAGCTACGAGCTGCCGCTCGGCGATGGACTGACGGGTGTGGCGGGGGCGCTCGCGCGCGGCTGGCAGGTCTCGGGCATCGTCACCGCCCGCAGCGGCGTGCCGTTCACGCCGTTTCTCGGATTCGATCACGCGGGCGCGCTCCCGCGGTCTGGCGGGGCCGGCCAGCGCCCGAACTGGGCGTCTGGCCGAAATCCTGGCAACACCATCATGGGCAGTCCGGATCGCTACTTCGACCCGACGGCGTTCACGTTGCCCGACCCTGGCTTTTTCGGCGACGTGCGTCGCAACGAGCTGACGGGGCCGGGCTTCGCCACCTGGGACATGGCGGTCTTCAAGAACGTCACGCTGCACGGGGATTCAAGGCTGCAGTTCCGTCTCGAGGTTTTCAATGCCCTCAACCGCGCCAACTTCGGCTTGCCGGCGAGCACCGTCTTCAACTCGCGGGGGCTCGTCGAGAACGCCGGGGAAATCACGGAAACCGTCGGCACGGCGCGGCAGATTCAGCTCGGCGTGAAGATCGAGTTCTGATCCCAGGAATCAGCCACGAAGGTCACGAAGGACACGAAGCCACGAAACTTCGTGATGGTCGTGGCGTTGGAGGGATGGTCATGAAACGCCGACACATCGTCCCGGCCCTCGCGATCGTCGTAAGCGCCTGCGCATGCAATGGCCGGCAGCAGGAAGCGGCCGCAGACAAGGCCCCGGTAAGGACGCCGGCGGCGAGACGTTACGCGAGATGATGAAGCTGCCGAAGATCAACGACGTGACGTATCCGTTCCATGAGCATAAAGGGTTCTTCTACCTGTACGAGATCGCCTCGGGGACGCATCCGAAGTGGTTCCGGAATCCAACGACGATGGACGAAGGGGCGCTGGCCCCGGAGCGGAATCGGAGCGGCGTGATCCACTGGGGCCCCGGCCTGCGGCTCTGGCACGATCCCGACCGACCGGTCGAATCGCCGTCGTGGCTGAAGTTCACGGCAGAGCACAACCTGCCGCGCGATCACGGGTTCCACATGCACTCGTACTTCCCGACCTACAAGGTGCACCTGCGCAACACGTCGCGCTGGGCGGACATCCTCGAAGGCGGGCGGATGAAAAGCCTCGACGGGCCGGAAGTCCGCGCGCTCGCGTCGCGCTACGGCGATCCCGATCGGCTGCTGGATAGGGCTGTGCCGGTCTTAGAACACCACGCGCAACGCGAGCTGCACCTGGCGGCTCGGCGTGGCGGTCCGCGTGATCTCGCCGGCTGTCGGGTTCACCTGAGTCGGGCTGGCAAAGATCGTCAGGCTAGCGATGCTCGGGATCGCAAAATTGGCGCGGTTAAACACGTTGAACGCCTCCACGCGAAGCTGCACGGATTTGTCGCGCGCGCCGGTCAGATAGAACAGCTTGGTAATCGATGGGTCAAACGTGACCAAGCCGGGACCGATGATGGTGTTGCGGCCCAGCGTCCCGCGGCTGCCGACCGGCGGAAGCATGAAGACGCTCGGATCGAAGAGCCGCGTCCGACTCACCCGCTGGATGCGTGTCACCCCCGGCGCGAGGTTCGGCCGCTGCTCGTTGTCGGTGGTGGCGTCGCGATCGTTGTCGAACGTGTAGATGGGCGTGACGGGGACGCCCGAGAGGGCGGTGAAGATTCCGTGTACCTGCCACCCCTCGATCAACGCACGCGCCAACCCGGTTGCGCCGGCGCGGAATCGCTGTCCCGGACCGAACGGCAGCTCGTAGCTGAAGTTGATCGAGAGCGCGTGGCGGACGTCGAAGTCCGATAGCCCGCGGTTCAGTTTCTTGTTGTAGGGATCGACGGTGCGCGCCTGTCCGTTCGCGAACTCGACGCGGCCGAGCGAGCTGGACTGATCGTCGATCGATTTGCCCAGCGTGTAGGACAGTTGCGCCTGAAAGCCCGGGCCGGGCCGGGCCACCAGGCCGAGCTGGAACGAGTTGTAAAACGATTCCGCATCCGTGGTTTTGAATCGGATGTTGGCGAAGTTCGGGTTGCGCCGCAGCGGCGTCGCGACCGGCGGGAACTGTGTGCCGTCGGGGGTCAGCGGGAACGCGTTGTTGAAATCCGCCTCCCGCCACAGGTGGACGCCGCGTGACCCCACGTACGCCGTCGTCACCACCAGCGTGGAGGAGATCGCCCGCTGGATATTCAGGTTGTAGTGCATCACGTAGGGCGACTTCGGGCGGAAGTCGATCGCGAACGTGTCGACGAAGCCCACGCCGCTCGCGAGTAGCGGGAACACGTTGGGGAATGGCGCCCTCGCGATCCGTATCTGCTTGAAAAACGGCTCCTGCCTCGAGGTCATGTTGCCGTACACCTGGAACAGCGGCGGGTCGTAGTAGAGGCCGAAGCCGCCCCGAATCGAGCTCTCGTTGGAGCCGCCGAACAGCTTCCGCAGGAAGCCTCCGGCCGGCTGCGGCGCGTAGGCAAACCCGACGCGCGGCGCGAAGTTCTTCAACGTGGGATTCTTAAAGAGCGGGGCGCCGAGCGTCACCGCCGGGTCGAGCGGCGTGCGAACGTTGGTAATCTTACCGTCCACCTCGTCCGGGGTCGTGACGAACTCGTAGCGCAGGCCGAGATTCAGCGTGAGGTTCGACCGCACCTTCCAATCGTCCTGCGCGTACATCCCGATCAGCCATTGAACGTGATGCCGCGAGGTGTCGTCCTGCCCCGGCGCGAGACCGACGAAGTCGCGCGACCGGCCCTGCAGGAAATCTGAAAACGTATCGATCGTGAACTCGCCCCGGTTCCGCGAGGACGACACACTCCGGATGTCGAACCGTTGGAGATTGGCGCCGACTTTGAAAAAGTGGGCGCCCTGCACGATCGACAAGTCGTCCGCGATCTGGTGCACGTCCTGGAAGAAGGCGCGGGGGGTGCTCCGATCGGTCCCGAACCGCTTGAAGCCGCTGATGAAGATGTCGCCGATCACCTGGCCGGGAATGAACGCGAGCTCCCGGTATTCGTTGCGCGGCGCCGGCTCCTCCCGTGGTGTCGTGCGGTTGAATGCGTATCGGACGTTGTTGACAACGTTGTTGGAGAACACCCGAACCTCGCTCACGGTGAGGAACTTCTGATGGTTCTCCCCCTTGCCCGGGAATTGGGGGAACGTCTCAGGCGTCAGGAAGAGCAGGTTCGAGTCACTCTGTGTGTACCGCGCAAAGAGGGAGTCGCGCTGCGAGAGGAGGTGATCAACGCGGATGTTGTACGTATCCAGGTTCGACGGCTGCCTGAAATTTCCCTGAAAGATCGCTCGCTCTCCCGTCGGGTTGTCGGTCGTCGGCTGCGGCATGAGGGTGAGATACGGCAGGACCGCCGGGTTGATGGTCGCGCCGGCCGGCAGAAATTCCCCCCGCCGCGCGGCCAGGCTCGGAACCCGCTCGACGATCGTCACCCCGAGCCGCTCGCGCAGTCCTTCGTACGCGCCGAAGAAGAACGCCCGATTCGACGCGATCGGCCCGCCGGCGGAGGCGCCAAACTGGTTCCGCGTGAACGGCGGCTTCTCGACGTCGAAGAAGTTCTTCGCATCCAAGGCGTCGTTGCGGTGGAACTCGAATACCGACCCATGGAAGTCGTTCGTGCCCGAACGCGTCACGATGTTGAACACGCCGCCTGCGCCGCGGCCGTATTCGGCGCTGAAGGTGTTCGTCAGGACGGTGAACTCTTGGACCGACTCAATGCCGCTGACCAGTCCCTGCGCACTCGCGGCGCTGCGGCCGAGCGCATCGAGGATGTCGGTTCCGTCGAGCATGTAGGCGTTCTGCGTGGTGCGCGCGCCATGCACCGAGATCTTCGCGCCCTTGCCCGTGAGGATGTCACCTTGATCGCTGCGCGCCTGCACCGTGCCGGGCTGGAGCAGGATGAGTTGCGAGAAGTCGCGCCCGTTGAGCGGCTGGTTCTCGATCTGCGCGCGCGTGACCAGCGTGCCCACGGTCGAGCTCCGGGTGTCGACCGTGATCGGGGCCGCCGCGCTCACCTGCACCATTTCGGCGACGGCGCCGACGGCGAGCGTGATGTCCAGCTCCGCGTTCTGCCCAACGGAGAGCTCGCCGACGGCGCGCCAGGGCTGGAACCCCTGCAGTTGCGCGGTGATCTCATGCTGGCCGATGGCGAGATCCGGAAACGCGTAGCGACCGCGGCTGTCTGTCTGTGTCGTGCGCGTCTGATTGGTCCCGAGGCTGCGGGCCGTGACGTCGACCCCAGGCAATACCGCCGCAGATGTGTCCCTGACGACGCCCGATAGGTTCGCGCTCTTGCTTTGGGCCAATGCTGGTGCCTCGCCTGCCGCCATGACACAGGCAACCATGGCGCATCGAACGGCCAACCTGCGCATGGGACTCCTCCGTTGCTAGAATGGTCGGACCAAAGGCCTAGAATGGTTAGACCAAAGCCTAGGGCGGCACCTGGCGCGTGTCAAGGGGAAAAGCCTGGGAAAAGCCCCGCGGCTCAAGTCGCCGTATACTCATGACCGCTGTGGCGATGCCCGACCTGCACCTCTCGCTCGCGATGAGCCCTTACGATCACGTAATGGACCTGCTGCGCGGGAGGGTTCGAGCTGAGGGGGTGACACTAACGCCCATCGAGCTTTCGGTCGAAGAAATCTTTTTTCGGATGAGCACTTTTCAGGAATGGGACGCCGCCGAATTCGCGATGGGCAAGTACGCGTCGTTGGTCGCCGCGGGCAATCCGCCGTTTCGCGCGATCCCGGTGTTTCCCTCGCGCATGTTCCGGCAATCGGCGATCTATGTCGCCCATCGCGCCGGCATCCGTGATCCGCGCGATCTGGCGGGGAAACGCGTCGGCGTACCCGAGTGGGCGCAGACGGCCGGCATCTACGTGCGCGGCTACCTGCAGCACCAGTGTGGCATGCGTCCGCACGATCTGCGATGGGTTCAGGCCGGGGTCAACGAGTCCGGCCGGACCGAGAAAGCCCGGCTGTCGCTGCCGTCAGGTGTGGAGCTCACCGCCGTACCGGATCGTTCTCTGAACGAGATGCTGATCGCCGGCGACCTGGACGCGATCATCTCGGCGCGAGAGCCCGACGCGTTTGTGGCGCGCGACCCACGCATCCGCCGCCTCTTCCCAGCGTATCGTGAAGTCGAAGCGGCCTACTATCGCGAGACCGGCATCTTCCCCATCATGCACACTGTCGTCGTCAAGGTGGCAGTGCTCGACCGACATCCGTGGGTCGCGATGAACCTGCTCGCGGCATTTGAGCAGGCGAAAGTGAACAGTTTGAACCGCCTCACCAGTATCGTCAGACCGCAGCTGCCGATTCCGTGGGGCGACGTGCTGGCGGCGGAAGTCCGGGAGACGCTGGGCAAAGACTGGTGGCCCTACGGGCTCGGCGCGAATCGCCGGACGCTGACTGCGTTCCTGCAGTTCTGCCACGAGCAGGGCGTGACAAGCCGGCGCTTGAACGTGGAAGAGCTGTTTCCGAAGGAAGTGACCGCGCACTTCGCCGTCTAGTGACCGAGTCACCACACACTTTTGCGGCGCCCGCAAGGACATCACCGGAGCGAGTTGGCACGCTGCCGGTGCCGGCCGCGCCGCGCCTGGCGGGGGTGAGGTTGGCGGGCGTCGTGGTCGGGCTCTCCGCATGCGTTCTGCTCTGGTTCGGCCCGTTCGGATTCCCCCCGGCCCTCCAGCGATCGCTCGCCATCAGCGCGCTGATGATCGTGTTCTGGATCACCGGGCCGATCGAGCTGTACCTGACCGGACTGATCGGTTGCTATTTGTTTTGGGCGCTGCGCGTCACCGACTTCCCCACCGCATTCGCCGGCTTCGCTCGGGAGACGCCATGGTTTCTGCTCGGCGCATTTCTGCTCGGGATGACGGCGACCAAGACCGGGCTGGCGCTGCGGCTCGGCTACATCATCCTGTCGCGCGTGGGCGCCTCCTACTCGCGAATCTTGCTAGGCATGATTCTCGTCGACTTCTGCCTGACGTTCCTGGTCCCGTCGGGCATCGCGAGAATCTACATCCTCGCGTCCATCGCGACGGGCCTGATGCACGCGTTCGAGGCAGAGCGCAAGAGCAACATCGGTCGCGGGATGTTCCTCATCTTGACGTACTCGGCAACCGTGTTCGACAAGATGATCATCGCAGGCGCCGTCTCGATCTTGGCGCGCGGGATCATTGTCGACGTGGGGCGCGTGCCCGTGTACTGGAGTCAGTGGGCGATCGCGTGCCTGCCCGGCGACCTGGTGACGATCGTCACATGCTGGGGCCTGACACTGTGGCTGTTCCCGCCGGAGAAGCGCAGCCTTCCGGGTGACGTCGACTATCTCCGGTCGGAGCTGCGCCGCATGGGCCCGCTGTCAGCCGACGAGCGGCGCAACGCGATGCTGATGGCAGGGGCCGTGCTCCTCTGGAGCACCGACTTTCTGCACCACCTGTCGCCGCCCGTCGTCGGGATCGGCGCGGGTCTCGCCGCGTGCCTGCCGGCCATCGGCGTTCTCAACCGCGACGACTTCAGGAAAGTCAATTTCCCGATCTTGATTTTTATGGGTACCGTGTTGAGCATGGGCGCCGTGCTGACCAAGACCGGCGCCCTCGCGCGGCTGAGCGAGACGCTCTTCGCGGGAATGGCGCCGTACCTTCAGGACACCGTCCCGGCGACCGCGGCGCTCTATGCGGGAACCTTCATCTACCACCTGTTCGTCGGCGAAGATACGGTGGTGGTCGGCACGCTGATGCCGATGGTGCTCGATTTCGCACGCGCGCACGGCATGAATCCCCTTCCGGTCGGCATAATCGCCACGATCGCATCGTCGGGAAAGCTGTTCGTCTACCAATCCGGAGTGCTGGTCGCCGGATACGCGTTCGGGTACTTCGAGGCCAAAGATCTCGTCAAAGTGGGCGTTGTCATGACGATCGTCGAGGCGCTGGTGCTGCTGGCGCTGGTGCCGTGGTACTGGCCTCTAGTGGGGCTCCGGCTCAGATGAAGGAGAGCACGTATGGTGGACCGACCGCGAAACCCGATTGATCTTCCGACGACGTATGAGCAGTGGCTTGCGGCGGAACAGATTCCGGTCACACACGGCTTCCACGTGCCGGATCTCAATGCGGTGGAGGTGGCTCCCTGGCCGCGAAAAGGCGCGTTGGGCGCACGCATTGCGCTGGACGGCACCGCGCAGACCAACGATGCCTACGTTTGCGAAATCCCGCCACGCGGCGAAGTGACACCGCAGCGCCACCTGTTCGAGGAACTCATCTACGTGCTGCGCGGCCGAGGAGCCACGACCGTCTGGAACGACGGCCCGAAGCAATCGTTCGAATGGCACGAAGGGAGTTTGTTCTCGGTTCCGCTCAACATCTGGCACCAGCATTTCAACCTGCAAGGCGACGAGCCGGTGCGCTACATCGCGGTGACCAACGCCCCGTTCGTGATGAACCTGTTTCACGATCTCGATTTCGTGTTCAACAATGGGTACGTGTTCCAGAGCCGTTTCCGTGGGGAAGAGGATTATTTCAGCGGAAAGGCGAACTTCTATCCAGACCGCGTGCTGGAGACGAACTTCGTCGCGGACGTGCCATCGTTCCCGCTGATGGACTGGCAGGCGCGCGGCGCCGGCGGCAAGAACGTGAAATTCGAGCTGGCGAACAATACGATGGCGGCTCACGTCTCTGAGTTCCCGGTCGGAACATACAAGAAAGCGCACCGGCACGGCCCGGGAGCCCACGTGATCATCATCGGCGGCAAGGGCTACTCGCTGTTGTGGCCCGAAGGCCAGCAGCGCAGGCGCGTCGACTGGCAGGTGGGCAGCATGTTCGTGCCGCCGGAGCGCTGGTTCCATCAGCATTTCAATAGCGGCGCGACGCCGGCACGGTATCTCGCGTTACGGTGGGGCAGCCGCAAGTTCAAGCTGCCGTCGATGTGGGACGAGGACAAGCTGGAGATCGACATGCGCGCGGGCGGCGATCAGATCGAGTACGAGGACGAGGATCCGCAGATCCGCCGCCTGTTCGAGGAAGAGTGCCGCCGGTCGGGCGCGGAACTCCGGATGCCTCCTGTCGCCAGGCGGGCGAGGGCCTGAACCCGTGCACGACTTCGAAATCGAGCACACACACTATGACCAGCCGCTGTCGCCGGAGGAGTCCGCGGCGCGCTGGGGCCCGGAGCTGGTCGTCCTCAACAGCGTCGGCGTGGACATCGGCTCTTCGACCTCGCACGTCATCGTCTCGAGACTCGGCCTGCGGCGGCGTGGCCAGACGCTCTCGAGCCGGTTCGAGGTGGTCACGCGCGACATCATCTATCACTCCCCTATTCTGCTCACGCCGTATGCCGCACCGTACCTGATCGACGCTGCCGCGCTCGCCCGGTTTCTCAATGCGAGCTACCAGGAAGCCGGCGTCCAGCCCTCGGAGATCGACACCGGCGCGGTCATCATTACGGGCGAGGCCATGCGCAAGGAGAATGCGCCGGCCATCGTCGAGCTTTTCGCCGCCGAAGGTGGCAAGTTTGTCTGCGCCGTCGCAGGTCACAAGCTCGAAGCGGTGCTGGCGGCCCACGGGTCCGGCGCCGTCGAAGAAACACTGCGGAAACACCGCACGATTCTGAACGTGGACATCGGCGGAGGTACGGCGAAGGTTGCGGTCGTGCATGGCGGTGCCGTGCGCGACGTAGCCGCAATCAACGTTGGCGCGCGCCTCCTCGCCTGCGATGCCGACGGGACAATTACCCGGCTCGAGCCGTCGCTGGCGCCCGTTCTCCGCCACATCGGCGTCCCCCTCGAGCTCGGTCGCGTATTGGATCCCGCCGTGGCCGACCGAATTGCCGACACGTTGGTCGACGCGCTGTTCGAGGTGCTTGAGCGGCGGCCGCTCTCGGCGGTGGCGGAGAGCCTGATGCTGACGCCGCCGCTCGGCTCGGTGCTGCCATTCAACACGGTGACGTTTACCGGCGGCGTCGCTGAATACATCTACGGCCGGCAGCCGCGGGAGTTCGGGGATCTGGGTCGTCGGTTGGCGCGGCGAGTTCGCGAGCGGGCCGAGCGCTCGGCGGATATCGGGAGGATCGGCGAGCCGCCGCACAAGCTGCATGCGACCGTCATCGGCGCTTCGCAGCACACCGTGCAATTGAGCGGCAGCACGATCTTCTGTCCCCGGCCGGACCTGCTGCCGCTGCGCAATCTGTCCGTGGTGTCGCCCATCTTTTCGCGCAAGCGCTTCACCCGCGAGGCGATTGGCGACGCGATCCGCCACACGCTCGATCGAGTCGAACTGCTCGACGCCGAACAGCCGTTTGCGCTGGCCGTGCGCTGGGTAGCAGAGCCGAGCTACGCCAATCTCCGCGAATTCGCGGAAGGGCTGCGCGATGCTGCGCCGAAGACGCTCGACGACGGGACGCTTGCGCTGGTTTTCGATCGGGATCTGGCCCAGTCCGTCGGTCAGCTCCTCACGACTGAGCTCGGCGTTCGGGGCAATCTCGTCTGCCTGGACGAAGTGGAGCTGAAGCCCTTCGACACGATTGATATCGGCGCGCCAGCTGGCCGGACGCGCGCGGTACCCGTCGTGATTAAGTCGATGGTCTTTGCGTGATTCGGTGAAAGTCGCTAAACGCGAACCGTGGGCGCAGGCGAATGCGGAGCAATTGATTGACGACGGCGCGCGGAACACGTTGAAGCGATGCCCCCGGAACGCGTACGTCCCGCCGATGGTCTGCACCGTTCCGGTAACGGTCAGTGCCGCACCTTCCTGAGAGTGACCTCTCCACCGGCCCTGATGTTGACGTCTCCTAGCTGCTAGCCTCGAGCCCTAGCCCCTAGAAAATCACCCGCAGCCCGAGCTGCGCCTGCCGCGCCGGCGTGCGTGTCTGCGTGATGCGTCCGGCGTTGGGATTCGGCCGCTCGTTGACGAATGCTGTCATGTCGGGCGTGCCGAAATTGGCGCGGTTGAACAGGTTGAAGATCTCGACACGGAACTGAATCCGGCGATCGGCGCCGAACAGGACGTTCTTGAAGAGCGAGAAGTCGACCGTCGCGAGGCCCGGCGACGTCACGGTATTCCGCGGGAGGTTGCCGAAGTAGCCGATGCGCGCCGGCGTGAACTGCGAGAGGTCGAACCAGCGATCGGGATTGCCGGTGACCGGATTCGGGTTGCCGCCCGGAATCAGGTCCGGCCGCAGCATCTCATCGTCGCCGATGCGGGTGGTCTGCGCGTCGCTGTCTTCGAGCACCGACAGCGGATAGCCATCCAACAACGTAATGATGGTGTTGATCTGCCAGCCCTTGGCGAACGCGGCCGCAATCCCCGTTGCGTCTCTGCCGAACGGGAGCTCGTACGAAGCGTTGGCGGTGAAGACTTTTCTCGTGTCGTAAGACGAGGGTCCGCGCTTCAGATGGAGATCCCAGGCGTAGATGCCGCGCTGATCCTGCGGCAACTCGTCGCCGCCGCTCGTCACGCCCGATCCCTCGTCCCGGGCCTTCGACAGCGTGAACGCCGCGCCGAACTGGAACCCGGCGGTCAACCGATGCTGCAGCGAAAACGACGCGCCGTCGTACCAGCTGTGCGCATTTGAATACTGCAGTCGCATCTCGCCGAAGTTGGGATTGATGCGCGCCGCGCCGGCCGGGAAGAACTTGTCGGTGCCCGCCGGCGGCTGATTCGGCCACCCCTCCCACTTGCGGAGGTTCGGCAACGATTGCTGCCACAGGTTGAAGCCGCGCGATCCGGTGTAGTCGGCCGACGCCACCCAGTTCGTCCAGAACTGTCGCTGGTACGTCAGGCTCCACCGGTACATGTACGTTTGATCGAGATCGTACTGGAAAGTGCGGATATTCGGCCGCGCGTTGGCCGAGCCGAGCTGCGTGAAGAACGCGTTCGGGAAATCGATGCCGGCCTGCTCGATGCGCCCGACGAGCGTGAAGGGCGGCAGCTCCTGCAGCGAGGTCCGCACGTTGTACAGCATGGGATGCTCGTAGAAGATGCCGACGCCCCCACGCAGCGATTGTGTGCCCTCGCTGGGCGCCCACACGAAGCCGAGACGCGGGCTGAACGATTTGGCGGTCGGGTTCTTGTAGAGAACGCCAACCGTGACGTCCGGATCGAGGAAGTTGATCAGGTTCGAGACCTTGCCGTCCTTCTCCTGGATCGTGCTCGCGAATTCGTAACGCAAGCCGAGATTCAGGGTCAGGGTTCTCGCCGCGCGCCAGTTGTCCTGGAAATAGGTGCCGAGCAGGTGCTGGTGCATGTCCCGACCGATGATGTCGCCGCCAGGGAGCATGACGTCGAACCGCCGGACCGTGCCGGCCAGGAGATTGGCGAGGCTGCGGAATTCGAAGACGCCGTTGCAACCGCGGCTGCACGACGCCACGTTGTAGCGGTAGTAGGTCCATTCGCCGCCGAGCCTCAACGAGTGGTCGCCTTTGACCTGGGAATAGCCTTCCTTCAGCGTGTAGGCGCGCTGGCGGTAGTTCGACGAATCGACGCGGTAGCCGATGTCGCTCAGCACACCGGGCACCTGGATTTGCCCCATGCGCACGCGATCGGCCCGGAAGAGCAGACCCTTTGACGCAAAGTCGAATTGACTCAGCGGGACGTCGCCC
This sequence comes from Acidobacteriota bacterium, assembly GCA_016178075.1. Taxonomy (GTDB): domain Bacteria; phylum Acidobacteriota; class Vicinamibacteria; order Vicinamibacterales; family JACQTH01; genus JACQTH01. The sequence continues at coordinate 26,141 of JACOUA010000024.1, forward strand.
TGCGGCTCGCTGTCGCTGTACCCGACATTGAACTCGTTGACCGACGCGCTCGACAGGACCGCCGTCCACTTCGTCGAGACCACGTGCTTGTTGCTCCGCGTGCCGACGCCGCCGAAATCC
>JACOUA010000025.1 GCA_016178075.1 Acidobacteriota bacterium
GGCACCGAGATCTTCTTCCTGGGCCTCGACGGCATGCTGATGACCGCGCCCGTGACCTCCGGCCCCTCGTTCGACGCGGGGCTGCCGGCGCCGCTCTTTCGCGTACGCGTGCCGGGCGGGCCTGGCGCACCGGCAAAGAGCGACTATGCCGCGACCGCGGACGGGCAGCGGTTCGTCGTCAACATGGTCAACGAAGACTCGGTGACCTCGTCATACGTGGTCGTGCTGAACTGGCCGGCGGCGCTAAGGAAGTAAGGGCGCGCTACTCGAAGATCCTGCGGATCGGACAGGTGAAGCCGGGCAAAACCTCGCCGTCGTCAAGGTTCTCGTCAATTCCGACGCTGATCGGCGCCGACAGCCGGCGGTAGATCGTCACGATCTTCTTGTCAGGATCGACAACCCACACGAGCTGAACACCGCGAGACAGATAGTCGTCGATCTTTTCCCGGACCTCGGGGCCGCGGACGGTGTCGGGGTTGCTCTAGCATCGTCATTGCGAGGCGGATGCCAGCCGAAAACCGTGCGGCTGGCTGGGTGGGGCGATCGTCACATCTCGAACTCCATCCCTTCACGCGCGAGGTCGGCCGCGCGATCGCGCTCGGTGTTGCGATGGTTGACGTGGATGAACCAGAGGGCCGCGCGCGTGCCCTTCAACCGCTCGCGCGTCGTCGAGATCAGCGGGTGTGGAATCTGGCTCATGTCCCGGGCACCGGCATCCTGCGGCGATCCGAATGTCCCGTCGAGAAGCGCCAGGTCGACACGATCGGCCAGCTCGCGGATGCTACGATCCCACCGGTCCCATTGATCGATATCGGGAATGAAAAGGGCCTTTCGCCGTGGCCCCTCGATGAGATAGCCGACCGTATCGGTGAACTCCTCGCGGTGCGGCACCGTCATCGCCGTCACGCGCACGCCGCCGGCGAGCACGGTCGGCCGGTCCGGTTCGATCACGTTCAAGACGATATGACGATCCTTGACGAGCAGGCTCCAGGGACCGTTGGCGGACAAGTAGTCGGCCATGCGGCGCGTCGCATAGACCGGCGCTTCGCGCGCAGCGATCGATTCCTTCCCGAGATACAGCAATCCCGTGTAGTGGCCGATGTGGGCGTGGGTCAGGAAGATGCCGTCGGGGACGCGGCCGCCCGTCAGCGCGTGGACCTGCTCGCGAAAGTCCGGCGTCGCGTCGAAGAGATAGGCCGCGCTTGAATCGCGATTGATCAACCCGATCGACGAGACCTTCTCGGCGGGCCGGTGCCCGGCGCGGACCTCCGAGCACGGCGGCTCGGTGCAGCGAAGATGCGGCATGCCGCCGTCCTGCGCGACGCCGAGCACAACCAGCTTCCAGCCGGAGGAGGACGTCTGGCCGCTCATTCCAGCGCCCGCGGCGACCAGGCCGGCCCCGACGAGCAACACCCCACACAGACGCGGCAATGGCCATCTCATCAAGAGGGATCGTAGAGCTTTCTGCCCCTCGGATTGTACATTTGACACGCCGTCGCAGGTTTCCTACACTTGACCGATGCAATCGAGCGCGGCCATGACCCGATGCTGTTGTAGCAGGCCCGGCAGGGCCTCCTTGTCTGCGGTCATGCTGCGCGCCTCGGCTCATCCCTGAGGCCAACTCCAGCACAGCGAGGCTGACAGGCCCGGAGGCGTTGCTTCCGGGCCTTTTTCGTTTTCAGCCTTGCAGCCGGCGGCGCACGCCGTCCGGTCGCGCGCACCATCCGCGCATCAACTGGAGCTCTGGTCATGTCACTCATGCTCCCGGCGCAGGAAGCGGAGCTGCATCCCGCGTTCCTGAAACTCGCCGGCCGTCAAGTGGTCATCGTCGGCGGCGGACCCGTGGCCGCCGCCAAGCTGAAAGCACTCCGCCCAACGGGCGCACATCTGGTCGTCGTCGCGCCGTCGATCGGGCCGGAGATTGAGCAAGCGGCGGCGAAGAAAGGCGGAGCAACCCCGAATCCCGAGCTGCGGTGTCGCCCGTGGCTTCCCGCCGACTTGGACGAGGCGTGGTTCGTCGTAGCGGCGGCGACGCCGGAGGTCAACCGCGAGGTCACTGCCGCCGCCGAAGAGCGGCGCCTCTTCGTCAATGCCGTCGATGATCCAGTCAATGCGACCGCCTACGCGGGCGGTGTGCTGCGACGGTCCGGCGTGACGATTGCGGTGTCAACCGGTGGACATGCGCCGGCGCTGGCGGGACTCCTGCGCGAAGGGCTCGAGATACTGCTCCCCGACGATCTCGATCGCTGGATGGACGAAGCGCGACGACAGCGTCGTTTGTGGAAGACCGGGGATGTGGCGATGCCTGCGCGCCGGCCGCTGCTCCTCAGCGCGCTGAATGCGCTGTATGGTCCCGGCGCCAGTCAGGAGACGCGACCATGAGCGCTCCTGTCGTCTCGATCGTCGGCGCGGGCCCCGGCGATCCGGGCCTGCTGACGCGCAAGGCCCTCCTGCGACTCCGCTTCGCGGATCTGGTGCTGTATGACGCGCTCGTGAACCCGAAGATCCTGCGCTACGCCCGCAAGGCTCAGCGCTTCTTCGTCGGCAAGCGCGCCGGCCGGCGTGCGATGCGGCAGGAGACGATCAATCGGCTCATGATCGATGCCGCCCGAAGAGGCAAGCGCGTCGTGCGGCTCAAGGGCGGCGATCCGTTCGTCCTCGGCCGCGGCGGCGAGGAAGCGCTCGCGCTCCGGGCCGCCGGCTTGCGGTTCGACATCGTCCCAGGGGTGAGCTCCGCTACGGCGGCGGCGGCGCTCTCGGGCATCCCGGTCACGCATCGCGGCCTCGCCTCCGGGTTCGTGGTGGTGGCCGGACACGCAGCCGAGGCGTACGAGCCGGTGTTGTGGTCCCTCGCGCCAGGCGCCCTCACGATCGTCGTCTTGATGGGACTCCGGTCGCGGCGCGCGATCGCCGAGCTGCTGCTCTTGCGCGGCTGGTCGCCGACGACGCCGGCGGCGGTCCTCATCGGGGCGTCGACCGCCCAGTCGGCGCGCTGGATCGGACCGCTGCGCGATCTCGGCGAGGCCCTCATTCCGGGGTCGGCCGAATCGCCTGCCCTGAGCGAGGTCGAAGGGCCCGGCACGATTGTGATCGGACGTGTGGTGGGCCTGGCTGCGCTGCTGGGACAACAGGAGAGCGCCGCTGGCGACGGCCTCGCGCACCGGAAGGCTGCGGGGCGAAGCGATGCGGCAAGGCCAAAGCCGAACGGCGAAGCGCGTGAAGCGCGTGGGGGTGGCCCCACGCGCACTAAGGACTGAAGGAGCACCCGATGGCAGCCATTGACGATCCTCGAACCCTGGGCCGCACCAGGCTTTCGTTCGCGGTCGAGGCGGAGATCGACGAGTTCGTCGCGACGCTCGAGCGATTCGAGCGCGGGGAGATCTCGCCGGACGAGTGGCGCGTCTTCCGTCTCGTGCGCGGCACCTACGGCCAGCGCCAGCCGGACGTGCAGATGCTGCGTGTCAAGATCCCACAGGGGATCCTGACGGCACCGCAGCTTCAGGCCCTTGCGGACGTTGCCGAGCGCTGGTCGCGCGGCTTCGGCCACATCACGACGCGTCAGAACCTGCAGTTCCACTTCGTCCAGCTCCCCGACGTCGAGCTGGCGATGCGCCGGCTGGCCGAGGTCGGCCTGACGACGCGCGAAGCGTGTGGCAATTCGGTGCGCAACATCACGGCGTGCCCGTACGCCGGTGTGGCGCACGACGAGGTGTTCGACGTCACGCCGTACGCCGAGGCGTTGACCCGCTATCTCCTTCGCCATCCGCTCAGCTCGTCGTTGCCGCGCAAGTTCAAGATCGCGTTCGAAGGCTGCCCGCACGATCACGCCGCAACGGCGATCAACGACATCGGATGGCGGGCGCGGATCCGTCAGGTCGGCGAGACGACCGTGCGGGGATTCAAGGTCACGGTCGGCGGCGGAACGTCGATTCTGACTCGGTCGGGCGAGGTGCTGTACCACTTCCTCCCCGCCGGCGACATCCTCGACGTGGCCGAAGCCATCATCCAGGTCTTCCACCGGCTCGGCGATCGCCAGCACAAACAGCGCAACAGGATGAAGTTCCTGATTCGCGAGCTGGGCTGGGAGCGGTGGCGTGAAGAATACGAGCGCGCGCTCATCGACGTGCGCGCTGGCGGCGGCGCTTCCTTGCCGTTCGACCCCGATCGGGCACCGGTCGAAGAGCCGCCAGACTGGTGGCACCCACAGCCGCCGTCCCCCGCCGACGTCGCCGCGTTCGTCTCGACCGCGACGCTTCGCGGACCCGGCATCACCCCCGATATCACCCCAGGTCTGCCGACCGATGCCTCCGTCGCCGCGTGGCGGCGAACCAATGTGCGCCCACAGAAGCAGGCAGGCTATTCGACAGTCACGGCGACGGTGCCGCTCGGCGATCTCGCGGGCACGCAGATTCGCGTGCTCTCGGAGCTGGCGTCGACCTTCGGTGACGGGTCCGTGCGGGTCACGCCGGAACAGGATCTGTTGTTCCGCTGGGTTCCCACGTTGCGGGTGCGCGATCTCTACGCGCGGCTCGCGAGCGCGGGGCTCGGCCTCGCGCATGCAAGTACGATCGCCGACGTCACGAGCTGTCCGGGCGCGGAATCCTGCCGCATCGCGGTCACGCAGTCGCGCGGGCTGGGCCGCACGCTGGAGTCGCATCTTCGATCGCGACCCGATCTCATCGCGACCGCCTCCGATCTGAACATCAAGATCAGCGGCTGCCCCAACGGCTGCGGCCATCATCACATCGCGGGCATCGGCTTTCAGGGCAGCGTGCGGAAGGTCGGCAATCGCGCGGTGCCGCAGTATTTCGTTACGGTCGGAGGCGGCCTGAACGGCAACGCGGCGTTCGGGCGGCTCGTCGCCAAAATCCCGGCGCGGCGCATCGTCGAGGCCCTCGAGCGCTTGTTGACCTTCTATCGCATCGCCCGCGCGCCGGAGGAAACCGCGACCGCGTTCTTCACGCGAATCGACGTGGCCGAGCTCAAGACGGCGCTGACCGATCTGGCCGCGATCACGCCGGAGGACGCGATGCCGGAGGACTTCATCGATCTCGGGGAGAACGCGGAGTATCGGCCGGAGGTGCTCGACGGCGAGTGCAGCGCGTGAGGGTGATTACTTGACCGCGCCGATGAACCGCAGCATGAACCCGAGGATGCTGGCGATTGCCACGACCTGCCCAATCCAGAAGAGGAACGACCACTTGATGAGCTCGGCGCGAGTCTGAGCGATCTCCCCTCGGACCGAGCCAAAGCCCTGCGCCATTTCCACGCGAAACTTCGCGAACTCCTCGGCCATTCTTCGCTCGAACGACTCTCTCGTCAGCATCGGTTCGGACCATTCGTCGCCGGCCTTGTCCAGCAACTCCAGCAAGGCATGCGTGCCTTCCGGACCAAGCCGGTCTCGCAAAGAGGTCGGGACCAGGTTCGCCTGCATAGGCAGATCTCCCCTTCTCGACCTCGACGACGACGATGGCATCGTCCACTGACACGTGTCAAGCGGGTGTAAGATATTGGCTCTCAGGAGGTTCTCCATGACTCGCCGGTCCGCGTTTCTCGCTTTGACGATTGCCGCTGTCCTCGTGACGACGCTCGGCTTCGGCTCGTCCCAGCTGATCGCCCAGCAGCCGTCGCCCCCGCCAGCCTCGGCTCTCGAGGGGAGCCTCGCGCCCGCCCCGAGTCGTGGGGCGAGCGAAGGCCTCGGACCCTTCAAGACCCTGGTGATCCGCGGAGCGATCCTGATCGACGGCACGGGCGCGCCGCCGCAAGGCCCCGTCGACATCGTCGTCGAGAACAACCGCATTGCCGACATCCGCAGCGCCGGCACGCCGGGGCTGGCGTTGCGACCCAATCGCCAACCGGCGAAGCCGGACTATGAGATCGACGCGACAGGCATGTACGTGATGCCGGGCTTCGTCGACCTCCACGTGCACGCCGGCGGCGCCCCGAAGAACGCCGAAGCGGAGTACGCCTACAAGCTGTGGCTGGGGCACGGCGTGACGACGGTTCGGGGCGTCTCGCTGACGTCGAACGAGCTCAGCGTGAAGGAGAAAGAGCGCAGCGCCCGCAACGAGATCGTGGCGCCTCGCATCTTCAACTATCAGCGGCCTGGCAGCGGCTGGAAGGGCGGGCAGATCAATACGCCGGAAGCGGCCCGCGACTGGGTGCGCTGGGCCGCGCAGAACGGCGTCGACGGCCTGAAGCTCGGGTCGCAGCGGCCCGAGATCATGGCGGCGCTCTTGGACGAGGCCAAGAAGCACGGGCTCGGATCGACCGCGCACCTTGGACAAACCGGCGTCGCGCAGATGAACGCCATCAAAGCGGCGCGGCTCGGCCTCGGCACCGTCACCCATTTCTATGGTCACTTCGAATCGCTGCTGAAGGACTACGTCGTCCAGCCGTATCCAGTCAACCAGATCAATGACGACGAGTACATGCGGTTCGGTCAGGTGGCGCGGCTGTGGGACAAGATCCATCCGCCGGGAAGCCCCGAGTGGAAGGCGTACCTCCAGGAGCATCTCAAACTCGGAACGACGTTCGATCCGACCCTCACGATTTACTCGGCCGGGCGCGATGTGATGCGATTCAAGAACGCCGATTGGCACGACAAGTACACGCTCCCGTCTCTCTTCGCATTCTATGAACCCAGCCGATCGAATCACGGCGCGTACTGGTACGACTGGACGACCGAGGACGAAGTCGAGTGGCGCAACTTCTATCAGGTGTGGTTCAAGCTCGTGAACGACTACAAGAAGATGGGCGGCCGCGTGACGACCGGATCCGATTCAGGATTCATCTACCAGACGTACGGGTTCGGCTACATCAACGAGTTCGAGCTGCTGCAGGAAGCCGGTTTCCATCCCCTCGAGGTCGTGCAGTCAGCGACGATGAACGGCGCCCTGACGCTGCACGAGCCGAAGGGCAAGCCGATCGAGTTCGGCGTCGTGCGCGAGGGGCTGCTCGCCGACATGGTCATCGTGGATCAGAATCCGCTGCAGAACTTCAAGATCCTGTACGCCACGGGCGCCGTCAGGTTGAACGATCGAACCGGCCGGGCCGAACGCGTCGGCGGGATCAAGTGGACGATCAAGGACGGGATCGCGTACGACGCGAAGAAGCTGCTGGCGGACGTCGCACAGATGGTGGACAAGCAGAAGCGCGAGCGCGCGACGCGGAAGACGACGACCACGAGCGGACAGTAGCGCGGTCGGCTTCGGGCTCCAGGCTTCAGACTTCCGGCCTTGTTCCGCAGCGGCACGCGGCCAAGAGCCCGGAGCCTGGCGAGTGAATCTCGTACGGCCGCAGGCGTGTGCCGGCCTGCAGCATGAAGGTCGTCCCTATCGCTCTTGAAGCGGGAATCGTCGGAAGCGTGGATTATAGCCCAGGGCGTGAGGCTGGCTGATACCGGCTCCGGGCTTCCGGACGGGAAGCGATTCCTGATGATCAAACAGCAGCGGTCGACCGGCGGCGCCCAGTTCGTCGTCATCGAAAACTGGTTCGACGAGCTCAAGGCGCGGGTGAGATAGGCTTCGGGCTTGAGGCTTCGAGCTTCAGGAAGTTCGACTACTCGAAAATCTCGCGGACACGGCAGCGGAACCCGGGGAGGACATCGCCGCCGTCGAGGTCTTCGTCAACCGTGAGCGTGCGCGGCGGCGTCAACGGTCGATAGACGGTCACGGTCTTCCTGCGCGAATCGACGGCCCAGACGAGCCGCACGCCATGTGACAAGTATTCATCGACTTTCGTTTCGATCTCGGGAAGGGTATCGCCGGGTGAGCGAATCTCGACGGTCAGATCCGGCCCGCCCCGCCAGAACCCTTCGGGGTCCGTTCGGGGGATCTGCTCGGCTCGGATGAATGAGAGGTCCGGGCCCCGCACAGTGTCCGGATCGCGCTCGAGGTGACACCCAAGATCGACCGCCACGGCACCCAACTTGTGGGCTCTCACGTACTGGTCGAGCAGAGATCCAAGATGGACGGCTATCTTGCCATGGGGAAACCCGGCGAGGCCCATCTTGATTACCCGGCCCCGCACAAGCTCGTACCTGCAGCCGTCGTCCGGAAGCTTGGCGAACTCCTCGGCGGTGACGAGATCCGTCGTCTGCGACATCGTGTTTCTTGCTCGCATGGCATTTTAGCATCGTCGTTGCACCCTTTCTGCCAGACGCGCGCCCGCACGACGCGGCGATAATCCTCGGCTTTTTGGATGCGGCGATCGCGCGCCGCTAGATAGGTCGCACAAACTGCGTACACCGGGACGCTCGGAGTGCGCAGAATCGATCGCGCTTTGAAGGCGGTCCCGTGTCCCTATTCAATTAACGTAATCTTCCAGAAGTCGTCACACAGGTTCGGATCCAGCAGGAACTCGTACGGCATCGTGAAGTAGCCCTTCCTCCCCCACAACTCACCCCACGAGTTGCGGACGATGAAGCGACGGACTTTTTCCTCGTACCCGACCGCCAGCACCGCGTGGCCGCCGAGCAGGCGCTCGGTCGGCTTCGGCATCGGAACGCGTCCGGTCGTGGTCACCGCCTGGCTTTCAAAGTTCTCGTACACCGAAAAGCCGAAGACGAACGGATAGCCGTCCGCGAGGCAGCCTCTGAGCTGATCGCGCGTCGGGATCAGCCGCTGGTAGAGCACGGCCTGATGGAGCAAGGCGTCGGTGTACGACGGCTTCGACGGCCTGGCCCGAAACTTCGGGATCACGTACGGCCACAGCGCCTCGTGCGGCGCGCCAAGCTTCGCGACGCTCTTGATGCCGTCGCGAATCATGGCGCCGGCGTCTTCGTCGACCGTCCCCTCCATGACCCGCTCGTTGTAATAGATAAAGAGCCGCGACGGGATGAAGATGTCGCTCTGCGCCTGCTTCATCTGATCGAACTCGAGCGCGCCGGCGATCGCATGAGCGGTGCAGCTTCCGAGCAGCCCCTGGTTGTAGACCGGCGGGCAGGTCTTGCGCAGGTCGACGCGCGGCGGCAGCGGACCGAGCGCCGCGAGCGGCGCTTCGTAGATCCGATCGCGGCGGTCGGGCAGGTCAGGAATCCACCCGTATCGCTTGACCTGACGGCGTCTGATCTGTCCGCCGGAAGAGTCTCTGCGGGCACGCTTCGCTGGCATGGCTCACCTCGCTTCGATTCGGGAGAGCCACATCCTGTGAGATGCTGGCAGGCGGATCAAGACGCGCTGCACACAAAAACGGCATGCTGGTTCTGTCGCTCGTCGCCCTCTCGCTTCTGCCGGCCGGCCTCCTCTATCAAGCCGTCGCGTCCGCCGCCGACCGCCGCAGATATCCTCCGCCCGGGATCCTCATCGACATCGGCACGCGGCGCCTGCATTGCCGGTGCGAAGGCTCCGGCTCGCCGCCCGTGATCTTCGAATCCGGCGTGGCCGCCTCGTCTATTAATTGGACCCTCGTTCAGGCCGAGGTCGGGCGGCTCACCCGCACGTGCAGCTACGACCGGGCCGGGCTGGCGTGGAGCGACGCGTTGCGGGACCGCCGGACGGCGGAGGGACTGATGGAAGATCTGCGGGTCGTCATCGAACGGTGCACCGGCACGGACCCGGTCGTCCTGGTCGGGCATTCATTCGGCACCTTCATCGTGCGGGGCTTTGCCGCGTGTCATCCCGACAAGGTGGCAGGGCTGGTGTTCGTGGATCCGATCTCGCCGTCTGAGTGGATCGCCATGAGCGCCGCGCAGCGGCGGATGCTGCAGGGCGGCGTCCTGTTTTCTCGAATCGGGGCGATGCTGGCGCGCGTCGGGGTGGTCCGCGCCTGCCTGAGTCTTCTGGCCGGCGGGCGGACCGCCGTCCCCCGCGCCGTTGCGCGGGGATTCGGCGGCGAGGCCCTTCGCGTGCTCACCAACCTTATCGGTGAGGTCCAGAAGATGCCGGCCGAGATGCTGCCCGTCATCCGCGCACACTGGTCGCAGCCGAAGAGCTTTTCAGGGATGGCCGCGTACCTGGCGTGCCTGCCGGCGGTCGCCGCCGACGTGGCGGGTGCGCACGTTCCCGCAGAGATCCCGGTGACCGTCTTATCGGCAGGCGATCTGGATCCGGCGATGCTCGCTGAGCATGCAGCACTCGCCCGTGCGTCGCGAGATGGCCGCCACATTGTCGCCGAGCACTGCGGGCACTGGATTCAACTGGACGAGCCGGATCTCGTCGTCCGCGCCATTCGGCCGATGGTCGACGGTCGATGAACACACCAGGTCGATGCGTACGATGATCGCTGCGCTATAATCCCGGCACGTCATGACCCTCGCAGCCGGCACACGAACCGCCGATCTCATCGCGTACTGGCCTTCGCTCGTGGCGCGATAGTGCGCGAGCGCCTCTCACGATGAGCACGGACGCCGCCCTTCGACGAAGCTCAGGGCTGGCCGCCCTCGACGTCGAGTTCAAGCGCGAGCTCGGACTGTTCGACTCGACGATGGTCGTGGTGGGGTCGATGATCGGCTCGGGCATCTTCATCGTCTCGGCGGACATGGCGCGCCTGGTGGGCAGCCCCGGCTGGCTGCTCGTGGCGTGGCTGGTCACCGGGCTGTTGACCCTCGCGGCGGCGCTGTCGTACGGCGAGCTCGCGGGCATGATGCCGCGCGCCGGGGGTCAGTACGTCTACCTGCGCGAGGCGTTCTCGCCGCTGTGGGGATTCCTGTACGGCTGGACCCTCTTTCTCGTGATCCAGACCGGGACGATCGCGGCGGTCTCGGTCGGGTTCGCCCGTTATCTCGGTGTCTTGATGCCAGCCATTTCCGAGAGCACCTATCTCGTCGCGCCGATTCATCTGTCTCAGGGCTACGCCGTCTCGCTCTCGGTGGCGCAGCTCGTGGCAATCGGCGTCATCGCGCTGCTCACCTGGACGAACAGCCGCGGGCTCGAATACGGGAAGACCGTCCAGAACCTGTTCACGACCACCAAGACGGGCGCGCTGGCGGCGCTCGTCGTGATCGGGCTGCTGCTCGGCTGGAACGCGCCGGCCGTCGATCAGAACTTGGGCGATTTGTGGACAGCGCGCGGGAACGTCCCGGTTGCGTCGGGAGTCACTGCCGCAAACGCGTTCGGTCTCTTTGCGGCCATCGCGGTGGCGCAAACAGGATCGCTTTTTTCCGCAGACGCCTGGAACAACATCACCTTCACGGCCGGCGAGGTCCGGAACCCGCGCCGTGACATCCCGCTGTCGCTCGCGCTGGGGACCGGGCTGGTCATCACGCTCTACTGCCTCGCGAACGTCGCGTATCTGGTGACGCTCCCGCTGGAGGCGATTCAGCACGCGCCGGCCGATCGGGTGGCGGCCGCCACGCTCGAGCAGATCTTCCCCCGGTTTGGCGGTGCCATCATGGCGATCGGGATCATGGTCTCGACCTTCGGCTGCGCCAATGGATTGATCCTGACGGGGGCGCGCGCGTATTACGCCATGGCGCGTGATGGACTCTTCTTCAAGAAGGTCGGGATGCTGAACCCCGCGCGGGTGCCGGCATCGGGACTGGCGCTTCAGGGGTTGTGGGCGGCGTTCCTGGTACTGCCCCGAACCTACAATCCGATCACGCGCGCGTACGGGAATCTCTACACCAACCTGCTGGATTACATCATCTCGGCGGCGCTCATTTTCTACATTCTGACGATCGCCGGCATCTTTCGCCTGCGCCGCACGCAGCCGGATGCGCTGCGGCCCTATCGGGCCTTCGGCTATCCGGTTGTTCCACTGCTCTACCTTGTAGGCGCCGTCGCGATCCTGATCGTCCTCTTCGCGTACCGTGCGTCGACTACCTGGCCGGGGCTGGTCATCGTGGTTCTTGGGCTTCCGGTGTATCTCGCGTGGAGTCGGCCAGGCTTCAGAGACTAGAGGACCACTAGCCTCCTTCAAGCGCCCTGAGCGCGAATGCGGCCCGCCCCATAGTGGCGTGGCAAAGCTCCGGCGCTGCGCACGGGGTTATGGTTCAACATTCGTGCGATCCGAGTTGCCGACCCCTCGAGAACTCATCCGCTTGCGTCCGCTGTAGAATGACGACGAAATGATCAGTCACTACGTTGCGACGGCATTGGAGCGCGCCCACTATCGTCTCGTTGACGACGGCACGTTTGCTGCGACCGTCCGGGGCCTTCGAGGCGTCATCGCCACCGGCTCCACGCTCGAAGCTTGTCGCCGCGAACTTGCCGAAGTTCTCGAGGAATGGATCCTGGTGCGAGTCGCGCGAGGCCTGGCCATCCCCCCCCTTGGCAAGGCCGTCGTCAAGGTTCGCCGCGCGAGCTGATGCCGCCGTGGGGACCCGTCAAGCGTCGAGACCTTATTGCAGGACTGCGAGCGCTTGGCTTCGAGGGGCCGCTCTCTGGCGGTCAGCACGAGTTTATGATGCGGGGGGCCATCGTTCTGACCACAGGGAGATACATGGACGGCCAAGACCTCAATGCCGACCACGCGGTTTTTTTCGACGGGCGGCGTGATCGCCGGGCGCCTCTATGTCGTCGACGGAAACCAAGGGAATGGGTCCGTGTTGTTCCCTACCCTCGAATACGATCCGGCAACCAACACCTGTTTCCGGATCGTTCGCGTACACGCCTAGCGCGGGAACGGTGCTCAATGCGGGTACTCAGACGCTCTCGACGACGTTCACGCCGCCGGACAAGGTGATCGAGGCCACAGACACAGACACCGGCTTTACCTGGCTGATCGGCGAGAATCTGGAGATCACCTTCGGAAGCCCCGCAACAGCAAGCTTGACGAACGCAGGGCCGATCGTCGGGCAGATCTTGACGGACAAGGGCAAGGTAATGATCGAGTTCTGACCGGGTGCCAACCGCAATCGCACGTCAGTCTTGATCACGGTGGCCCAAGCCTTGCGGCCATGTGAGTCGGCTGTCGAACCACCGGGTGACCTGTGGAGATTTGGCGGTGCGTGCTGGCGTCATTTCAGCCTCAGCCAGCTCCAGCCCGTCGCCTGGTCCCACACGCGAATCCCGCGTGGACCCTCGCGGTCTGGGCAGTGCGCGCGATCGTGGGCAATCTTCCCTTCCCGTTCGAGTTCGAGGTGAAGATCCCAACGCGAACCTGACAGGTTCGCCTTACATGATTTGTTCGCAGGCTCGTCAGGTCCGCTTCAGAGGATCGCCGGTCCGTTCCTGAAGTCGCCGCCGAGGATCTGGATCGAGTCGGCGCCGAGCCAGTTGTCGATCACCCGCGCATAGACCGAGCGGAAGTCGGTTTCGTACTTCAGATCGCCACCGTTGTTCTCGAGGGCCGGGTTGCCGGTAAACGGCTGCAGCGATCCCGCGGTCCCGTACAAGCCGCCCCTGACCGCGCCCCCCATCGCGAACATCAGCGTGGCGGCGCCGTGATCGGTGCCGGCGCTCCCGTTCTCGCTGATCCGGCGTCCGAACTCGGTGAACATCAGGACCAGCGTGTTGTTGATGAGCCCCTGATTCTGGAGGTCGTTGTGGAAGGCCGTCAGGCCGTCGTCCAGCGTGCCCATCAGGCCGACGTAACTGCCGTTCGCCAGATTCGTGTCCTGGCGCGAATGCGTGTCGTAGCCGCCGGTCTGGACGAAGAAGATGCGAGTGCCGACCTGTCTGACGAGCGCGCCCGCGACGGTCCGCAACGCGAGCCCGAACCCGTTGTTCGGATACGTGAGACTCGGCGTGTAGGTCGCAACCGTCGCGACGCGATCGAGCGTGTTGAACGCCGCTTGGGTCGTGCCGTTGACGAACGACAGGTGCGCGCGGCTGTCGTTCAGATGCGACGAGATGCTCGAGAGCGCGGCCCGTCCCGCCTGCCCGTCCGCTCCGCCGTTCGGGCTCGAGAGCGCATAGGTCACGGGATTCGGAATCGCCGGCACGGACACCGTCCGCGCCAGAAGCGTGTGCGGCGTCGATCCGGTCGTATTCCAGCCGTAAAGCGCGTCGACCGGACTCGGCAGAAGATCCAGATAGCGGCCGAGCCATCCCGGCCCGGTGGAGCTGCGCGGGTTGGCCGTCGACCAGATGTCGACGCCGAAAAAGTGCGACCGGCTCGAGTTCTGATACCCGCACCGTTGAATGAGCGCGAGCTGTCCCTGATCGTAGACCGTCTTCAAGCCGGTGAGCCGCGGGTTCAACCCGAGCACCGAGCCGCTGCTGTCGGTCCCGACCTGAAGCACGCTGGCCGCCGGGATGCCGAGCGCCGCCCGACGGCTGTAGTAGAACGCATCGCCGTACGGGATGAGGGTGCTGAGTGTGTCGTTCCCACCGCTCAGGTACAGGATCACCAGGTTGCGCGACGAGGCGCTCTGCGCGAGCGCGAGGTCCGACAGGAAGCCCGGCGCTGCAAAGCCCCAGGTAAATGCCGCCACGCCGCCTTTGACGAAGTCACGCCGGGTGAAACTCATGAGCAGAACCTCGTAGTCATCAGTTCTCAGTTTTCAGTTCTCAGTCAAACGAAACTGACGACTGAAAACTGACAACTGAGAACTACACAAATTGATACTCTGACGACGCGACCATGATGTGCGCCAGGCCGGCGGTCTTGGTCCGCAACTGTGTATCCGTGCCGATAAAGGTGTTCGCCGCCTGGACGTAGGTCACCAACTGGTTTCGCGACGCCGCGTCGTACGGCATCGGGGTGACACGGCCCAGGAAATAATCCACGAGCGCGGTCGGCGTGGTGTTGCCCCGCGCGGCGGTCGCCATGTTGACGCGCTGGTTGTTCGCGAGCGTCGAAGCGAAATTCATCCGCTGCAAGCGCGCCCCGGTCGAGAACCAGGTCTCCCCCCAATCCCAGCCCGCCACGTCCGGCGGCTCGAACAGCTGCTGCCCCATGTTAAGGAGCGGCGTGAGCGTGCTCGACAGGGAGAATCCACTCCAGCCCACTTCCTTGATGGCTCGCACCACGTACTCGACCGGCCAGGCGTAGCGCGTGAAGTAGACCGCCGGATCGAGGAACTGGCTCGACGTCAGGACCCGCCGGACGACCGACCGCATGTTGTACCCGCTGCTCTGATACGTGTCCGCGATGGCATGCAGCCACGCGTCCGTCGGCTCGTAGACCTCGCTCACGAAGAAGCTCCAGAGCTTGCGCGCGAGCAGCAGCGCGGTTTCTCGATGGCCGGCGAGCGCGTTGATCAGGTCGAGGCTGTCCTGGATGCCGGCATCGGCGCCGCGCGCGGGAATCGTGCGGCTGCCGTCGGCGTAGATCGGAAAGCTGAAGGTCTTGGCGGCGGTCTGGTGCTGGTTGGCGTTGTAGTACACCTCGTACCGGCCGCTCGTGGCGTCGCCGGACACCGTGTTCACGCGCCGCGAGTTCCAGCCCGTGTAGACCCGCGCCGCCGCGTACACGTCCTCTTCGGTGTAGTACCCGACGCCGCGCGTAAACAGCTCCATGAGCTCCCGTCCGAAGTTCTCCTGCGGCTGCGACCGGGTATTCGTGTAGCCATCGAGCCAGTAGTTCGTCGCCGCGTCCTGCTCGGCGATCGCGCGCACCAGATCCCGGAAATTGCCGAGCGCGTACTGGCGAAAGAGCTCGTATTGCCCCCGCATGCCGTTCGGATCTTCCGACGGCTTGGCGGCCATCATCCGGACGGCGTGGCTGGAGTCGGCGACGAGACCGGCGAGCTTGCTGTACGCCGTCGCGAAATGGTCGTGCCAGAAGAGCGCCATCTTCTCCTGCAGCGGGCGCTGGGAATGAACCATGCGGAACAGCCACCGCTGGCGCGCGTCGTTGACGACGGTGTTGGGCCGGAAGGCGCCCCCTGCGCTGGCCGTGACGCCCGCATATCCCGAGGAGCCGATGAACGAGTCGATGTCGTCCGGAAACTGCTCGAAGTCGGTGAGCAGATCGACCGCGCCCTGATAGCCGAGGGCGCCAAAGAGCTGCACGTCCTCGGCGCTCGCCCCGAATCCGGTCCGCCTGAACAGGTGGTCCATTCGAGGATCGTTGAACAGCATGTCGTCTCCTCACCTACTGATCACGTACGCCCAGCCGCCAATCGCAGCGTCGTAGGTGAACAGGTCGTCGCGGCCGTCACCGTTCATGTCGAGGATCACGATCTGGCGGCTTTCAGGGAGCATGAAGCTCGAATAGGTGAACCCGCCCGCGCCGTCGCTGAAGCACTTGAACGCGACCCCGGTCGTCGGATTGTAGAGCACGATATCGGCGCGACCGTCGCCGTTGACGTCCCCGGGCGCGACACGCCAGCCGCTCGACCATGTCCCCCCAAACATGTTGAAGCCCCCGCCGGACTTCGCGAGACCCTGGAAGAACGCGCCCGACGTCACGTTGTACAGGAAGGCGTCGGCCAGGCCATCGCCATTCAGATCGCCCATCACAATCGTCCAGCTCGCCGACCAAATCCCGAGGCTCGCCAGCGCGAAGCCCCCGGCGCCGGTGCTGAACGCCTGCCAGACGGCCCCGGTGGTCGGGTTGTAGGCCAGCAAGTCCGTCAGCCCGTCGCCGTTCATGTCACCCGGATACATCAGGAAGCCCGGCGAGACGGTCGTGACGGCGTACGCAAAAGTCCCGTCGCCTCTCGACAACGCCCCAACCAGCAGGCCGGTCGTTGGGTTGTACAGGGCGAGATCTTTCAGGCGATCGCCGTTGAAGTGCCCCGGCGTGATGACCCAGCCGCCGTCCCAGCGGCTGGAGGTGTAGCGAAAGCCGCCTGCGCGATCGTTGAGGCAGACGAAGTAAGTTCCGTCATCGGTGTTGTACAGATGCAGATCGTCGTAGCCGTCGTTGTCGAGGTCCCCCGTCGTGACGCCCCAGGCGGGGGACCAAGCCGACGCGGGCGTGTAGGTCCAATTGCCGTCGCCGCGGCTGACGGCTTCGAGCCATGTGCCCGCCGCCCGGGAGTACAGAAACAGATCGTGCGGCCTCGCCGGGCTCAGGTGCAGCGCGGTCAGGGACCAGCCACCGTCCCACGATCCGGCCACGAGCGAGCCGGCCTGCGTCACGGTAAAGCGCCGGCCGGCGATCGTGACGAAGCCGACCCGCGCAGTCGTGTCGGTGTTCGGGGTCGCAAACACCGTGGTCGTGCCCGGCCCGTTGTTGCTGGCGCCCGTGGAGACCCCGACCCATGAGGTCTGCGAGACCGACGTCCAGGCGCAGCCCGGAGCTGTCACGACGCTGACGATGCTCGACCCACCGTCGACACTCATCGACGCACTGGTGTGTGACAGCGTATACGTGCACGTCTGCGCGTCGGCGGGTCGCATCCCGCTCAGCAGCCATCCCATCATTAGACCGGCGACGACCAGCTTCGGGTTCACCACAATCTCGTGCCTCGCCGTTAGATTGTCGATTCGTCTATTCACCCGCATCACCAATCAACAAATCAACAAATCACCAAATCACCAGATTCAACGAATCACAATGGCCCCTTGCCAGAGAGGGTTGGTCGGATCGTCGTGATCGTGATAGCCGCACGTCCTGATCGCCACCAGATTCGCCGAGGTCCGTGACTGACCGGGAGTCAGATAGCCGACCTGATTCAGCTCGGGACAATCGCTGTGGTCCGGGTGCGGATCCGAGGTCACGTCGTGCGGTCTCACGTCGTTGTTGACGAAGGTCACCCGACCGCCCTGCGCGACTATTACCGCGCGTGGACTCATCCCCGACGGCGTGATCGTGATGGTCACGGCCAGCGGCGGCGGTGGTGGTGGAGGCGGCGGCGGCTCCGGTGGTGGCGTGGGAGAGGGGGCCGGTGACGGAGGCGGAGTCGGTGCCGGACTTGGTGACGGGCTCGGAGACGGACTCGGTATCGGTGGCGGCGGTGGCGGCGGATTCCGATTCGCGCAGATCGGCTGGACGCCACCCCCGTCGATCTGGGCGAACACCTTGTCGGTCGCCTCGGCGTGGCTGCAGTAATTGGCCCGGTACCGCAGGTATTCCTGCGTCCACACCACGTCGCCCTCGAGATCCACGAAGGTCGACGTCGGCGGGCGCTGCAGGCCGTCGCGGTATTTCACTTCCAGCGCGATCCGGAAATCGAACGGCTCGTTGCGCGGCGGAAACAGCACAGGCTCCGCGTTGACGGCCGCGCAGACCGGCGCTGCGCCCCCGCCGTCGATTTGATCGAAAACGCGTCGAACCGCCTCGGCGTGTTCGCATCCGTTCACCCGGTACCGCAAGTATTCCTGAATCCAGACGACGTCGCCCTCGAGATCGACGAAGGTCGAGACCGGGGCGCGCCGCAATCCGTCGCGGTATTTGACCTCGAGCGCCTCCCGAAAGTTGAAGGGCTCGCTGCGCGGCGGAAACTCGATCAACGTCCCCGTCGACGCTGTGCCTAATACTGAAAGTGCTCGGGACCCACCAGCCGTAGGACCGACCGCCGACGGCTCGACCCCGGTCCTGGACCGCCCGCAGCTCAGGACCGCACTGCAGGCCAGCGACAGCAGGAGCCCCTGACAGAAGACGCGCCTGACACGCGGGCTTCTCAATGCGATGTGGGGGCCTGACAACGCTGGCTCAAAATGGTAGCTGAGATCAGTGCAAAGTCAACGCCGCTCGGACCGCGCCCCCGCGCGCGTTTACAGCGATTCTCGGCAGTTCAAGATTGGGTGTCGGCTCCAAACGGGTAACGGGCCAGGGGCCCGCCTGCTCCCGAGGAACGGGACGCGACGGGGATCGCCGGCTTCACGGCTGGTCCCGGGAACGATGACAAAGATGTAACCCGAATCACGGTCTCGTGGCACTCGGGCGACCAGACGGCGGCGCCGTGTTCAGCTTTAGGACCCTACCGCACGGTCATGTCGAGCTCGTTCAACGGCACGTCCCAGTGCGCGTCGAGGATCTCGAAGCGCCGTTGCTCTTCCTTTCTGAATTTTGCCTGATCGGGATAGAGCTTCTTCACGATCTCCGCGTCGTTCGACGGCCCCGTCATGGCCGCGGTGTCCCGGTAGGTGATCGCGACGGCGAAGGTCCAGTCCGAGCGCCCGTCGCCGTGGTAGGTGGGGACGAAGGTCCGGACGCTGGTGACCCGTGCGGGCATCTGCGCCTTGAGCACCGGGTAGTGGTTCCGCCGAAACAGGTCGACGAACTCGTCCTGATACCCCCATTTCACCCGGTAGAAGTACCAGACGGTGCGTTCGGCCGACGCGGTGTTCTGCGTGGCGGGGGCCTGGCGGGCCCACACCACAGCGGTCGCGTCGACGAGCGTGGCGGCGGTCAGTGCCAGCAAGGCAAACGTTCGAGTGACACGCATCATGGTCGTCTCCCCTTGTCATATCGGCGTCGGCGGAAGGGATTGGTGACCTTCACGCCCCCGTAGTCCTCGCCGTGCGACAGATCTTCCGACAGCACCGCTTCGCACCCGAGGCTTCGTGCAGCCTCGATGATCGCAGCGTCCCAATAGGACATCCGGTACCGGACTGCGGCCTGCGCTCCTGCCCGCATCAACGCGACAGTCGTTTCCTGAACGGGAAACCGGAGCCACGCCTCGATCAAACCCGCCGCCTGGTCGTGCGACAAACGGCCTGGCCGGCTCGAGTGGGTCGCCTGAACGTAGAACTCCTGGAGCACCTGCACCGACAGCGCGAGGTCGGTCCCGTCCAGAATCCCGCGAGCCTCTGTCGCTTTGAGCGCCTCGTCTTGCGCGGTGCTGACGGCGTAGAGCAGCACGTTGGTGTCAACGAACCGCACGGCGCTCGTGAGCGTTGGCCCGATCGAGACGATCGCCCGCGCGGAACTGCTTGACTGTTCGGAGCACCTCGTCCTGCAGGCGCTTCCGCCGTTCGAACTCGCCTTCCTCGTCGGCCAGCCCGACAAGAAAGTCCCGCACGAGCGCGCTCAAGGAGGTGTCACGCTCGGCGGCCTTCACGCGGGCGCGACGATAGACCTCATCGGGCAGTGATACTGTGACATTCTTCACAGTACCACTGTACACGGGCTGCGGGAGTTGTCAAAAGATCCCGGCACCGACAGCCGTACAGAAAGGCAGGGCCGGCCCTCGGCCCGGCCCTGGTCGTGCAGCGTCGCGGCGACGCTCAGAAGCGGAAGCGAACGATGGTCGTCAGCCGATACTTGCGGGGTCCCTGGAATTACCGCGGGACGTCGCCCGTGACTGATCGACAGTACTTGTTTAAGGTACGCAATAACAGAGTGGGTTCAACCAGAGACATACTCCAGATGGGTCAAGTGGACAGGTCCTTTCTACGCAAAGGGTCATCCACCCGTCGGACCCGCCCCCCAGGACGCAGCGCTGAAAGCAAAGTGCGTTGCCGTCGGCACACCAATCTCCGCAAGAGGTCGTTGGACAGTCCTTGGCCGCCACGGTCTGAGGGCCGATCGATAAAAGCGCCCCTGACACGATTATTCCGATCAGAACCGCCCGCAGCGTTCTCCGCATGGTCGCCTCCTCCTGTTACCACACCCTCGATCAAAGTGATCTCGGTCTACGATCCGCGATACTAGGGGTACGCGCCGGCCGCACTCATCACCTCGCGTTCACCTTCCGGACGGAGTTCACCTATCCAATTCCCAACAAGATGCCCCGACTTGTCGACCAGAATAAGAGTTGGTGTTCCACTTAACCGAAGGACTCCCGGCTTCAGCGTGATGACCCGGTCAACACGCAAGTTCTGTTCGCGCAAATACGAACCAAACACCACGGGGTCCTCAACCGCCGCACCGACTATCTGCAGACTTGGCCATGCCCTTCGCTCGACTGAGAGCCTTCGGTAAAAAGGCATGCTCTTCGTGCAGAACACACACGTACTTCGTAGCACCAGGACAAGCGTACGTTCGGCGCCTCCAAAGTTGACACCATCAAGATTGGGAAGCTGTTCTCCGACAGTATATTTCTTATCGCCTGAGGTTGATCGAGCTCGCGATGATTCGAGATAGTTCAGTACCATGATGATCGCCACAGTTGAAGCGGCAATCGCCAAGACGACGTCAACTAGGTGCTGCGCCTTTACCTTCATCACTCCGCCAACCAAGGTTTCGAGTCCTGACCCGATTGCATAACAGCCTCATACTGCACATGACGCTTCGAAGTCAACGTTGCAGTGCACACAGTTTTTGGTTGACGCCGCAGCAGACAGCTTTTTGACCTTTGTCGCGCGGGCTCCCCAGACCGTTCACGCCTGTGTCAGACCCACGAGTGTCTGATAGTTGCGGCCGACTGGCAGCCGCTCGAACTCCTCCTGCCGGACGCGCGTGTTGACCGTCGTGTTCGTCATGTCGACAATCGGACTCTGACCGACCACATTCACCGATTCCGCCTGTCCGCCCACCCGCAGGGTGAGTGGGACATCCGTGGTCTTCTCCGTCTCGACGAGGTTGTTCGCCACCTTGGCGTCAGTTATCTCTTGTGACCGCAGAAGGTTAGGTGAATTACGTTGGCCGAGTTGATCCGGCTCGTGGCGGCTGAATTCAAAAAGCCGAAGGTGTTCGCCAAATACTTGGACCAAGTATCGCGTCGACTTCCGGCATCAAGATCTCGAGCAGGAGCACGTCGGGCTTGACGCGCCGCACGACCTCCAGCGCCGCCACCCCGTCGCCGGCCTCTCCCACGATCTCGACCTCGAGCTCCGCGAGCAGCGCCGCCACACGCTTCCGCGAGGCCGGCTCGTCGTCCACGATCAGGACTCGAAGGTTCATCATCTGGAGGTTCGAACTGATGACTGACTTAAGCCGGGCACCACGACCGTCACATGCGGTTCTCTGAAATCGTCCAAGCGTCCAACCAGGTGGCGGCGGTCAGCGGCCGTCTGGAAAAAATCGAGCGGCTGGCTTCGGTTCTGCAGCGCCTGGCGCCGGACGACATCGAAATAGCCATCGCGTTTCTGTCGGGGTCCCTGCGTCAGGGCCGCGTCGGGATCGGCCCAGCCGTCATCTGGCAGGCAAACGAGATCGCACCCGCCGAGTCCCCATCGCTGGAGCTTCGTGACGTCGACGCCGCCTTCGAACGCATCGCCGGCGTTGGGGGCGCGGGCGCGACGGCGGAGCGTCGCCGACTGCTGCGCGAGCTCACCGCGCACGCCACACGCGAGGAACAGGACTTCCTCGCGCGCCTCCTTTTCGGCGAGCTGCGTCAGGGCGCGCAGGAAGGCGTTGTCGTCGAAGCCGTCGCTCGCGCGAGCGGCGTCACAAGCGATCTGATCCGGCGGGCCGCCATGATGACCGGGGATCTGGGCTCCGTCGCCCGGGCCGCGATCCTTGAAGGCGAGTCATCCCTCTCCCGCTACGTCGTCCAGATCTTCCGGCCGGTGCAGCCGATGCTCGCCGATTCGGCCACCGACGTCGACGCCGCACTCGGCGCCCTCGGAGAAGCGTCGCTGGAATACAAGATCGACGGGGCGCGGATCCAGGTTCACAAATCGGGGGGCGAGGTTCGCATCTACTCGCGAACAACGAGGGACGTCACCCGGGTCGCGCCCGAGATCGCCCAGGTCGTGCGCGCGCTTCCAGCCCGAGAGCTGATC
This sequence comes from Acidobacteriota bacterium, assembly GCA_016178075.1. GTDB lineage: Bacteria > Acidobacteriota > Vicinamibacteria > Vicinamibacterales > JACQTH01 > JACQTH01. The sequence continues at coordinate 22,389 of JACOUA010000025.1, forward strand.
CTGGACGGTGAGGTCATCGCGCTTCGCCACGACGGCACGCCGCACCCATTCCAGGTGACGATGAGCAGGTTCGGCAGGAAGCTGGATGTCGATCGCTTCGGTGCAGAGCTGCCGCTTTCCGCGTTTTTCTTCGACTGCCTGCTGGTCGACGGCCGGCCCCTCATCGACGAGCCGCAGTCGGATCGCTTCGGCGCCCTGGTCGATCTCGCGCCGTCCGACATCGTGATCCCGTACATCGTCGCAGCGCGTCCGGACCAAGCGGTCGATTTTCTCAACGACGCGCTCCGCCACGGCCACGAAGGCCTGATGGCCAAGGCGCGGGCGGCTGGCTATGCGGCGGGCCGACGCGGCAAATCGTGGCTGAAGATCAAGGTGGCCCGCACGCTCGATCTCGTCGTCCTCGCGGCCGAGTGGGGACACGGCCGCCGGCGCGGCTGGCTGAGCAACCTTCACCTCGGGGCGCGGGATCCCGATCGGCATTCGTTTGTGATGCTGGGAAAGACGTTCAAGGGCCTGACCGACGAGATGCTCGCGTGGCAGACGGCCAGGCTGCTCGAGCTCGAGATCGGCCGTGACGACGACACGGTTTACGTTCGGCCGGAGCTTGTCGTGGAGGTGGCGTTCAACGAGGTTCAGGTAAGCCCGCAGTACCCGGGAGGCGTGGTGCTGCGCTTCGCGCGAGTGAAGCGGTATCGGACGGACAAGACGGCGGGGGAAGCGGACACGATAGAGACTGTAAGAGGATCGGGCATTGGGGTTCGGGATTCGGGATTCGGGATCCGCTGACCAACTCCAACCGACGAACCCCGAGTCCCGAACCCCGAATCCCGGCTTTCTGATCGCCGATCCCTACCGGTTCCTCCGTCCTCTACCCCTGCCGGCCGGCCCGAACCCCGGCCCGAACCCGCGGCCCAGCTCGTCGAACCGCTTCAACTGCTCGGGCGTCAGGATCTTCTCAATCTGCGTCCTGATCTCCTTCTGCTCGGCCTCGAAGCGGCTGTTGGCTTCCTCCCTGACGGCGAACCAGACGCGCGAGCGGTTATCGTTCATTGGCGTGCTTCTCGAAGAAGTCCTGCAGCGTCTCTCTCGGCCGCGCGGTCAGAGCCGCCACGAAGATCGATTCCTCGGTCATCCCAGGCTGCCACACGATGGAGGAGACCGGCGCGTCCGGTCCCGTGGCCTCTTCCCACGCCTGCCACCTGATCGGGGTCGACGCCGAAGAGTCCTCGACCGAAACGCCGCCGAGGCGCAGCACCAGCAGGAGGACGGGCAGCGGCGAGAGCGCGAGCGTCCAGCGACGCCAGTCGGCAATCGGCAGCCAAGACGACCCCGGACGGAGCCGCCTCGCAACCCGATGCTCGAAGCCCGCCGGCACCGGCGCCGCGGGCCGCGATCGAAGGACCTCGCGGACGGCGCGTTGCGCTTCGAGCTCCTCCCGACAGGCCGAGCACTCGCGGAGGTGCGCCATCAGCCGTCCCTGCGCTGCCGCCTCGATTGTCCCGTCGGCTTCCTGCACCATCAGCGCCGCGACATCTTGGCAATCACTCATGTCGGGCCTCCTTATTCACTTTGCGATGGGGCGGCCGCTCCGCCTAACCTGATAACGACGACTGAGCTCCGCGGCGGCTGATTGTTTGATCCGGGGACCCCTGGATCCCCGTAGGCCCCATCGCCTACCACGGCTCGCTCGCGCTCGCCGCGCTACCTCGTCACAACGATCCGTTTAGTGTGACAGCCTCGGGCGGTTCATCAACACCGCGAGAGATGCCCGCAGGCGCTGGCGGCCGCGAAAGATCCTGGACATCACCGTCCCGATCGGCACCCCCGTCACCTCGGCAATCTCGCGGTACTCGAGCCCCTCGATGTCGCGCAACGTCACCGCCAGCCTGAGATCGGGCGGGACCTCCGCGAGCGCCTTGTCGATGAGGTCCCGCCGCATGAGGTCCGATTCCTGATCTGCGGCGGGCGACGCGTCGGCGGGTCTCACATGACGCCGGTCCGCCTCGCCGCTCCACAGCCGCGGCCACAATGACTTTCGCGACCGCCGTGATCGGAACACGTTGACGGCGATCCGATAGAGCCACGTTGCGAAGGCACTGTCGCCACGAAACCGCGGGAGTCCGCGAAACGCACGGATGAAGGTCTCCTGCGCCAGGTCCTCGGCTTCGTCTTCGCTGCCGGTCAGCGCGCGCGCCAGGTTGAAGACGCGCCGCTGATGACGCCGTACCAGCTCCGCGAACGCGGCCTCGTCACCGCCCGCGGCGGCCCGCACGAGCGCGAGATCAGGATCCATCACCCACGCGTGACCGCCTGCAAGGTCGAGCGCCGCCGCCGGCATGTTTACCGATTCGGTCCAGGCGGCGGTTCTTGCTGCGGCTCCTGCGGCCGCGGGACCCAGGGTCCCCCTGGCCCGCGCCCAGGGCCCCATGGTCCCATGAAAAAGCCTCGGCCCGGACGGCCCCGACGGCGCATCGGCCCGAATCCCCGTCGTCCCCTCGGCCCACCGCGCCAGCGAGCGCCGGGGCCCATGAATCCAAAGCCTCGCCCGCCGCGCGGTCCCATGAACCCAAACCCGCGACCTCCGCCCATCGGGCCCATGAAGCCAAACCCACGGCCGCCGGCCATCGGCCCCATGCCGCGCATGCCGAACCCGCCGACTCCAGGTCCACCTCGACGCTCGCGCATGGCGCGCCGCTGTTCGGGCGTGAGAATCTTCGAGAGCTGAAGCTGCTGGTTGATCCGCGCGCTCAGCGCGTTGGTCTGCGCGGTCACGATCTCCTTCTTCAGCGCCTCAATCTTCGCCGTATCGGGCGTGTCAGCCAGGAGCAGTTCCTGGAGCTGCCCCTGCAGCTTGCGCATCTCGTCCGCCGTCTGCCCCTCGTTGGGTTGTTTCTCGCGCAGCGCGCGCAGCGCCTCGCGTTGCTTCTCGTCGAGCTGAGGCGGGCCGCCTCCTCGACCAGGCCCAGGGCCCTGAGGTCCTTGCGGACCCTGTGGCGCTGGCGGCGCCGCGTCCCCGCGCCCGCGCGCCGGAGGCTGTGGCTGCGCAAACGCGGCCGACGCGACAACCATTATCGACACCGTGCTCAGACAAATCCTGCGTCCATGGGTCATTGGTTTCTCCTGAATCTTGTCGGGATCTCTGATCCCTACCCTTATAGACCGGCAGCCCCCGGCGCTTATTCCGGCAGTACCCTTTATAATCAGCCCCGGGAGCCCGAACCGGTCACTGACGAGAGGTAGAGCTATGAGCTTCCTCAATCGCGTCGCGCTGATGGCACTCCCCTTTGCACTTACCACATCGGCGGCACTGGCGCAGGATCGTCCCGTCGTGATTCGGGCCGGCACGCTGCTCGACGGGAAGGGCGGCACCGCGCGCAACGTCACGATCGTCGTGCAGGGCACCCGCGTCACGCGCGTGGAGAGCACGACAGGTGCGGTGACGTACGACCTGTCTCGGCTGACCGTTCTTCCGGGCCTCATCGATACGCACGTGCACATCGGCCAGCACTTCGGGAAGGACGGCCGCGCCGACTCGCGCGGCGAAACGCTCGCCGAGGCGGCGCTGTTCGGCGCCGAAAACGCCTACCTGACCCTCATGGCGGGCCTGACAACGGTGCAGAGTGTGGGGGCGGCGTCGGACGTGCCGCTGCGCGAGGCGATTGCGCGCGGCATTCTCCCGGGCCCCCGGATTCTGACCTCGATCGGATCGATCACGAGCACGACGCTGACGCCGGATCAAATCAGGGAATCGGTGCGGAAGCTCGAGAGCGACGGCGCCGATCTGATCAAGATCTTCGCATCGAGAAGCATTCGCGAAGGCGGCGCCCAAACCCTCACCCAGCCGCAGCTCGACGCGGCGTGTGGCGAGGCGAAGGCCGTGGGGCTCCGGACGCTCGTGCACGCCCACAGCCCCGAGAGCATCAAGGCCGCCGTCCAGGCGGGCTGCTCGCAGATCGAGCACGGCGTCTTCTCGACGCAGGAGGTCCTCGACCTGATGGCGCAGAAGGGCGTGTACTTCGATCCGAACGTCGGGGTCGTGCTCCAGAACTACCTCCAGAACAGGGCGAAGTTCCTCGGCATCGGCAATTACACCGAGGAAGGGTTCGCGTACATGGAGAAGGGGGTGCCGCTCAACTACGCGATGATCAAGCGCGCGGTGGCCACGCCGAAGCTGAAGCTGGTGTTCGGCACCGATGCGGTGGCCGGTGCCCACGGGCACAACGTCGAAGAGCTGATCGTGCGGGTGCAGGAAGGTCGTCAGAAACCGATGGACGCGATCATCTCCGGGACGTCGGCCGCGGCCAGCTCGTTGGGGATGGCGGATCGGCTCGGATCGATCGCACCAGGACTCGAGGCCGATCTGATCGCGGTGGAGGGGGATCCGTCACAAGACATCACGGCGCTGCGACACGTCATGTTCGTCATGCGCGGCGGCAAGGTGTACCGGCACACCGCGCCGACACGCACGGGAAAGACGGAACCCTGATCCGAACGGGGACCGGGATTCGGGACGCGGGATTCAGGATTCGCGGGATCGCAATCGGCCACTTGGGCAGGGTCTGACGCTGATCCAGGCCCAAAGGCTAGCGCCCACAGCCCAGAGCCTGTCATGGACCTGAGCGTCGCCCTCGCGCCTCGCTTCACGACTCTCGACGGCCGCCGGCTCGCGCACGATCTGTTCGGACTCGACGGCGACATATCTTCGCTGCCGAGCGAGCGCGATCAGAACTTCCTCGTCCGTGGTCCTGAAGGCCCCCTCGCGGTCCTGAAGATCGCGAACCCATCGGACCCCGAAACCGTTCTCGACCTGCAGAACCGTGCCATCGAGCATCTGGCGCGGCACGCGCCGACACTGACGCTCCCGCGGATCATCCCCGCGCGGTCCGGCGCCGCGCTGACGACGACGGTCGGCCCCGACGGGCGCACCTATTTCGTGCGGGCCCTTGGCTATGTGCCGGGCAAGTGTCTGGCCGAGGTCGCGCCCCATGCCCGCGAGCTCCTCCGCGGGCTGGGCGCCCGACTCGGCGAGATGGACCGCGCCCTGGCGACCTTCACCCACCCGGCGATGCATCGCGACCTGCAGTGGGACCTGAAGCACACGGGCCGGCTGGCCGAACACCTGCCGCTGGTTGAGGCGGATCGACGGCGGCTGATTCAGGATGTCATCGCTCGCTTCCCCGTGGAGATCGCGCCTCGTTTCGGCCGGCTGCGCGCGAGCGTCATCCACAACGATTGGAACGATCACAACATCCTGGTCGCCACCGGCCCCGGCGCCGACCCTCGAGTGGTTGGGGCGATCGACTTTGGCGATCTGCTGTATTCGCACACTGTCTGCGACTTGGCGATCGCGCTCGCCTACGTGCTGCTCGACAAGCCGGATCCGATCGCGGCGGCCACCGACGTCATACGGGGGTATCACGAGACCAATCCCCTCGAGGAGCCGGAAATCGACCTCCTGCCCGATCTCATCCGATGCCGGCTGGCCACCAGCGTCGTCATGGCGGCGCGCCAGCAAGCGGCCGCGCCCGACAATCCCTACCTCGGTGTCAGTCAAACGCCGGTGTGGAGGCTCCTCGAGAGGCTCGAAGGCATCTCGGATCGCTGGGTGCGGTACTCGTTCCGCGACGCCTGCGGCCTGGCACCGTCTCCGAAGAGCAGGGCCATCGTGCGATGGCTCGAGCAGCGGCGCACCCAGATTGGTCCGGTCGTGTCACCAGACGCGCGCGAGGTGCCGACGCTCGTGTTCGACCTGAGCGTCGGAAGCGTCGAGCTGACCGATCTGGCTCAGCTCGGCAACGCCCAGGTCTTCACGGATCTCGTGTTCGGACGCATGCGGCACGCGGGAGCACAGGTTGGCATCGGACGGTACGACGAAGCGCGCCTGGCGTATCGATCCGAGTTGTTCCAGCACGCGGGCGCCGACGGCCCCATCTGGCGCACGATTCACCTCGGCCTGGATTTGTTCATCGAACCTGGGACACCTGTCCTCGCGCCGCTCGACGGCGTCGTCCACAGCTTCGGGAACAATGCGAGGGAGCGGAGCGGGGCGGCGGGGGCCCCGCCCTTCAACAATGCGTACGGCCCGACCATCATCCTGGAGCACCGCATCGATTCGGGCGAGACGTTCTCCACGCTCTACCGACATTTGAGCCTCGAGTCGCTCGACGGCCTGTTCAAGGGAAAGCCGGTTCGGCGAGGCGATCTCATCGGGACCATTGGCGACAGCGCAGTCAATGGCGGATGGCCGCCGCACCTGCACTTGCAGATCGTGACGGACCTGCTCGATCACGAGGGTGACTTCCCCGGTGTCGCGCCCCCTGATCAGCGCGATCTCTGGTTGAGCCTCTGCCCCGATCCAAACTTGATCGCGGGTCTTCGCCACGCCGACTTGAACACGGCGCGAATCCCGCCATCGGCCCTCCTGGCCAGCCGGCACGATCTCGTCGGACCCTCGCTCAGCCTCGCCTATCGCCGCCCGCTCATCATGCTGCGTGGGTTCCGACAGTATCTTTACGACCACGAGGGTCGCGCGTTCCTCGACGCCGTGAACAACGTCCCACATGTCGGGCACTGCCATCCGCGCGTCGTGCAGGCGGGGCAGATCCAGATGGCAGTGCTCAACACGAACACACGCTATCTGCACCCACTCCTGACGCAGTACGCCGAGCGGCTGGTTGCCACCCTTCCCTCCCCGCTTCGCGTCTGCTTCTTCGTCAACAGCGGCAGCGAGGCCAACGAGCTGGCGCTCCGGATCGCCCGCGCCCACGCGCGCGGCCGCGATGTCATCGTCGTCGACGGCGCGTACCACGGCAACACGTCGACACTGGTGGAGATCAGCCCGTACAAATTCGACGGTCCCGGAGGGGGCGGCCGGCCGGACTATGTCCAGGCGGTCTGCATGCCCGACCCCTACCGTGGACCGTACCGCGGGACGGATCCGAACATGGGCCTGAGCTACGCGCGCCACGTGGGCGAGGCGATCGATCGGATTCGAGCCGCCGGGCGCTCGCCGTGCGCGTTTTTCTGTGAATCGCTGTTGAGTTGTGGTGGACAGATTGTGCTGCCGGACGGTTATCTCGCCGAGGCGTATCGCCTGGTGCGAGCCGCCGGCGGCGTGTGCGTGGCTGATGAAGTCCAGGTCGGTCTCGGCCGGATCGGCAGCGACTTCTGGGGGTTCCAGACGCAGCACGTGGTCCCGGACATCGTGGTGCTCGGCAAGCCGATGGGGAACGGGCACCCGCTCGGCGCGGTAGTGACGACGGCGGAGCTGGCGGCGTCGTTCGCGAACGGGATGGAGTTCTTCAGCACCTTCGGCGGCAACCCGGTCTCGTGCGCGATCGGCCTCGCCGTGCTCGACGTCATCCGCGACGAGGGACTTCAGGAGCACGCGTGGCAGGTTGGGGGCCGGCTGCTGGCGGAGCTGAAGCGTTTCACACGCGATCATCCGGTCGTCGGCGACGTCCGCGGCCGTGGGCTGTTCATCGGCGTCGAGCTCGTCGAGGATCGCGAGACGCTGACCCCCGCGGCGAGACAGGCCTCTTACGTCATCAACCGAATGCGCGATCGGGGCGTGCTCGTGAGCACCGACGGCCCGCTCCACAACGTCATCAAGATCAAACCACCTCTGGTCTTTTCAGCGTCGGACGCCGACCGCCTCGTCGAGACGCTCGACGTCGTCCTGCGCGAAGACGGGGCCAAGCCAACTGAGAGTCCGGCCAAAGCCGGACCCCACCACTGACTCCCAGGGATACACCGAACCAGAACCCCCTCTTGCAGCGGTGTGAAGTTCTGCACGCCTCCGGCCGATAAGCCGTTCTGGAGTTATCATCGCGCTATGAGCAAAGGCCGCTTCGGTCCAACGATTATGCTGTCGCTCGTGGTCGCGCTCGCGTGCGCCGCCTGCGACTTGTTCAACAAGGACAACTCTCCAACGTCTCCGACATCCGGATCTGGATCGGGATCGACGCCCCGACTCGATTCCTTCGTGGGCTCCTGGGCCTCGGCGACCATTACGCCGCCGAGCGCGACCTCCTGCGGGAATCTCACCTACATCGTGACGGCCGTCAGCCCGACAACCGCCAACGTGTCTTTTACGGCCACCTGCGCGGGCAACCTGCAGGTAAGCGGCACCGGCACAGGAACGTTGAACGGATCGTCACTGAACTGGACGGCGCAAGGCACCGTCAGCCAGGGCGGCGTCTCGTGCCCGTTCTCGTTCCAGAACTCCACGGCGACTCCCGAGGGCACCGCCATCCGCGTGAACTACAACGGCACCGTCTGCGGCGTGTCGGTCAGCGGATCCGAGCTGCTCAACAAGAAATAAACAGACGCCTGGGCTGGCCTCAAGACCCGGGGCGACCGAAGGGGCTGCGGTAGGCGCGACGCTTGCGCCTCGCCAGCGATCCGCCGTCTAGTCCTGTTCCCGCTGGTGCAGCGTTACCGGGTGGCTGCCGCGCACGCGCAGGTTGATCATCTCCACGAAGACCGAAAAGGTCAGCGCGAAGTAGATGTAGCCCTTCGGGATGTGATGTCCCAGGCCGTCCGCCACCAGCGAGAAGCCGATCAGCAGGAGAAAGCTGAGCGCCAGCATCTTCACGGTCGGATGTGTGTTCACGAACGTGCTGATGGCCGCTGACGCCACCAGCATGATGCCGACCGCGATGATGATGGCGGCGACCATTACCGGGAGCTCGTCGACCATGCCGACGGCGGTGATGACCGAATCCAGCGAGAAGACGATGTCGAGAATCATGATCTGGACGAGCACGCCGGCGAGAGACGCGGCTCGTCGGCCCGAGCGGTGCGCCTCCTCACCCTCCAGCTTGTCGTGGATCTCGAGCACCGCTTTCGTCATCAGGAACAGACCGCCCGCCATGAGAATCAGATCGCGGCCCGAGAATTCTCTGCGGAACAGGGCGAAGAGCGGTGCAGTCAGCCTGATGATCCAAACCAGCGAGAACAGGAGCGCGATCCGGCTCAGCATCGCCAGGCTCAGCCCCGCCAGCCGGGCGCGGTCCTGCTGATGTCGCGGGAGCTTGCCGGCCAGGATCGAGATGAAGATCACGTTGTCGATTCCCAGCACGACCTCCAGGACCGTGAGGGTGACGAGGGCGATCCAGGCCTGCGGATTGGTCAGCCACTCCATCGATTACTCACAATGTGCCATCATGAGTCGAACGTATGTCCACTTCGGAAGCCGTGACGCGTGGCATCCGCATCCGGGTGAAGGCCGAGTACGCGCCAGACCGATCCCAGCCCCTCAAGAACCAGTGGTTTTTTCTCTACACGATCCAGATCTCGAACGAAGGCGCCGAGACCGTGCAGCTCGTGAGCCGCCACTGGATTATCACGGATGCCATGGGGCATGTCGACGAGGTCCGGGGCGCCGGCGTTGTCGGGAAACAGCCGGTGCTGTCCCCAGGCCAGAGCTTTCAGTACACATCCGGCTGTCCTCTGGCGACCCCGTTCGGGTCGATGCACGGCACCTATCAGATGATCACCCAGGCCGGCGAGATGTTCGACGTCGACATCGCCTCCTTCACGCTCACCCAACCCTACGACCGGGTGCACTAGGGAACGAAGAACGAACAACGTAGAACGAAGAACGTAGAATTCTACGTTCAGGCCCCGCTTTTCAGCGGCCTGCTGGCGCCGGCGCGGTGCTCGAGCGGACGATCAAAGCATGTGGCAAGGTGATCGACGCGGACGCCATGGTCCTGCCGGCGAGGATGTCAAGGAGCAACCGTACGGCCACGTCGCCGATCTCCCGCATCGGCTGGGCGATCGTCGTCAGCGGCGGCTCCACATGGCGGGCAAACCGGATGTCGTCGAATCCGACCACCGACAGGTCGTGCGGAACGCGAACCGCGCGTTGCCGGGCGGTTTCGATCACACCCATGGCCATCTCGTCGTTGAAACAGAACACGGCCGTCGGCGGCTCGCGCCGTCCCAGCAAACGCTCCGCCGCCGTCACCCCGGACCCGATCGAAAAATCACCCTCGATGACGGTGAAGTCGCTCTCGACTCGCTCGGCCTTGGCTTGTAATTTCGCCCCTGCCAGGCGATCCCGGCTGAGCGGGCTGCTCAGCGGGCCGGTCACGAGGGCAATACGCCGGTGACCGAGGCGATACAGATGGTCCAGCACTTCGGCGGCCGCGGCCCGATTGTCGATCTGCACGCTCGGCACACCGAGTCGGCGGCTCAGCGCCGCGCTGACGACCGGCGCGTAACGGGGCGCCAGGGTTCGGACCAGCTCGGCCGCGGGTTTCGGCAGGCGATGGCCGAAGAAGATGAGGCCGTCGGCCTCCTTTCGCATCAGCATCAGCGCATACCGCTCCTCGCGCTTGATGTCGTGCTGCGTATCGCCGACCAGCACCGCGTAGCCGTCGCGCTGCGCCGCGTCCTCGATCCCTTGAAGGATGAGCGAAAAAAACGGGTTCGAAATGTCCGGAACCGTGACGAGGAGCTTGCCCGACCGGAGCGTGCGCAGGTGCCGGGCCGCAAAATTCGGGGCGTAGCCAAGGTCTTCGACGGCCCGCAGGACCTTGCGACGCGTGTCCGGAGAGACGACGTCGGGCCGGCTCAACGTGCGCGACACGGTCGCGGTCGAGACCCGAGCGCGCTTGGCGACTTCGTGGATGCTTCGGAACGGCACGAGACAGGGGTGAGTATCGATGATAGGCCGCACGCGGTTTCGATGCAACCGATTACACCGGATTCATCGG
>JACOUA010000103.1 GCA_016178075.1 Acidobacteriota bacterium
TCCGGATGCGCAGGTCGGCTTCCGTGCGTCCAACGGCGGTGACGACGAGGCCCTGGCGGATGATGAGCTCGGCCGGTTGCTGCGCGGCCACGGTGGCCACCAACGCCAGCACGGCAGGGACGATCGACCGTCCGAGGCCCTTACTGAAATAGACGGACATCGCGCCGACGGCCGGAACGGTCTTCTTCTTCATGGGCGCATTGTAGGTCAAGCCGGGCTTCCTTTTCCCGGCGCTCCCTCGGCCCGTTATACTCCGCCGGAATCATCCGAGCGATGGGGTTCTTTTCCCTGCTGTTTCCGTGGGGTCTTCTCCTGCAGGCGCTGGCGATGGTCCACTTCATTCGCCGTCGTCCGGATACTGTGTGGCTCTGGGTCATCATCTTTCTTGGCCCCCTGGGCGCGCTTGTTTACATCTTCATGGAGGTGGTTCCCGACCTGGGTCTGCTGCAGCAATCGTTCGACGCTTTTGGACGACGTCACCTGAGCGCTGAAGCGTACGGGATATGCGAGCTTCACCGATCGAGCGATCACGGAACGACGGCGAACGGGACGAGTCGGGATACGGGGCCCGCGTCGAGCACCGCGACAAGCCGCAGCGCGTACTTCGCCAGCGCGAGGTTCGTGAGCGGCAGCTCCACCTGCGGCGACCCGGTCGCCCGGGACGCGACCGGCAAGGTGACAAGCGTCTGACCGCTCTCGTTGATCAACTCCGCTCGCACCGGTGCGGTTCGCGCGTCCGCGGCCAGAGGCAGTCGCACGAGCACGCGATCCGTTCGTCGGAACCGGCGCTCGACCGCCGGCGGCATCGCGGCGCCCGAGACAAGGGCGCGATGGGTAGTGACGCTCGCGGAACGATAGACGATCGGCGTGCCGACCTGCGCGGCAGGATCCCCTGTCGCCGGTACCTCGGTCTCGCGTGTCCACCTGTCCAGCGTCGTGCTCCGAGCGTCCTGCACGACGAGCCGCACGGTGATCCGGCCCGGGAGGGCGCGGAAGCGGACGAGCCACGGCGCGTCCGGTGCCGCCCGCTCGCCGGCGTACTCACTCAGCACCGAGCCATCGTGCCCCACGATCTGGACGCGAACGCTGGAAATCGGCCGGCCTCTGCTCGTTTCCGGCGTCGCCGCGCATACAATCGTCACGTCGGTTTGGTCTCCGTCGACAGGCCCGAGGCCTATCCAGTCCGTGACGATGCGCGGACGTGACGCGTCAGCGAGCGCACCGAACGCCTTGGTGATCTCGACGGGCACGGTTGGCACCGAGGCCGGCGCACGGAGCTCTTCGGCGTTTGGCGCCCAGTACCCCTTTCTCGCGAGGACGCGGACGCCCTTTCGGCGCACCTTCACGTCGATCTCATGGAACTTGCCGTCGGCGACTTCGCGCGCAGGCGTATAGCCGAGCAAGTAATACGTGCTCGAATCGGACATCACCGACGCGAGCCCACGCGAGTAGTCATTACTGTTGGCGAGCTCGCGGCCACCCGTTTCCCCCGCCAGCGCGGAGTTCGCATCGCTCGGCCAGCGCATGCCGCCGAGGGCGCGCGGATCGAGTGTGTGAATCGTGACATTACTGGTATTCGCGGCGGTGATGGCGTCGCGCAATTCCGCCTGCTGGTTCCAGCCGCCGGCATAGAGCGATGGGCCTTCGCTCACGAACAGGACGGACTTGCGACCGTCGCGAAGGCTGCCGAGATAGGACGCCACCGCCTTCAGCGCCGACAGCGTGACCTGCGCGCGAACACCCTGGCGCGAGACAGGGTCCAGCCCGAACTGCTCTTCTTCGATCGGACTGCGCGGCGGCACAAACCCCCCGAGCCGACCCTGGAATCTGGCGATGCGGTCGAGGATGTCCTGCTTACGTCGCGTGAGGCGCAGATCCGAGATGGGTGTCAGCGGCCCCATCACCGCGAAGAGGTCCGTCGGCTGCATTTCCACCTTGACGAACCGCTGCAGCATCTCCCTCAGCCGGACGTCGAAGCCAGGGCCATGGCGAAGGTGATAGTCATCCAGAAAGATGACGAGCAGGCGCACGTCTTCCCGCGCCGCTTCCTGCGCCGCGTGCTCCGGAGACCGAATCTCGAGTGACGTGTCGTCTCCCGGCTTCGGCGAGCCCGTCACCCGCACGAACTGCAGCCATTCGACCTGCTGCGCCACGCCATCTTCCCGGACCTCGAACTCCCCGGCCGTGAGGTCAGCCAACGAGTCTCCATCGCGATCCGTCACGGTCACATCGACCCGGACCACGCCGACGCCGCTGCGGAACGTCGGCTGCTGCGGGGGCGGCTGGGCGGACTGAGGGATCTGGCCCGACACCGAGGCGGACACGAGCGCGAGGGCGCACGCGAGGACCCTGACCCGCATGAAGGAAGTCTGACACGCAGGCAGGGTGGACTCTAGCCCTTTTACATGGCCCAGAGCGTGTCGATCTGATGACAGATCAACCTGCCTCGACATGAAGCCGCGGAATCGGGCTGCGAAGAGAAGAAAGGCACACGCCAAGACACGCAGCACGGCACCCGACGTGCGCCGTTAGGGTCCTTAATCAGCGCAGGCTCGCGGTGCGGCCCTTGATCGTCGCCGCAAGCGACTTCAGGCGCACCGCGTCGCGGCCGGCCGCCGCGCCGGCGTCACCCTCCAGTTGCATCGCCAGCGCATCGAGCTGACCCCTGACCGCCGCGGCGTCTCTGTCCCGCGCGGACCGAACCTTGTCGACGCGGTCCAGGGCGGCCTTCACGGCAGAGGCACGCTCGGCCTGGATCCCCTTGCTGCGCGCCAGCTGATCGAGGTACGCGCGCGCGACCACGGAGCTGGCCGGCCACACGATCTTCTTCTGATCCTGGGAATTGAGCTCGTTGGTCTGGACCAGCGTCGCGGCGTCGATCTCGTTCTGTGACAGAAACTCGCTGGGTTTCAGCTTGAACACATCGATGCCGCGCGCAAGCTCGGACCCGTAGATGTACCCGTTGTACCAGTAGGTCGACCAGTAGCCGGCCGAGTACAGATCTTTGGCGTCCATCGGACCGCGATCGAAGAACGCGATTTCAACGGGGTGCTCCGAGTCGGTGAAGTCGAACACCGAGAGGCCGCCCTGGTACCACGCCTGGACCATGATGTCGCGCCCCGGCACCGGGATGAGCGAGCCGTTGTGCGCCACGCAGTTCTCCTGTTCGGTTTGCGGCGCCGGCATCTTGTAGTAGCCCCTGGACCTCAGCTTGCGATCGACGATGTCGAAGATCGCGTCGGCTCCCCACGTTGGCGGATCGATCGCGCGGCAGCGTGGTCGCCCGCCGCCGCCCCATTCGTCGGTGAAGACCACTTTCGTGCCGTCGTTGTTGAACGTGGCCGAGTGCCAGAAGGCGAAGCTCTTGTCGACGACGTCATCGAGGCGAACCGGATGTACCGGGTCCGAAATGTCCATCAGGATGCCATTCCCCGAGCACGCGCCGGCGGCCAGGCCGATCTCCGAGAAGACAGTAATGTCATGGCACTGACTGGTCACGCGCGAGCTCTGTGTATCGGGTCCGTGGTTCCCGCCCTGCCAGAGACCTGAGATGGCGCCGCTCGTCGGGTCCGCAAAGATGCGCGGCCGGTTGACGATTTTCGCGTTCTGCGGCGCCGCGAGGGGCACCTCGATGACATCGATGCTGAAGAGCGCCGTGTTGGGATCCTTATCGGGCTGCTCTCCGGAGCAGCCCGCGAGCTCTTCGCCGGAACGGACGGCGCTCGTACCTGAACCGTAGACATACAAAACCGACTTGTCCTTTGGATTCGGCACCAGCGTGTGGGTGTGCGACCCCCGGCAGGTCTGCACCGCGGCCACCTGCTTCGGCTTCCTCAGATCGCTGATGTCGAAAATGCGGATGCCGCGGAAACGCTCGGCGCTGACCGCGGTCTGGATCCCCTGCACGCCGCAGTCGATCCGGCCCCGCAGATCCTGGACCGACATGAACAGCAGGTTGCCATGCACCGACACATCACCCTGTCCACCGGGACAGACGACAGAGGTCAACAGCCGGGCCTTGTTGGGATCTTCGATGTTGTAGGTGTTGAACCCGTGGTAATTCCCCATGATGACGTGGTGCCGCGTGAACGCCAGGTCCGAGTTCGTGAAGCTCAGCGTGTTGACCTGCGGCTGCTGCGGAGGCGTTCCCGGCTGGCTCGGGGGCTGTTCGGCCGCCGCCGGGGGTGCAGGCTGACTGCCCGGCGCGCCGGGTTGGCGCTCCGGAGGCGAGGGTTTGCCAAACGGGGCGTTGGGGTCGAAGAAGCCCTCCGGCTTCGGGAGGTTTCTGACAAGCTCCATGTTGCGGGCAGCCGTCCCCGCGTCTCGGAAGCCGGCCTTGAGTCCGACGCGGGGATCAGGCTGGGCCGCGGGGCCCTGCTGCGCGCCGACCTCGACCACGGCGCACAGCAACGCCGCGGAGAAACACAAACACAGCAACCTGGTGACAAGCGGTCTCATTGTTGATACTCCTCGTTGATACTCCTCGAGCATGGCACCATGCGTCCGATTTTCGCGCGCTGGTGGCAACCACGCCGGAAGCGCGCGCGAAGAAGGATACACATCAGCGTGGCTCCGATCCAAGCTTCCCGTGCTCGTGGGGCGCAGCCCCGGCCGGGTGCCCGACAGATGAGCCCCCGCAGTAAGATGACGTGCATGCTGAATAGCAGGCACATCATCACCCTCGCGGTACTCGCCTCGGCGGCTGCGACGTTGGTCCGGCTCGCGGCTCCCCTTCAAGCCATCGACCGCCTTGGCGACATCGAGATCACGCCGCTCATACACTCCAGCGTGCAGATCGAGCAGGCGGGCAAGGTGATTCAAGTCGATCCCTGGAGCCAGGGCGATCTGTCGCGGGCGAAGGCGGCGGATCTCATCCTGGTGACCGATGACGTCGGCCATCATCTCGATCTCAAGGCGATCGGATTGCTGCGTAAGCCCGGCGCGCCGGTGGTCATCCCGGCGGTGGGCCGGGCCAAGCTTCCTGACGGCGTGGTGCTGGCCAACGGCGAGACCAGAGAGGTCGCCGGCGTGCGCGTCGAAGCGATCGGCGCGTACGACCTCACGCCCGGCGAGCCCTATCACCCGAAGGGCGAGGCGAACGGCTACGTCATCACGCTCGGCGAAACGCGACTCTATGTCGCGGGTGTCACCCAGTGCGTGCCCGAGATCCGCGCGCTGAAAAACATCAGCGTGGCGTTCTTCCCGCTCAATCTCCCCCTGCAGCGCATGGAGCCCGCCGCCGCGGTCGAGTGCTTAACAGTCTTCAAGCCGAAGGTGGTCTATCCGTATCACTACGATCAGGACTGGGTGACGCGCGTCGGCAGAGGGGGTCCGAGACCGGAGCCGACGACCCGAGGACTCCCTGAGTTGAAGGATGCGCTCGGACGCGTTGGGATCGAGGTCCGACTGGCCCTGTGGTATCCACGCTGAGCGTGGCTACTTCATCCGCTCGTAGATCGCGAAGGTGACGCCCGTGGTCTTGCCATCGGCGTCGGCCCGCATATACATCACGCCGATCGTGTTGCCGTCGGGCGACAACACGTTGGTGAGCACCTGGGTGACCCGCCCACCCTTCTTGTAGACGATCTCGTTGATCCGGTTCGTGACGACCCGGACGGACCCCGTGTCCGACCCCGGATTGCCCGTGATCGGTTCATCCTTCCCGTCGAACATCGTCGAGTAGTACCACTGCGAGGCGACGCCGTTCCGATCGACCGCGTCGATCGTGATCTTCATGCCTTTGGCGCCGAACGGCTCGTAGGTCATGATGTTGCTGGCCGGGGCCGGGGTGTCTGACTTGAGCTTCCATTTGCCGAACCGCGGGTTCGGCGCCTGCGCGGAGACGTTGGCGACGACAAACGCAATGACCGCAAGCACGCCGGCCTTCTTCATCCGATCCTCCACGGCCCGGCTCAAGACCTTGTGACGAAATCCGCCGCAGAGCACGCGGAGCACCAATAACGAAAGTCTTAACGTCTCTGCGATCTCCGCGGTCTCTGCGGTTTATTTCACAGGCTCTCGAGCCGGGCACCACGGCTGAAAGCCTACTGCTGCGACGTCGTGGTCCTGCCCTTGTTCGCGATCGCCTTCTGAATCGCGGCCACGGTCTTGGTCGCGCGGAACTCCACGATCTTCTTCGCGATCTCGGTGGTCTTGGCCCTGTCGGCCAGCGAGACGCCGTTGATCGTCGCCTTGCCCGCCTTGACGCGCTCGGCCCACCGGATCGAGTTCGGGTCGGTGATGAACATGTTCATCGAGATTGCCGGGTCGTCGTGCAGGCCATCGGGCTTGTCCCCTTCTTTCGACACCCCGATGTCGACGAGCATCCGGTGAACGCTGGCGTAGTCGTAGTACTCGGGGATGTGCGCAACGACGGGGTTGCCGTTCCATTGCGCGTTCAACTTCTCGGCGACGGCCTTCTGCCCGGCCTGGTTCCCGCCGCTGTCGCCGATCATGATGATGTTCTGGAAGCCGTGCGCCTCGAGGCTGGAGACGACGTCGGTCAGCACGGCCCGGAAGGTCTCTTCGCGCATGCTCAGCGTGCCGGCGGTCACCATGTGCGACGTCTTGGGCTCGATGTCGCCCTCGGGCACGAGCGAGATGATCGGCGCGCAAAGCGCGTTGCCCAGCTTGCGCGCGATCGCGTCACAGTTCGCGCGCAGCACGTAGTTGTGCTTGCCGAGCGCGAGCCACGGGCCGTTCGGCTCGATGCCGCCCGTCGAGATGAGGACGGTGGTCTTGCCGGCCTTCATCGCGTCGCGCACGTCCATCCACGTCATCTCCTCCAGCCACACCGTGCTGACCGCGGGCAAGGGATTCGGCGCGTCAGCGCAGTTGTAGGGGTTGTCACGGCAGTCGCCCCCGCCGCGCGATCGGGGATCGGGCTCACGGCGCTGCCCCTCCCCGGCCCCGCGACCCCGCCCCGCCGGCTGTTGCGGTGTCCGGGCATTGGCCAGGATGCCCGCCAACACGCAGGCGGCTCCGACGACGAGAATGGTCCTCTTCATGCGCATCTCCTCCGGGCGCAAGCATAACACTACGACGATAAATGCCCACGATCACCACGAAGCTCACAAAGCACACAGAGAACAATAGTGTTCTCTCCGTGGTCTTTTTGGGCTCCGTGGTAAACGGGTTGTTGCACAAGCGCTAAGTACTGCGTTTCACAATTACGGTGACGTATTCGGGCGCCGAGGCGCCCGGATCGCAAGGCGCGAGGAGGGAGCATGCCGGGCGCATGTGACCGA
>JACOUA010000104.1 GCA_016178075.1 Acidobacteriota bacterium
AAAGCGTCTTCCCGGCCGTGACGTACAGCGTCTTCATATCCGCGCCGCCGAAGGCGTTGTTCGTGATGGTGTCTTCACCGATCGGGATGAACTTCAGGAGCTTCCCTTCGGGAGAGATGACATACACCCCGCACTTCGTGTCGAGCGTTTCGGCCGTGCCGCGCAGCTGATGAAGACCAGCCGAGGCGTACAGATTCCCCCGCGAGTCGATGCTCATGCCGTCCGCGCTTCGGCCGGGGGAGAAATTGTAGTGAACGCGCATGTTTCGAACGGTGCCGTCTGGCTGCAGATCGTACACGCGAATCATCCGCGCGCCTCCTTTGGCGCCGTTGGCTTCCACGAGGTACAGCTTCGTGTCGTCTGGCGAGATCTGAATGCCGTTCGGCCGCTGGATGTCGGGCGCCGCGAGGACGCGGGCGATCGTGCCCGGGCCATCGATCCGATACACCGCCGCGCCGGCCATGTCTGTGAAATACAGTCGCCCTTTGCCGTCGATCGTGACATCGTTCGGGCCTTGCAGCGGCTTGCCCTGGTACGTGTCCGCCAGCACCTCCATCTTGCCGGTGCGTAAGTCCGTTCGGGTCACGCGTGGCGCGCCTTTCAGCTTCACGCCGGCGCGTTCGAATTCCGCGCCCTCGCAGGCGATGAGTCGCCTCTCGGGATCGATCAACAAGCCATTCGCGGCATTGCTGTGCTCTCGATAGATCGAGAGGGCGCCGTCGGGGCCGAGCTTCATGATCCGCTGCGACACGATGTCCGTGAAGTAGACCGTGCCGTCTCGATCCACCGTGGGACCTTCGGTGAAGGCCACCGTGGCGGCGATATCGACCTGCTGGGCCCCGGCCGGCCCCGTTGTCATCAGCGAGCCGAGGCTTGTCGCGATGGCGACGAGTGTCGGGGCCGAACGATGGACGGTTGTCATGGAGATCGTCTTCATGACGCCCTCCGCGTCGCGTGCGACACGATCATCTGCCAGCGGCCGTTCTGGTTGACGTACACGCGGGTGAACCGCAGCGCGCCGCCCGACGGCTGACCGTGGTACATCACCTTCGAGTCGGTGAGCCCGGCAGCGACCGCGGTGTCCCCATGGAGCCGTACCGAGAACTCATCCTGTTTGACGAAGTCGAATTTCCGCGCGCCGGACCGCAGGTCGGCCAGATACTTCGCCTTGGTGTCGATCGTGCCGTCGCCGTGGGTAATGGTCCAGTCGTCGGCCAGCAGCCGATCGAGGACCCCAACGTCCGCGCGCGCCCGCACCTCGTTGAACTGCTTTTCCATCGCTCTGACGTTCTGTTCGGCCTCGATGCCCGAGGACCGAGCGGGGTCGGCGAGCGGGATGAAGAGTGAGATCCGATCCTCCGACCCCACGCCGCGCGTGATGTGCCCTTTCCCGGTCACGTCTTCGGCGAGGAGGATGTGGCCGGGCCCGATCGGGATCTTCGTGCCGCCCGTCAGCTCGATCTCGCCGCGGCCGCTGAGTGTGATGACGTACTGACGGCGCGGGGCGGGATGCCAGTCGACGAAGTACCTGGGGGGCGTTCGCCGAAACTGCAGGCCCGTGACGCTCATCGTCTCGGAGAGCTCGCTCGAGGCGGCGCCCGCGCCCAGCGTCACCGTGACCTGCTCGGCGCGCGTCTGGCCGTCGGGCCCTGTGTAGATCCGCGTGGCGACGACAGGCGTGCGCGGCTGCGCCAGCGCGACATCGAGGTCGGCGCGCGCGCCCGACATCACCAGAAGACCGCCGAGAAAGGTCGCCGCTGTCAGCCGTTTCAGTGTCGATCGCACGGTGTCTCCTTTGGCGCCCACCGCGGGCATCCACGCCGGCGGAGCGGTCGGGACCGCCCGTGTAACTTCTGCCGGGTTCCCGATATCTTCTCCCGAGTCGATGACCGATTTCCACGAGCTCTACACCCGGTACGGGCCCGATGTCCATCGGTTGGCGCCGTTTCGCTAGCGGGCTGCATTCGTCGTGACGCGTCTCAACATCAAGAAGCCCACCGCGACCGCGAGGCCGATCGCCAGGCAGTCGATCCACAGCCATTGCGCACCAGCGTGCGCGATGACATAGCCGCCGACGGCCGGCGCTGCGGCGAACGCGCTCGTGAACGCCATGGCGAATGCTCCCTGATACCGGCCGCGCAGGCGCGTCGGCGCCAGATCGGCGACGAGCGAGGTGGCGGCTGGCGCGAAGAGGATCTCGCCGATCGTCCAGATGGCGATCGACGCGGCGTACCCGGGCGCCGAGCCCACCCATGCGTTCATGCCGAATCCGGCCCCAAGCAGCAGCGACGCCAGGGCCAGCACTCTCGGCCGTGAGCGACCACGAATCAGCTCGCCGGCGAAGGGTTGAAGCAGAACAATGAGCAGGCCATTAAGGGCGATCAGCCCGCCAAACCCCGACGCCGAAATCCCGTGGGCGCGCACGTCGATCGGCAGCCCCACAAACGATTGAAAGAAGACGATGCAGAACGCGAGGCTGAGAAGGCAGACCGTCAGGAACACGCGATCTCTGAGAATCGCCCGCACGGCACCACGCGCCGCAACGCCCTGTGCGGCGACCGACGGCTGTGTTTCGGGCAGTGCCGCCCAGACGATGACGCCGTACATCGCGGTTGTGGCGGCGTCCGCGGCGAAGAGCGCGCGATAGCTGCGGGCCGCGATCAGCCCGCCGAGAAGCGGCGCGATCGATGCGCCCAGGTTCACCGCCCAATAAAGCAGACCGTAGACGCGCGGG
>JACOUA010000196.1 GCA_016178075.1 Acidobacteriota bacterium
CGAAGACATCCTGGCAAGCCGGGTCAAGGGACAACTCTATGACGCCTATCGGCAAAGCTGGGTCGCCAGTCCGGAGCCGGCCTACGTCGCCGCCGGCAACGCACCGTTGCAGGCGCCTCTCGCAGGGCTCCAAGCGATGCTCGATGCGCCGCAGCAAACCGTGGACGTGAAAGGCAAACCCGTGCCGGCCGTAGGCAGCGGGGTCGTTGAAGCGGAGCGGCGGCTCCTGCAAGCTTGCGGCGTGTTGAACTCGGAGGGCCGGATCACGCCGTGGCTCATCACCAAGGACGCATGTGACGCGCCCGAGAAGCTGCTGACGTCTGAGCTCTGGGACAGCATCTACGGCGTGCCGGCGGGCGAGATCACCATCGAGCACATCCAGCATGCGTTCTACATGGCGGCCAACTATGGCTTCCAGATCCTCAATGGGAACTTCGCCGCCGCGATCGACGACTACGAGCTGTCGCTGCGGTTCATGAATGATTTGGCCACGTATCGCATAGACGTGTCCTGGTTGTGGAGCCTCTTACGTCATGAGGCCGCTATCACCAGGGACGGCTACCTCAAAGGGCCTGCGCTCACCGAGGACGGCGTCGTACCGGCGTCGAATAGGGTCGAGGTTAAGGCCGGGACGCGTTTCACCAGAGACTTGTTCGAGCAGTTGTGGGACTGCCACAACCAATGGACAGCGGCGTTTTTTGCCGAACTGGACCGGCGTGGCGATCGTGGCCGCTTTGACCGCGCCAAGGCGCCCATCATCATGGAGATTTTGAAGCGCCAACTGCTGTCGCCCCGCTACATTCAGCACAGCGCTCGCGTCCTGTTCCTCGTCGCGCAGGCCAGCGCGCCGGACCGCGCCCAGATTCTGGATGCCATTTTCGACCTCTCCCGGGAGGACGTCGTCGAGCGTGTTCACGCAGGGAGCTTCGCCAAGATTGCGCTGAGCGCCCATGATTATGTACCACGGCTAGTCGCGCCGTTCCGTCAGCAGCTTGATCGCCGCCTGCCGGATCGTGCCGCGCAGCTCGCCGCGCTTGCACAGGCGTCGAAGTCCACGGGTGCTCACGTACGTGAGCAGCGCCAGCGCGGTGCCCGCCGGGGTCTTGGCGTTCGACACGAGGGCCAGCTTCAACTCGTCGCTGAGCGCCCACTCGGGGTTGGCGCGCAGCATCCTGGCAATGTATTCCGCAACCAGCGCGTCGATGCTCGGGAGCTTCGCGATGTGAATGATCTCCGGCAGCGTGACGAGCGGGTTCTTGCAAAGGTACAGCAGCAGCAACGGGCTTGGTTGCTGGAGGAGCACCGTCCGTCCGCTCTGACCCGCCCGCGTCGCATAGATCACGCGCTGCGCGAAGGACATGCTCCTGATGCGCGCGAACTCGTCGAGCCGGCCCGACGAGTCGGCCTCGAGCTCTTCGACCGACGCCGGCGGCACGTCCCGGAGCGCGCGTTCGAGCTCGGTGAGCAGCTCCGGTTCGCCGCGGGGGCAGGTGATCACGAGCTTGAGTCCTGCCTCGCCGGCGAGAATCTCGCGCGCCGATGCCTCGAAACGCCCCACCTGAATCGGCATAAGCCGTGCGCGCTCGGGCAGCTTGAAGAGGAACTGCCCCCGAAACGGCAGCGGCAGGTTGTCCGCCTCGACCTGCAGGCGGCCCGACTGGACGAGATCGTAGGCGTACGAGGCTTCTTCGACGTCGCTGTCCAGGTGCACGACGACCCGCCACTCGCCGCGATCGCTTTCGACTCGCATAACAGGCCTAGGGTTCGCAGTGGCGCGAACTGCTTCGGACTTGTGCCGCGGACGGGCAGCGTCTACTACGGACGCTGATTGACGGCCGCTTCAATCCCACACCCGTCGACGGAACCTACTATCGATTCGCGGGTATCGGTACACCCGCGCCCGTTCTGGCGGACGTCCTACCCGTTGTGTACCACAAAACCGAGTTGCGGATAGCCAGTTGCGTGGTGACATCGGACGTCAGACCAACGTATTAGCGATGCGGGTTCCGGAAATTCTGACGTAGGGTTTTCCGGAAATTCTGACGCACAGAGTTCCGGAAATTCTGGCCGTGGTGAGCAGCCCCTTTCGGGGCACACACTCGCTGCATCAAACAGCGAGGGAAGGGATGATCGACATGCTCAAACGGCACGAAATCCAGGTTCTTCGACACGCCGGTCACAGTCAAATAGAGGTCGCCACGCTCGCCGGCGTCTCCCGCCGAAGCGTGCAGCGCGTCGACACTGAGGCGGCGGTCACGCACATCGACGTGGCCCGCGAGCGCGAGGCGCGCGGGATTGGCCGCCCCGCCAAGGCGGAGCCGTTTCGCCCGTTCGTCGTGGACGTCTTGGCGCGCGACCCGGATCTGCTCTCGGTCGAGATCCTCCGACGGGCCAAGGTGAAGGGGTATGCCGGCGGGAAGACGGCCCTCTACGGTCTGATCAGCGCGCTGCGTCCGACGACCGTCCGGCCCCTCGTCCGCTTTGAAGGTCTGGCCGGAGAATTCTCGCAACACGACTTTGGCCACGTCGATGTCCGCTTTCTCAATGAGACGAAGACGCGCATGCACTTCTTCGCCTCCCGACTGAAGTACTCGCGCTGGGTGGAAGTCGCGATCGTCCCCAACGAGTGCGCGGAGACGCTGGTCCGCACGCTCGTGGATCACTTCGCCCTCATAGGCGGGATCCCCCTCTTGGCGGTGTTCGATCGCCCGAAGACGGTCGCGCTGAAGTGGGCCAAGGACGGACAGGTCACGGAATGGAATGCGCTCTTCGCGGGCGTGGCCCTCGATCTCGGGCTCGGGATCGAGGTCTGCTGGCCGTCCAGCCCTCGGCAAAAAGGATCGATCGAGAATCTGGTCGGCTGGGTCAAAGGCTCGTTTTTCAAACAGCGGCGGTTCCTCGACGACGCTGATCTGCTGACGCAGCTCGCCGAGTGGCGGACCGAGGTCAATACGCTGCGGCCGTGCCGAGCCACCGGCGTGATCCCCGCAGTCCGGCTCGAGGAGGAACGGCCGCGGCTTCGCCCGCTGAAAGTCGCGCCCGAGCAGCTCGCGCTTCGCGAGCCGATCGTGGTCGGCCCCACCGCGGCCGTCGTGCATGACACGCATCCGTACTCGATGCCGCCGGATGCGATCGGCATTCCCGGCACGCTGTTCCTCTACCGCGATCGCGTCCGGATCGTCGCCGGCCGGTTCGAGGCCCTCCATCAGCGGCAGTTTGAGCGCCATGCGAAGTCGACGCTACCCGAACACCGCGCGCAACACGTGGCCGCGGTCTCTGGCAAGCGTGCGAAACGCTATCTGCAACGGGAGCATCTGCTGGAGCTCGGGCCACCGGCTCTCGAGTACCTGACCGAGCTCACACATCGACGGCCACAAATCTGGATCCGCGATGTCGATCGTCTCCACACGTTGCTCGCCACGTACGGCGAGGACGCGTTACGGGCGGCGTTCACCCGCGGGCTCGCCGAGCAGGCGATCGGGGCCGAGTACATCTCGCATTATTTGGCGGCCGCCGTGCCCCTCCCGTCGCCGATCAAGGGGGATAGTACAGGTCGGCCCATCGACCGTTCGACGTTCCTGGGGCATCCTGGCGAGTCGATCTCGCGCGATGCGTCGGTCCCATTCGACCTGCCGTCGGCAAGTGCGATTCGAGCGCCGCGCGGAGGCCGGGTCCAGGCCGCCGCAGGCGCCCAGCGGGCCGAAGCGAAGCGGAGGGCCTGGACGCGGCCGAGCACGGCGCTACCCTTTGATGCCGACGGAGGGCGATCATGACGCTCTCCGATCAGGCGCTCGATGCGTTGCTGAAACGCTTACACTTGGCCAACACGCGCCGCGCGTGGCGGGAGCTGACACGCCGCGCTGAGCAGGAGGAGTGGAGCTATCGGGACTTCCTCGCCTTGCTGGTCTCGGAGGAAATCGCGCACCGGCAGCAGACACGGTTGAATCGTCTGGTGCGGCGCGCCCGCTTTCCGTTTCTCAAGACGATCGACGATTTCAACTTCATCTATCAGTCGACCGTCCGACTCTCGCTGCTGGGATCGGCACTCGCGCCGGAGTTTGTGGCCGAGGGACGCTGCCTGATTCTGGGTGGGAAGCCCGGACGAGGGAAGACGCATCTAGCGGTGGCGATTGCCTATCGTGCGATCCAGAATGGCTTCGATGCGCGGTTTGTCACCGCCGCCGAACTCATCGATGATCTCTCAGCGGCCTTCCGCAGCGGCCGGCTGGCGGAGACCTTGGCAACCTACATTCATCCCGGCGTGCTGATCGTCGATGAGGTGGGCTATCTCACCTACGGCACTGATGCCGCCAACATGCTCTTCCACGTCGTCAACGATCGGCACCGAAAAAAACGCGCGATGATCTTCACCACGAACAAGGCCGTCACGGGGTGGGGCCGCGTGCTGCACGATGAGGACCTGGCTCACGCCATCGTCGATCGAATCCTCGAACGCGGCCGGATGCTCACCCTCGACGGGCCATCCATGCGGACAAAACATCTCGGACTTGACGACCCCACCTCTTCTGAGGCATCAGATCAACCGGCCAGAATTTCCGGAATCAAGGCGCCAGAATTTCCGGAACCCACACACCGCTTTGGACGTAACCCCGCCGACATTGCCAGCCATGTCCAAACACATCGAGTTCCGCATTTGGTGGAACCTGGACAGGAATGCATTCTTGACCTCTTTGCGCGAAGCCTCGGTCACATTCCCACC
>JACOUA010000197.1 GCA_016178075.1 Acidobacteriota bacterium
GCTGTCGTTGCCGCGGCGCCAGCGCGTGCACCTGCAGATTGCCGCCGCGATGGAGCAGGCGTACGCCTCGACGCTGGATCGACACGCGGGCGACCTCGCGCATCATCTGTATCAAGCGGGCGCGGCGGCCGATCCGGAAAAGACGGCTCGGTATCTGGCGCTCGCCGCCGACCAGGCGCTCGCGGCGTCGGCCTTCGAGGACGCGCTCCGGTACGTGGAACAGGCGCTCGCGATCGAAGCGGGCGGTGACGTGCGGCGGGACGGGGAGCTGCTCGCGAAGAAGGGGGCCGCCCTGCTCAGCCTCGGTCGTGAGGAGGACGCGATTACGGAGTGGCAGACCGCGCTCTCGATCTATGAACGGCTGAGGGATGTCGACGCAGTGGCGCGGATTTGCTACGAGATGGGCGTTGAACTGGACTTGCTCAACCGTAAGCCAGAGGGCGCGGACATCTGCGCGCGCGGTCTGCGCGCCCTCGGTGACGACCGGACCGCCGGCTGCTGGCGGCTGCTGGCCCTGACTGGTTTCTTTGCCGCCGAACTTGGCGACTATGAGGCAGGCATCCGGATGCTGGAGGACGCCGAGCACGCTGTCGAACGACTCGGCGATCGGCACCTGCTCGGTCAGGTGCTTTCGAGCCGTGTCACTTTGTGCCTTAACCACGCGGAATCTCGCCAGGTGGTCGACGTCGGGAGGCGTGCAGCCGGCGAGTTGCGTCGCGTGGGCGGCCTCTGGGAACTGACGTTTGTGTTGAGCCTGCTGGAGATGAACCTCGTCTGGCTCGGCCGGCTCGATGAAGCGGCCACCTGTGACGACGAGTTGAGACCCCTCGCGCGGCGTCTGGGTCATCGCCTCGCGCTATTTCTTGCCGACTGGGCCTCGATGGAGCGCGAGCTGATGCGCACGGGCGACCTCGATGCCTACGAAGCTGCGGCGCGACAGGCCCTGGACGCGTGTCTGCGCGCGGCCCAGGCCGGCCCCATCGCCTCGTTCTCCTACGTGTTCGTTGGAGCCGCGCAGTTTTGGAAGGGGCAGTGGGACTCGAGTCTCATCAGCTTCGAGCGCGCGATCCAGGGAGCGTTTCACCCCCCTTGGATTGAAACTGCGTGGGGATGGCTCTTCCTGGTGAAGGCCTACGCCGCTGCCGAGGACGCGCCACAGGTTTTTGGCGGTAGACAGGCCGCACTGCCGGCACCCGGTATGCCTGCCTTTAGCGGGTCCTGGCATCTGGCACAACTGGCGGTCGAGGGCCTAGCGATTTTGGGAGACAAACGTGAGGCCCACGCGCTCTACCCGACGCTGCTGCGGCTGATGGGGATGAGGGTGGGTGGATGGGTAGTCGGCTTGGTCGCAACCTCCGCCGGCATTGCCGCCGCCTGCGGTGCCGACTGGAACGCCGCCGAGCAACACTTCCAGACCGCCCTCCGCCAGGCGGACGAGATTCCCCACAAGATCGCCCAGCCAGAAACGCGCCGCTGGTACGCGCAGATGCTCCTCGACCGCAACGCGCCTGGCGACCGCGACCGCGCGCGGACGTTGCTCGACGAGGCGATCGAGATGTATCGGCAGATCGGCATGCCGAAGCATCTGGAGATAGCGGAACGAATGCTCGGAGGCTTGTAGTCGGCTGAGCCTGGACCGCACGCCGAGACGCGGCAGCCGAACGGCGTCCCGGGCAACTGGCTGGAGTAAGCGAAGAGGTTCGCGACCGAGTCTTACCGATTGGTCTCGACGATATGCCGAACCACCTGAAGGAAGCGCTCGACAGGCTCCAGGTTGTCCATCGCCTCAACGGCACGCTTCATATCCAGCGCCACATATTCGTGGATCACCACATTGCGGAACCCTGGCAGCGGCTCGAGCGCCCGCACCAGGTCCGGTGGAAACCGTTCGTCGCGCGCGAGGTTTCTGATCGCTTGGGTGTAGTCCTCGAAACGGTCGCCGCGCTTCGCGGAGAGCTCACCCGCGATGTCGACGACGAGCTGCGCCACGGTCAGCAGCGAGAAAAGGACATCGTTGTGGAGCGAGAGATCGCGTTCGAGATCCTCGGGATCGCGGACCCGCGGTCTCAGCGCACGCAAGTGATCGAGGTGACGACGGAGCTCGGCGAGCCGCTCGACGAGATACGTCATGACCGACCAAGGGCGTCGAGCTTCAATGATTGCATCCGCCGGAGGAAGGGCTCCAGATCGGCCGCGCGGAGTTGCGCGTCGCGGACAAAGGAATGATCGACCTCAGGGTCGGAGCAAAACACGCGCCGGCCTTCGGTCACAATTCGACGGGCAAGCCGCGGCGGAGCGTCGTTGAGAACGACGACGTCGACTTGGCTGATCCGGAGTGCGGCGGCGATTGCTCCGGACAGCCTCACCCGCGCGTCGAAGCGGGCTCGGGCCGTAGGATAGGCCTCGTGGCGCAGCAGCACACCAACATCAACGTCGCTATCCCGGTGGGTGCGCGCTTCGGCGTGACTGCCAAACAGGTACGTCGATGCGACGCCTGGAACCTCCTCGAGGAGCCGCGCCAACACCGCGGCCAAATTTTCGGGTGTCATGAAAATCCCCCGTCGAGCTCGATACTGATGCGCTCACAGCAGAATCTCGGTTGGTGCGGACGAGGCATACCCCGAGTGTACCCCAGCGGTTATGGTCCCGGCATCCCCCTCACCCTGACCCCCTCCCCCCCAAGCGGGGGAGAGGGAATCACCGCCCCGACCGCCCTTCAGTCGCGTCTCCCATTCGACCGGTGACATCTGCGGCCTGCCGGGAGAGATTGTTCGCTCCCCCGCGAGACGGCGGCTCTCTACGAACCGTCGTCATCGGAGGGACTGACTGCCACACTGCCGAGCTTGCTTGTCTTGTCGTCGTCCAGAAGTGGTTCGAGGACCACCCGCGCTATAATCCGGCGTGCCAGCCATGACGCTCGCGCCGGGCACCCGCCTTGGCCCCTACGAAATTCTGTCGCCACTCGGCGTCGGGGGCCTGGATGAAGTCTATCGCGTACGCGACACCAAGCTGAATCGTGATGTCGCGACGAAGATGCTGAGGCCCAAAGCCATAGCCTGATACGCTGACCACTGCGATGACCAAACCCCGGTTTCTTCTTCTCGCGTGCTCGATCCTCGCAGTCTGTCTCAGCGTCCCGCTGTTCGTCCCCGGCGTCCACGCCGTCGCCGAGACGCTGCCGTCGACCCTCGCCGACAAGGACTTCTGGCAGATCATCTCAGACTTTTCCGAGCCAGCCGGAACGTTCCAGTCCGACAACCTCGTGTCGAACGAACGCAGGCTTCAGGAGGTGGCTCCTGACCTTGCGCGGATTGCGAAGCCGCACGGCGTGTACGTGGGCGTCGGTCCCGAACAGAACTTCAC
>JACOUA010000198.1 GCA_016178075.1 Acidobacteriota bacterium
GAGCGATCTGCTTGATGCGGGCCCGCAGCGTCGCATCCGTCCGTGCGAGACGATAGATCGCACGCCACGCCGCGATTCCGCCGCGATCCAGGATCTGAGCGAGCTGCTCGTCGCTCTCGAGCGTGAACGCTGTTCGATTCCACAGACCCATGGTCGAGTCGATGTCCGGGGAGGTCACGGGGTCGTCCTCAAGACGACGCGGGAAACAACGGGAGCCCACCGCCTTCCCCGCGCCGCGACGTGGGCCCAATCGTCCCAGGGCGGTCGGAGGCCGCGGTACCGCTTGAGATCGATTTCCGCGATGTCCGCGGGTGCGGCCGCCGCAAGTCTCTCGGCGACTTCCGCCAACGGAGATGCGTCCCCCGGTTGTCGGTAGATGGCGTCGAACGAATCGAGCGCCCGGACGAGTCCGTCTTCCCCGAGACGCTCGAAGAGCACGACGGTATCCAGATAGTCGCGTACCGTGTGACGGGTCGCCAGGAGCCACGCCTTTATGCGAGCCATTTCCTCGAGCGTCGGCACCCGCAGACCATCCATCTCTTCTGTCTCGAGCGGACGGGTGCGGCGGAGCTGCCGGATACCGGTCAGAATCCCGTCGAGATGTCCGAGGATCATCACGGGGCGCTGGAGGCGCTCGGTGTGCCAACCCGCGGCCGCTTCGAGCGCCTCCAAGACCTCGTCGAATCTGTCCCGGAGGTCCGCCAGAACGTGATCGCCATCCATGCTGACGCGATGCTTTGCGTGAATGGCGACGGCGGTACCACCGACCAGAATGGTCCCGGGTACGAGGTGTTGGATGTGCCGCTCCGCCGCCAGCAGCCGCTCCCAATCGGGAAGCGGCTGGTCGTCACGCGCCATGGGGGCATTCTGCCACGGGCCGCGAAGGGCGGCTACCGGCGTCTTAGCGCTCGCGTTATCTCAGATGCGCATAGGGTCTCCTTAGACGCAGCCTCAGTCGACTCTGGCCCGCGTCGCCGGATCGAGCGCGTCCCATCGATCGCGGACGGCGTCGACGAGCTCATGAACATCCCAGACCTCGTCACCCGTCACTCGTCAGGCGACACTCGAGTTTCGATCCCCGACCCCCGACCCCTGATCCCCGACCCCTGAACTGATCTATCGTAGAGGTGATGCCGATTACCGAGGCGACCCGCTACGATCACATCGTCGAGACCGCGTGCCCGCTCGACTGCCCCGACTCGTGCAGCCTGGCGGTGTCGGTCAACAAAGGGAAAGTCGTCCGCCTCGACGGATCGCGACGCAATCCGATCACGTCCGGCTACATCTGCGCGAAAGTCCGCCGCTTCGGGGAGCGGATGTACGGCGAGGCGCGCCTGCTGCGCCCGGGCGTGCGGCGCGGCCCCAAAGGCAGCGGCCTGTTCGGCCGCGTGACGTGGGACGAGGCGCTCGACCTCATCGCGGACCGCATGCGTCGCATCCGCGACCAGTGGGGCGGCGAGGCGATCCTGCCGCTCTCCTACGGCGGATCGAACGGCTTGCTCTCGCAGGACACGACCGACGCTCGGCTCTTCCGCCGCTTCGGCACGTCGCGACTCGCCCGCACCGTCTGCGCGGCACCCTCCGGCACCGCCACCCAGGCGATGTACGGAAAGATGATCCCGGTCGCGTTCGACGATTATGTGCATGCCCGGCTGATCGTGATCTGGGGCGCGAACCCGTCGGTCTCGGGCATCCACCTCGTGCCGTACGTGCGCGAGGCGCAGAAGCGCGGGGCGAAGCTGGTGGTGATCGACCCGCGCCGGACTCCGCTCGCGCGTCAGGCCGATCTCCATCTCGCGGTCCGCCCCGGCACCGACCTCGTCGTCGCGCTCGCGCTGCACCGGTACCTGTTCGAGGAAGGTCGCGCGGACGAGAGGTTTCTGGCGGACGCCACCGAGGGCGCCGACCGCCTGCGCGAGCGGGCGCGTCCGTGGACGTTCGACCACGCGGCACAGGTCGCCGGGGTCGACCAGGCCGCCCTGTCCCGCTTTGCCGAGCTCTACGCGAGCAGCTCGCCCGCCCTGATTCGGTGCGGCTGGGGCGTCGAACGGAATCGCAACGGCGGCAATGCCGTCCTGGCGATTCTCGGACTGCCGGCGGTCGCGGGAAAGTTCGGCGTGCGCGGTGGCGGCTACGGTATGAGCGCCTCGTCCTCGTGGAACATCACGCGGAGCTGGATCGGCGCCGACGAGCCCGGCACACGCGTCGTCAACATGAACCATCTTGGCCGGGCGCTGACGGAATACGACGCGCCGCCGGTCAAGCTGCTGTTCGTCTACAACGCGAACCCCGCCGTCACCATTCCGGATCAGAATCGGGTGCTGAAGGGACTCGCCCGCGAGGATCTCTTCACCGTCGTCTTCGACCAGGTCATGACGGACACCGCCGCGTGGGCCGACATCGTGCTTCCGGCGACGACCTTCCTCGAGGCGTACGATTTCGCCAAAGGGTACGGATCCCTCAGCCTCCAACTCGTGCAGCCGGTCGTCGATGCCATTGGCGATGCGCGTCCGAACGTCGAGGTCTTCGGCGATCTGTGCAGGAGGCTCGATCTCGAGGACGCGCGCGATTCCAAAGACGAGCTCGAGCATCTGATGGAACTCCTCGACGCGCTGCCGGCAACCACGGGCCAGCAGCTGCGCGAGCGCGAGATCGCGGAGCTGCCCTGCGGCTCGCACCCGGTCCAGTTCGTCGACGTGTTCCCGAACACGCCGGATGGCAAGGTCAATCTCTTTCCCGCGCAGCTCGAGCGGGACATGATCGGCGAGCTGTACGTCTTCCAGCCGCAGGCCGACCGGTATCCCCTCACCCTCATCTCGCCTGCTTCCGACAGAACCGTCACGTCGATGCTGGGCGAGCTCGCCACGCGGACCGCTCATCTCGTGATGCACCCGGAGGATTCCGCCGCGCGCGGGCTGAAGGAGGAAGACGAGGTGCGTGTGTACAACGACCGCGGCGAGGTGCGGTGCCTCTTGACGGTCGAGCCCACCATCCGTCCGGGCACGGTGTCGCTGCCGAAAGGGCTGTGGAGGAAGAGCACGCTGAACGGCGCGACGACGACCGCCCTCGTCCCCGACACCCTCACCGATCTCGGCGGCGGCGCCTGCTTCAACGACGCCCGCGTCGAGGTCGAGCGGGGCGAAGAGCCGTAGCGCAGGCCTGCCTCTCAATAACTGAAGAAAAACACCAGATCGGCGCCAGCCCGCTCGACTCTGCGGAAAATCTGACGCGTCGTCGCGAGCCCCTGCGCCCCTTTCGCATCGAGCCGCATGAACTCGGTGAGCTGCTGTTCGATCCCCACCTCGGTGGACGAGGCCGGCCCGAAGCGTTGCGTGACTTTCAGAAACGTCGAGGGAGTCATCCGCTGGCCCACCGTCACCGATGGACCGCCGTCGAAGCTTGCCGGCGGCTGGATGTCGAGGATGTCGAGCTCCAGCGCGCGGCTCAGCTCTCGGGTGAGGCGGGCCGCGGCGAAGCCGGTGGCGAGGCCGGCCGCCTGCTCCGCCAGCGAAACCGTCTGACCGGCGCCGAGCTCGTTCACCGGCTGATTGAAGGCGATGAGCGACAGGATGTCGGTTTGATCGAGTGGCGGCTGACTCGAGAGCGTCAGCTCCGGCGACCTCAGCGTCCCGCCGATGTGGACTTGCGCGACGACCCCCGAGATCTCGCGCTGGGCCGTGATGTTCAGAATCGGGTCGATCTCCTCCAGACCCACGAAGCGGATGACGCCGCCTCTCAAGAGCTCGAAGCGGCGCCCCTGAAACGAGTACGTGCCCCGCACGGTGTTGATTGGGCCCCGGAGCCTCGGCCCCTCTCCCGCCGCTTTTCGGATCGTGACGTCGCCCCCGACCATCGCGGCGATCTCGCCCAAGCCCACGAGCGATCCTTCGGACTCGAGCTCGGTGCCCCTGAGCACGAGGTTGTTGGGCATCGTGAACCGGATGTCCGCCTCGACGTTGCGGAAGAGCGCGGCGGCCGTCAGCGGTGGCGGCGGTCCCGCCTCCGGCCGCGTGGTTTTCTCCGGCTGGGCGACGCGGGGCGCCCCGACCACGACCTGTCCCGGCGACGTGCTCGGCTTCGCGACCGGCGACGCCATGGGCCGTGACGTCGAGACCGCTTCGGGCAGCGTGCTGAAATCGAACGGATCCGGCGGCGGCTGCCACGCCTGCGGCCGTCGCGCGAGCTTCAACAGCTCGTCGACGCTCACCTGTCCCCTCGTCAGCTCGACCTGGCCGCGGATCCGGGGCCGCCGGAGGTCGCCTCCGATCTCGAGGAGCGTATCGAGCTTGATGTCGGCGAGATCGTTGTCGATGATCTCGAATTGCTGGCCTTCGACCTGAAGGTTCAGATCGCCCACCGTCCCCTCGTGGACGGCGAGCTCCCCCGCGAGACGCAGCCGGTGGTTGTGTTCGTCGACGAGCTCGAATCGCTCCAGGCGCACGCGATCGGGCTCGAAGTTGAGCCGCACTTGCGCCCCGTGATACGCGACCGCGGTCGGTACGACCGTGAATCCGCCATCGATCAGCTCGATGAGGCCGACCAGGTGCGGATCGCGGGGCGTTCCCTGCAGCCTGACGTCCAGGCTCGCGGAGCCGGTCGTGTTGCTGAGGCGCGGGGTGAAGGCCTGCAAGACCGCGAGATCCACGCGCGGGCTTTGTAGACGCAGATCCATCTGTGGACCGCCCGCGACATGCTCCCCAGCCGCGGCGTCGGTCGTTGCCTTCCCAAAGAGCGCGAGCGGCAGGCGGCCCCTCACCGTCACGCCGGCGCCCGGCACCTGATCCAGCTGACCATCGAGGATGAGGACGTTGGCGTCACTGTGGAGGGCGGCGCGGGCGGATTGGAAGGTGTAGCCGCGGATGCCGCCATTCAGCAGCGAGAAGCGTCCCTCGACGAGTGGATGCTCAGTCGTGCCGGTGACGGTCGCGGACGCGGTCAGACGTCCTTGGAGCTGACGTTCGAGCAGCAGCAGCGAGTCGATCGGCGCGAGGTCGACGTTGTTCGCGTCGATCTTCAGGCCGAGCCGTCCCGAACCGAGCGCGCCGTCGACGTCGAGCCGCTGAGCGTCACCGACAGGGTCGACCGGGCCGACGAGCTTCAGTCGATCGACCTCGAGCCGATCGGTCCCATACCGGATCGTGGTCCGGGCGTCAGGGGCGAGCGACCAGTGAGCGCCCTCACTCGCCACGCTGAACGAGCGAAGCACGACTTGCCGGTGGTCGGGATGCAGCGTGAGGCTCCCCTTCGATTGGATCTCACGACCCGAGTCGGCGATCGTCGCGTCGAAGCCCAGCGCGTTCTCCGCGTATGTGGTGACAGCCTTGATGTCGGCGATCGTGTGATCAGCGATCACGGCCAGGCCGGCGTGCGAGTCGGCCTTGACCGCGAGCCGATCGGCGGCGAGCTCCGGTACTCTGACGTCGTACCGGCTGCCGAGCGAGGCGGCGCGATAGTCCGCATAGCGCACGTCGGTGCCCTTCAGTTGGTCTGAGGTCACGAGCTCCGTGGCATTGCCGGCCACGCGGCCGCTCGCGTGCACCGTGCCGCTGAGCGGCAGGTCGACCATCGAGGCGAGCACTGACACATCCTGCGTGTCCAGCGAGTACTGCAGATCGGACTGATCCGTTTCGTTCAGCGCCACCGTGCCCGATGCGTTGGCCTGGAGCGTCCGGTTCTTCAGATCGAAGGCGTCGAGGCGGGTCACGCGATCGCGGTAGGTGCCGGCGACCGAGGCTTGGTCGAGGTCGAGGCCTGCCACTCGAGACTTGGCGAGCGCGATGCGGCCGTCGAGCGACAGACGGTCGATGAACGCTGACGCGCGTCCGGCCCGGCTCGAATCCGGCACCACGCCTGCTCCCGTCACCTCCCGAATCCCGAGGCCGATGTCCAGCGTGCCGCTCAGATTCCCTTCGGGAATCCTCTGAGAACCTGCCTGTTGCGGGCCGCGCAGGACCGCGGGATTGAACCCACTGAACTGCCCCTGCGCCCGCACCTGCAGGTCGCCATCGTGAAGGTGACCCTCGAACGTCATACAGGGGATGTTCGCGCCGAGCACTTCGGATTCGATCAGCATGCCGGTGGCGTCGAGCGCCAGCATGTCCACGCTCGTGCCCGCGCCGCTGATCCTGAAGTCGCCGGCAACGTCGCTCTCGTAACGTTGGGCGTTGAGGGCGCCGATCCCGAAGCTGCCGCCGATTCGTCTCAGGTTCAGGCCCGACGCGTGTCCCTGGGCGGCATAGCGAATATCTCGGCCGTCCCGCGTCAGCCTGACGACGGTGCCCGAAGACAGAACCATGCCGGCCACCATCGATCGGTCGAGCGTACCGCGCACCGAAAAGCGGCTCGTGCTTCCAGCCAAGTGGTAGGCGCCCGTCACGTCGGTCGCCACCGCCGGGACGCCAAGGTTGCGCGCAAGCCCCTGCAGATCGACGTGACGGATGTTGCCACGCAGGTCGAATCGAAGCGGCCGGGGCCCGCGGCCAGGCTCGATCGATCCGGTCGCCGCAATGGGACCACCGTACGCGTGGCCGTGGGCGTCGAGCCTGATGCGCGACGCGTCAATCCAAGTCGACGCGCGGAATTTCGACGCCGTGTACTGCGCGTAGCGGGCCTGCGCCGCGTCGAGATCCACCCGTCCCCGAACCGGCCCCAACGGGCCGCCGCCATTCCCAAATCGCAGATCGATTCGGGCCGTTCCCGTGATGTCGCTTCGATGGACGTCGCTCTTCAGCAGCGGCGCGACATTCACGTGCGCGAGCTGCACCTGCCCCTTCAGGTTGCGATCCGGCGCGGTCGAGTCGACCGTGACCCTCCCGTTGAGATGCCCCGCGTCCGACCGGACCGCGAAGGTCACACCCAGCGCTTGTGGAGGACCGGTGGCCGAGACCTGAAACGCGGGCTGAAGGTTCACCCCTTGAAGCGCCGGCACCAGGCGGCCAATCTCGGCGAGCGTGAGCTTCTCGGAACTGAGCTGCAGGTCGACATGCGGCCGGTCCGGTGTCCGATCGATCGTGCCGTTGACGCTCAACGCGCTCTCGGCGGTCCGTATCGCCACGTTCCGAAACACATAGCGGCCGCTCTCGATCAGGATCTCGCCCGAGGTGTCGTTCAGCTCGATCGAGGGCGATTCGCCGCGAAACGACAGATGACCGACGTCGAGGAACGACCGCACCGGCTGATAGGTGTATTCGATCCGCGCGTTCAGCCTGTCGATGCGCTCCGGAATCCTGACGCCGGACGTCCCCACCGGACGCTCCACGACCAGCGTGCCGTCCGTGATGCCGACCTGGCCCACGTGAACCGGGCGGTTCGGTCCGGTGAATGTTCCCTCGCGGGCGCGCCGCTCGATGAGCCGCGCGAGGTTCCAGCCTTCATCGGTTTGCCGCAGGTGAACGACCGGCTCGTTCAACCGCACGTTGTCGAAGATCAGGGCGCCGGTGACGAAATTGAGAAAGTTGTAGTCCAGCCCAACGTCCTTGATCGCGATGACCCGCTGGCCCTCCTGCCGCACCTCGATCCCTTCGAGCTCGACGCCGAAGAACAGATCCCCGCCGAGCCGCGCGATCCGGAGCTGCCCCCGCAGATACTGATCGGCCTGCCGGACGATGTAGCCGCGGAGCCAGTCTTTGAACCAGACCGATTGCGACACGACGATGACGAGCGAGGTCGCGCCGACGACCAGCGTCAGGACGACGAGCGCGATTTGAAGGAGTCGGCGCATGGGCGGTCAAAACGCTTGTCCAATGCTGAAATGGAGGCGCCAGGTGCGCACCTGCGGGCGGCCGTTGACCAGCAGCTCGGGCGTCGGGGTGAGCTGATACCCGAGATCCACGCGCATCGGTCCGATCGGCGTGTAGTAGCGAAGCCCGGGCCCCACCGCGTACTTCAGGCTTCCGACCGGGAACTGCCACGCGTCGGCCCAGACGTTGCCCGCGTCGAGGAACGCCACGACCCCGAGCGATTTCGTGAGCCGCCATCGGATCTCGCTCGACGCTTCCAGCATGCTGTGGCCGCCGAGCGGCAGTCCCGACGCGCCGAGCGGGCCGAGCTCGAACCGGCCCCAGCCGCGAACGCTCGACGAGCCGCCCAGGAAAAACCGTTTGAAGAACGGCACCGCCCCCGCCTTTGTCGAGAGCGGATCGATCGAGCCGAGCCGCATGCGGTTCGCGAACACGAGCCGCTCGTCGAGCACAGTCACGTAGTGGCGGCCCTCCAGGACGAGGCTGTAGTACTCGAAATCTCCGGGCAGCCATCGGCCGGATTGTTCCAGGTGCGCGCTCAGCAGGGATCCCGCGAGCGGATCGAGCGGCTGCGTCGTGGTGTTGCGCGCGACATCGAACTGAAAGGCGGTTAGGGTCCCGCGCTGCCGGCCGTCGCTTGGATCGAGGCCGAGCGCGATGATCTCGTCCCGGAGGCTGAGATCCGCCAGCGCCGCCTGAGAGACCGCGCTGCTCTCGTACTGACGCACGGCGGTGACCGACCACGTCGTCGTCGTGTTGGCGCGATGAGCGACCGAGATCTGCCCCCCGTACGATTGCACCTCGTACGCCGGCTCGTTCGCGTACCAGGAGTGCCCTTCGACGTCGAGCACGAAGTGCGGATGAAACAGATACGGCTGATTCAACCGCAGCCGGACGCCGCGATCGAGAGAGGACCACTTGCCGTGGACCGACGCGGTGCGCGCGCCGCCCAGAAAATTCACGTGCTGCCATCGCGCCTCGCCCCGCAGATGCTCTTCGCTGCCCCACCCGCCGCCGAGCTCGACCTGCCGATGCTTCCCCTCCGCGACCGTCACCCGCGTAGGCACTTCGGCCGCGCCTTCGCTCCCCGCTTCGACGTCGACGTTCACGAATTGAAAGAGCTTCTGCGTGTAGAGCTTTCGCTGGCTGTCGTGCACGCGGCTGATGCGAAAGAGATCGCCGGGCCTGTAGAGCAGTTGCCGGCGGATGACCTCATCGCTGACGCTCGTGTTGCCGGTAATCTCAATCGGGCCGAAGACCGCTTTGGTGCCGGGCTTCGCCGTGAAGGTCAGGTGCGCGGCCGATTCGGTGGCCGGCTCCGCCCTGATCTCCACGTCCGCGTGCGGAAAGCCATGATCGCGAAGCTCCGTCGCCAGGATCGTGCGCGACTCGAGCGCGAGCCTGCGATCCAGCGGCTGCTCGACCTTGATCGGCAGGTGCGCCCGGACCTTCGCCACGTGGTCGGCCGGCGCCCCCTCGAAGCCAACGAGATCCACGGCGTCCACCAGGATCGGTTCGCCTTCGACGACCCTCATCACGAGGTCCACTTCGGTATGGGCCTCGTTGAAGCGCGTCTCGGCGGACTCGACTCGCGCCTTCGGGTACCCGCGCGTGGCGTAGAACGTCTCGATTCGGCGCTTGTCCGCTTCGAACGCCTCGGGGTCGAAGTACTGGGCACGACTCCAGGGGATCCAGCCGCTCGATCTCGTCGCGAGCTCCCGCTTGATCTCGGATTCGCCGAAGGCGTGGAGGCCGTGGATGCTGAAGCTGACGACCTTGATTCTTGTCTCAGGCGGCTGTGGCTTGACTTGGGCTGCCGACGACCCCGCGACCAGGACACAGGCGACGAGCGCCGAACGGCCGAGGCATGTGGCGGACATATGCATGCTTGGACGGCGGCCGCCGATCCAGAACCACAATGCATGCCACACGGAAAGAGCTCTCAGCCATCAGCTGTCAGCCATCAGCCAGACTGCTCCACCGTTGGCAATAGCTCAACAGGTGCGCTGATAGCTGACAGCTGATAGCTGATAGCTGATAGCTGAATCAGTCGCGGTGGGTGACGAACGCCGAGGGCCTGGCCGAGACCAGCGCGAGGAGTACTCCCAGCCCGAACGCCACGAGAAGGGCGGCCACAATCCACAACGGGGACACGCGTTGGAAGATGCCGCTTGACCAGAGGGCGACAAGCGCCCAGACAACGGCCAGGAAATACGCCGACAAATACACCACGAGCAAACGAGACATATGTGAGTAGGGATCCCTGACCCCCGATCTCTGCTCTCTTCGGTTTACTGGACCCGCACGACCAGCGCGGCACGACGGTTGAGCCGCCGCGTCTCCTCACGTGAGTTGTCGTGCTTCGGCTTCTCCTCGCCGTAGCTCACCGTGCGGAGCCGCGACGCATCGATGCCGTGGCTCGTGAGATAGTCGCGCACGGCGGTCGACCGCCGTTCGCCCAGCGCCAGGTTGTACTCGGCTGTCCCGATGTTGCACGTGTGGCCTTCGACTTCCACACGGACGTCCGCGTTCTCCCGGAGCGTTCTCACTACCTCGTCGAGGAGCCGCGTCGCGCCCTCGCGCAGCGTGTAGCGGTCGAAGTCGAAGTGCACGTCCTCGAACACGAACTCTCTTGGTTTCGGCCGCACGACCTGCAGCGTCACGACGTCGGACGCCGTGCCGCCTTTGCCGTCGTCGACCGTCACGGTCGCCGGCACCGAGCCTTCCTGGTTTGGCGCCGTCCAGAGCGTCTTTGGCTGGGTCGGCGCGGCCAGCGTCC
>JACOUA010000199.1 GCA_016178075.1 Acidobacteriota bacterium
CAAGTTGCTACGTCAGGAATGCGCGGAGTCGTCGCGGTAAACGTGGATGTTCTTCTCAAGACCGCGCAAGGTGTGCCAGGACCTGAAGCTACGCTTGCGGAAAGGCTGCAAGTCGTCCATAACATTGAATCTCGCATGGCGGACGGACCTGAAGTGGTCGCCACAATGACGTTCGGTCGCGACTGTATGTGGAGCTTCGGCGGTGAACGTCCTGCCGCAGACATTTCACACTCATTCCGCTTCGCCGTGCATCCGCGGACATTGGCTGAAGAAGCGAGCGGCCGCGAGTTCTTCGACCGGTTGACCGGACGAATCGAGGATCGGATGCCGACGTTGTAATGGAGTGAACGGCCTAACAAACAAATGGAGCCGACGCGCGGCGGGTCGTTGGCGCGCGCGGCTCATTTGTAGGCGTTAGCCCGACACCCGAGTTGCAAAGCCTGTATATACAGTCGTATACTGGCTGAGTG
Source organism: Acidobacteriota bacterium (assembly GCA_016178075.1). Lineage (GTDB taxonomy): Bacteria > Acidobacteriota > Vicinamibacteria > Vicinamibacterales > JACQTH01 > JACQTH01. Next base: position 471 of record JACOUA010000199.1, read on the forward strand.
CGTTTCGTCTGGGACGCCCGCAAGAGCGATCGGAATCTCCGGGAGCGTGGATGCGATTCCGAGTTCGCCACGCAGATCTTCGATAGTCCCACCTTGGAGCGCGCAGATACTCGCCGCGACTACGGTGAGCGCCGTGTGATCGCCTTGGGCAAGGCTCAAGACATCGCGCTCACCGTGGTGTACACGGACCGGGCCGAGGCGCCACGCTCTACGCGGCCGGGCGGATCTCACGCGACTGCGGCGCGTCTCCGAGAAAGAAATCCGGGCGACGTCGCCGCCCGACTTGGCAGATCTGCCGAATGACTTCTGGGACCAGGCAACGGTTGTGGAGCCAGCGATGAAGCGGCCGATCTCTCTTCGGGTCGACGCCGACGTCTTGGACTGGTTCAGGACCCAGGGCCCACGGTATCAGTCCCGGATGAACGCCGTGCTGCGTTCGTACATGACTCAGCGCCGTCATGCGGTGCGGCGCAAGGCGGGCTAACCCCGCGATGGAGCCGTCGGCGCCATTGGAGCGAGGGCGCCGCCCTCATCGCGAAACGTTGGGCCGACACAATTCCGAAGTACCCTCACAGCCCGAGGCGACACGACGATTCTGATCTCGTCCGGTCGGGCGGGTCAGCTTCATTACCGTGGTAATATAGCCCCATGGCGCTGGCACATTCGAAGGTCACGGCGCAAGGTCAGGTCTCGGTTCCCGCCAAGGTGCGCCAAAGGCTGGGCGTCGGTCCGGGCTCGGTGCTCGAGTGGGATGAGGATGGCGACCGGGTGGTCGTCCGCAAGGCAGGCCGCTATTCGTCCGAAGACATTCATCGGGTACTGTTCGCGAAGACCCCAAGACGGCGAACCGTCGAAGAGCTGAAGAACGGAATCCGGCGGTACATCAAGAAGCGCCATGCGGGCCGTTGACACCAACGTGCTGGTCCGGCTCATGACGCGAGACGACGTTAAGCAGGTTGCTGTCGCTGAGGCCTTCGTTGCCCATGGGGCATGGGTGCCGCACCTGGCAATCGCTGAGGCCACCTGGGTGCTTGGCTCCGCCTACGATCGTGATCCCGAGGCAATCGCGACTGCTGTCGAGATGCTGTTGAGCCACGAACACCTGACAGTCCAAGACACTGAGGCGGTTGCCGCCGCCGTTGCGCTGTTTCGGCAACAGCCGAAGGTCGGATTCTCCGATTGCCTCATGGTGGAGGTCGCTCGGAAAGCGGGGCACACTCCGCTCGGCACCTTTGACCGCGACTTGGGCAAGATCGATGGTGCTCAGCGGCTGTGACTTCACGGCGGCCCAACAGGCGAATGGAGCCGACGCGGCCGGCGAATTCTGAGGCCGCGCAGCTCATTCGCGAACGTTAGACCGCCTCGTGATATTCGCCTTTCGCCTGGAGCAAGGTTGTGACGTGGACATGTTCACGATGTGACCGGATTTTTCGTCAGGTCAACCAGCGCCACGCCTGTGGGGTAGGCAGCCGAAGTGTGTTGCTGAAGAACAGACCACCGGCGCTGGTCGATCTCTACAGGAAGCTCGAGGCAACCGTGAAGAGTTTTGGTGCCGTCGAGGTAGTCGCCCGCGACCGCTACGCGCTATTTCGAACGACCCGTATCTTCACCGATTTGACCGTGATGCGGGATGCGTTGCGGGTGGTCATTCATCTCGGTCGCGAGGTCAGCGCTCCGTACTTTATCAAGGTCGCCCGCGGCGATAAGCGGGTCTCACATGTGACAAAGATTCGGACTTCCGCAGAGCTTCGCGTGATCACGCCGTTACTGCGGGAGGCTTACGACCTCGCGGCTAGCGAAGAGTCCCAGGACGCGGTCTCCCAACCGCATGCAGGCGACGGCGGGCGGGTTGGGAGGTAGCATCGGTCGCGACGGGCGTGCGCCCACCGCGCCTGATGCGGAGCGTTAGGCGACTTTGGACTTTCGACCGACGACGATCCGAACGCGAACACCAGCATGTCCGAGCATGGCGACCAAAGTATCGATGCTAAATCGATCGATCTTGCCGCGGACGAGATCACTCACCCGGGGCTGGGTCACGCCGAACAAATCTGCCGCTCCGGCCTGTGTGAGTCGACGAGCTTGGATCAATTTGCTGAGTTGGATCATCAAGTCGGTGCGCATCTTGAGATTCTCAGCTTCCTCGCGCGAGAAGCCGAGGTCGCGAAACACGTTACCGCTGGAGCGTCGAACCTTGACTGTCACCGAGTCTCCTTCTTCTGCCCTCGGAGACGGAGGAAATCGGCGAGGCGCTTACGCGCCAACGCGATGTCGGCCTCTCTGGTCTGGGGCGTGCGCTTCTCGAACGCATGGATGACGTAGACGGCATCTTCGTACTTCGCGACATCAAACACGCGGTGTTCGAGCTCAGTGTGTATCCGAATCTCGTAGACGCCAGCGCCCACGGTCGTCATCGGCTTCCAATCATCGGGCATGAGGCCTTGCTGGACCCGCCCCAGTTGGTATCCGGCGGATCGTCTGGCGTCGGCCGGAAACGCGCGCACGTCATCGAGCGACGACCCGAGCCAAGCGACTGGCTTCTCGATCATGGTAGAGTATACACTTTTTTATATGTCGTGGCACGTTGCCTAACAGCAACTGGAGCCGACGGCGCTCTGAAATGAGGGCGCCGCGGCTCAGTTGCAAGCGTTGGGCGGACAGGCGTGCAAGACATCGCAAACCGTGAAGACATTTGTAGCTCAGACTCCCGACCAGTGGCGCAAGTGGCTCGTCGAGCACCATGATTCCGAGTCCGAGGTGTGGCTCGTCTTCTATAAGGTCCACACGGGTCGTCGATCGATCGCGTACTCGGACGCAGTCGATGAGGCGTTGTGCTTTGGCTGGGTGGATAGCTTGGTCAAACGTTTGGACGACTCTCGCTACGCGCTGAAGTTCACGCCCAGGAAAGCGGATAGCCGGTGGTCAACGATTAACCGGAAGCGTTACGCGGCATTGAAAGCCAGCGGTCGATTGCAGCCCGGCGGACTCAATCGCGCGCCGACAGACCGCACCTATGGTCCACGACCGCCACGGTTCCAAATGCCAGCAACGGTGCCCCCGTACATTCAGGCAGCACTACGGAAACAGCCGGCGGCATGGCGGTACTTCCAGGGGCTTGCGCCCTCACATCGGCGACGGTATGTCGGCTGGATCGAGTCCGCCAAGCGCGAGGAGACAAAGGCCAGGCGCCTACAGGAGGCGATTCGCCTTCTTACGGCAGGCAAACCGCTGGGACTCAAGTAGTCAGCCGCCCAACACCTATCAGCCCTCCCCGCGTCAAGGGCACAGATCTTCTCCGTCCGGTCGTCGAATCAAGAAGACGCGCGACCGCAAGCGATAACCGCCGAATCACCGCGTTCCCGGTCCGTGCCGTCTTCGTTTCCAGTGCAGGTTTCCATCCCGATGTGGGGGATGGGGCCCAACACCTATTGAGGCTCAAGCTTCGCGTGGCGAAGCGCACAGGTCGTGGGGACCCGCGCGGCCTAGAAACTCATTCGGGCCCTCATACCGGCCTCCTCATGACGAGCGACGTCGCTTGCACGCGTCCGTTGTCGCCAGGGGAGGGGCAGCCATCCCGTGAACGCGGGCGCGTGGCGAGGAAGAGAGCGGGCGTCCCATCAACGCGGCTCGCTGCCGGACCTCTGGCTCATGATCGTCGAGTTGTGGCGCTCTGTGGCGCACGCGTGGTCACGATCGGTGACGAGCTCGGTCCCGATGGCTCGAGTTAGACGGCTGGCTCGCCCGCTCCCTTCCCCGTTACGCCGCGAGGAATTTCTCCATCGAAAAGACCGTCCCTCGCGAGAGCATGTAAAACACCGCTCGCCCAATTTTGTGGGCGAGGATCGAC
>JACOUA010000200.1 GCA_016178075.1 Acidobacteriota bacterium
GTGACCGGTGGCTGATAATCGTACCGAAGCCCGAGATTCAGCGTCGCCCGCGAGCCGAGCCGCCAGTCGTCCTGCAGGTACACGGCGTAGTAGCGGTACCGCTCCGTGCGCGGCACGCCCGACTCGACGCTGCCAGCGTTCGGGAGTCCCAGCAGAAACGAGGCGAACCCGCTGCCGGACGTCGCGCCGGTGTTGCTCAGCGGATCCCGGCGCGTGAACTCGTTGTTGAAGTCGAACGTGCCGTTCGTGGTGAATTCGTCCTGGCGGAAGAATTGATACGCCCGGAACTCGGCGCCCGCCTTCGCGAAATGATTTCCCATCGTCTTCGTGAGCGCGGTGTTGACCGAGTAGGCGTCGTTCTTCGGCTCCTTGAAGGTTCTGGGGAACATCGTCTGCGACGCGACGCCGCTGATTTGCGGGAACGGCGGCCCGGTCAGTTGATACGGGCCCAGAAACGGCAGCTTCGGATCGATGTCGCCGTACTGCTTTTCGTGTGGCTCGTCGAACCGGTCCCAGGAGAACCGCGTGTTCCAGACCGTGGTGGGGTTCAGGGTGACGTTGTCGTCGACCGTCGCCAGGTAGTGGTTCCGGTGCGTCGGATAGTTGTCGCTGCGGATGGCCGGCTCCGGCAGGCCGTTCTCGTTCCGGAACTCGATGCCCCAGTTGCCGCTGTTGCTGAACGACAGACGATGGCGGTCGTTGAACATGTGGTCGACGCGCGTGAGGTACGAGTTGTAGCGGTAGCGGCCGAGGCTCGGCGAATTGACGAAGTTGTCGGCTCCGGCGAGATTGCTCGGCGTGGCGTTGGGGCGGGGAATATGAGGCAGCAGCGCCTTCGAGATGGGATTCCAGCGATCCGGCGGAATGACGTTGCCGAGGAACGGATCGCGGATGAACCCCGTGCCGGCCGGATTGGGCCGCGTCGTCCTCGGGTCGTAGATCAGGATGAGCTGGCCCGCGGAGGTGAAGGTCTGCGAGAAATCGCCCTGGCGCTGCAGCTCGGTCGGCACCGTCCGGGTGACGGGAAACGGGATGTTCTCGTAAAAGCCCTGGTAGCCGCCCATGAAGAACGTCCGGCCGCGGCGGATCGGCCCGCTCACCATGCCTTCACCGTTGAAGTACTGGTGCCCCTGGTTCGAGATGTTGTTGCGGATGTTCTGAATCTGGTTCGCGTCCAGCGACGTGGCGCGGTAGAGCCCGATGCCCGAGCCGCGCAGCTCGTTCGTGCCGGACCGGAGCCGCATGTTCACCACGCCGCCGCTCGTTCTGCCGTACGACGCGTCCGTGCTGGAGGTCTGAATCTTGAACTCTTCGATCGCATCGACCGGCGGTGCGTAATTCCAATTGCCCGTTCCCCCGCCGGTGCCTGAGCTCGGGGCGCCTTCGATCAGGAATTCGTTGTTGCCGGTGCGGCTGCCGTGCACCGACAGCGAGCCGTTGACGTCCCAGGCACGCGTGCCCGAGAACCCGGTCGCGCCGAAGGTCGTCTGCGTGAAGAGCGTGCCGGCCGTGAGCTGCATCAGCATGTAGACCTGCCGGCCGTTCAGCGGCAGCTCGGTGATGCGCTTGTTCTCGATCGTCTGGGCGATGGTGGACTGGTTGGTCTCGACCTCGCTCAACCCGGCCGTGACCGTGATGCTTTCCTCGATGGCGCCGAGCTCGAGGGTAATCTGAATCGTGGCGACTTCCGCGGTGTGGAGGACGACACCCTCGCGCGTGTAGGTCTTGAATCCTTGAAGCGCCGCGGTGATGCGGTAGCGGCCAGGGAGGATCTGGCGGACGGTGTAGCTGCCCGCCGCATCGGTGACGGCTTCGGACGCGACCGTTGTGTCGACGTTCAGAACCGTGACGGAGACACCAGGCAGCAGGGCGCTCTGCGGATCGGTGACGCGTCCTGTCACCGTTGCGTTGATTTCCTGTGCCGCGAACGCAGCGCCGGCCGCCAGGGCGAGCACGCCAAACCCTGCTGCGACGAGCGTCGGACAAACACCAGGACATCCGTGGCGGGTCATCCCATCCTCCATCAAGCAAAGGCCCGCGCGCGGCGGGCCGAGCAGGCCCGTCTCCGGCTTCAGACTCGGCCGTCAGACTTCCGACTTCCGACTGCCGACTCCTAGCCCTCGTCGAGATCCAGCTCGCCGCGGCGGGCCGTCGGCGCCGCGCCGGACGGCACGCCGTTTTTGAGGGCGTCTTCCATCGCTGCGATGAAGGTATCGATCTCCTCGAGCGTCGTGTAGATGTTCGGGGTCACCCGGAGGCCCTGGTAGTCGAACACCTGACTGGGGGGCGACCCGCCCACGACGGCGTTAATCACGATGCGGTACTTGTCCATCATGAAGGTCGACAGCGCGCGCGAGTCGATACCCTCAATCTGCACCACCGCCAGGCCCCAGGTCTGCCCCGGCTCGAGGCTGGAGTGAATCTTGATGCGCGGATGCTTCTTCAACGCGTTCGCCCAGCGCAGCGTCAGGTACCGCAGGCGCGCCGCTTTGCGCTCGGCGCCAATCGCCTGGTGGAACGCGAGCGCCTCGGCGATCGCGGCTTTGGCGGCGGCGGGGTTCGTGCCGATGGCTTCGAACTTGCGGATGTCGTTCGTCTGACGATCGGGAGCCGCCTGCAGCGGCCAGGTCTTCGCGATGTTCTCCTTCTTCACGTACAGAAACCCGGTCCCGGTCGGCGCCAGCAGCCACTTGTGGAGGCTCGTGCCGTAATAGTCGCACTCGAGGTCGTGCAGCTTGTAGGGAAAATGAGCCGCCGCGTGGGCACCGTCGACGATGGTGACGAGACCCCTCGAATGAGCCAGCCGGCTTAACTCCTTCACCGGAAAGAGCTGGCCGGTGATGTTCGTGATGTGGCAGAAGTGCAGCACCTTGGTCTGCGGCGTGATCGTCTTCTCGAACCGGTTGACCAGATCCTGCTGTGTCGTCGGGACGGGGAACTGCAGGCGCGTCACCTTGATCTTTTCCCGCCGCATCCGCTGGTCCCAGGTGGTCAGCATACGCGGGTAGTCCTGCTCGGTCGTGACGACCTCGTCGCCCGCTTTCAGATCCAGCCCGTTCTGCGCAATTTGCAGGGCCTCACTCGAATTGCGGGTGATGGCCATCTCTTCGGCGTCGCAGCCGAACTCGGCGGCGAGCCGGCGCCGCACGGTCTCGAGGTTGCGCTCGATCATGCCGCGGAAATGGACCGGGAGCTGGTTCGAGAAGTCCAGATAGCGTTTGTAGGCGTCGTGCACGACGCGCGGGCTCGGACAACTGTTGCCGTTGTTCAGATTGATGAGCGTGCGGTCCAGCGTGAAAGCCAACTGGATCTCGCGCCAGTAGAACTCGTCCTCGGCGACCTCTTCGGGCGAACGGTCGGCCACCGCCGCGGACGCCGCCGCCACGTCCTCCACGCCATTGATCTTCAGCGCCATCGCGGTCGTGCCGAGGGCACTGCCGTAACGCAGAAACGCTCGTCGGCTCAGCATGAGAGTGCCTCCATTATTTGATTCGCGTGGGGCCCCACCCCCACGCGCTTGCCGTCGCTGACGCTCCGGATCTTGATTGCTACGCCTGTCTTTAAACTTGATGCATCGCGGAACCCACCCCACGCGCTTGCCGTCGCTGACGCTCCGGATCTTGATTGCCACGCCTGTCTTTAAACTTGATGCATCGCGGAACCCACCCCACGCGCTTGCCGTCGCGGGCCGCTCGCTCGCGCTCGCGGCGGTGAATTGCGGCAGGGCGCCGTTCGGAGCGGCATGCTAGCAGAACCGACAGGCGGCGTCGAATGCGGCTGTGGCGCAGAGCTTCAGCTCTGCGACCACGCTAGAACCTGATGGTGAAAAACGCGTTGAAGGCGCGCCCCATCATCAGGATGTCGGCCTCCACGATCTCGGCGCTGACGCTGGTGAACTCCTTGTACCAGGTGTTGGCGTGATCGTAGAGGTTGAGCACGCTCCCGCCGATCATGGCCTGGCGGGCGCCGATTCGAATCCCGCGGGTGAGGGAAAGGTCCAGCCGGTGATGATTCGGCAACCGGGCGCTGTTCTTCGCGCCCACCTGGACGTTCTCGACAATCGTGGGCGGCGGAGGTGCTTCGCCCTCGGGCGCGTCGGCCTGGCTGACGGTGACCGTCTCGACGATCGGCGTGTAGGGGCGGCCGGTGGAGTAGGTCCAGATCCCGGCGATCGTCAGCGGCCCAATGCGCACGCTGTCGACGACCTTCACCTCATGTCGTCGATCGTGATCCGCAGCGAACGCGGATGTGGCGAGCTCGGGAAAGAGCTGCTCGACCCGCGCGCGGGTGTAGGCGACCCAGATGGTCTGTGGACCGATCTTCTTCTGCACGAGCGCCTCGAGCCCCTGAGCGGTGCCGGTGCCGCGCCGGAGGAAGCGACCCGCATCCAGGATGGAGGCGACCGTGGTCAATCCGGGCGCGACGACCGTCAGATCGCTCAGCTCCTTCTTGAAGGCCCGGACGTCCGCCAGAAAACTCGCCGTGGCATAGCTCGCGTCCCCTGAGAATTCGGTCGACGAGGGGATCCGAATCTTCGTGCTGTCCGCGAGGGTCCAGAACCGGCGGTCGCCCCGCAGCAGATCTTCGCGTTCGATCTGCGTGACGAACTGATAGGCACGTCCCCATGCGCCGCCAATCGACAGAGCGTCGCTCACGCGAACCCGGCCCGCAATGTGAGGCTCCGAATACCACTTGTCCGTCCGGTCGAAGCGGCTCACGCGAATGCCCGGCGTCAGGCTGACGCGATCCCGAGCGCCCACCCGATATTGCGCGTAGGCGCTCGTCAGCCGCCCGCGGTCGGCGCGCGCGAAGGTCGCGACCGGATCCCTCAACCCGCCGTCGGCAAACGGATTCGGGGCCAGCCCGCCTGTCGCCTGCGCCGACACGCCGCCGCGCACGCTGCGCTCGTCGATCGTGGTCTGCTCACTCTGTGGGTTCCGGATCACCGCCACGCTCGCGTCTCGGTGACGGGTGTCTTCGAACTTGGTGCGCCCCACGGAGACCTGCGTCTGGACCTTGTCCGTCCACATGCGCGACCACTCGATGCTCACGCCCGTCTGAAGCGTGTTCCGAGGCTCGGTCACGCCGAAGGTGTCCGGCGCGGCGACGCCCAGGCCGGCCAGCCGGTTGATCGTGTCCAGCGGCAGTGTGATGTCGCGCGAAAGATCGAGATCCTCCCTGCCGCGGTACACCGTGACCGACGCGCGATCCTTGCCGGAGGGCTGAACGACCACCTTCCCGTGGAGGTCGAAGAACTCGGATGTGGGCTCGCTCGCGACCGACCCGAACAGGCTGCTCGTGTCGAGCGCGGGCTCGGATTTGGGACCGGCCGTGCCGTCCACCAGGCTCAGAATCCACTTCGACAGCGCGCTCCCGTACGACCGGCGCGCGGCCACGAGCGCCGATCCTCGGCCCCCGAAAGGGACCTCCACCAGACCCTCGACCTCGAGCAGGTCGATCGTCGCGCTGCCGCCGGGTCGCCGCGTGTTGCCGGTCTTCCCTGCTATCCCGGTCATCCCTGTCAGGGCCGCCGCGCCCGACAGGCGCCCTCCTTGACGCGCGTCGACCGGACCCGCGCCGAGCTCGACCCGCTCGACCGCGTCCATATCGAGAGCGCTCATGTACCCGAACAGATGATCCACGTCGTACAACGTGATGCCGTCGAAGCGAACGAGCGTCTGATCCGCCGTGCCACCGCGGACGGGGAGGCCGGATGACGTCTCGTGATGCGTCACGGACGGCAGGAGTTGGAAGGCGCGCAGCGCATCCTTGTCACCCAGACTCGGGAGCGAGACGGCTTGTTCGGGAGAGAGCGCGATCCGGTTCGAATCGCCGGCAGCTAATCTCAGCAGCGGAACATCCTTCGCAACGACGGGCTCTGGCTTGATCCGTCGCTGCAGCGTGAAGGTCAGTGTGGTCAGCGGTGACGTCAGCGTCAGGCTCTGCTTCTCTTGGCGATACTCGGGGTAGGTCACCGACACGACGCCGACGAACCCGACTTCGGGACCATCGATGACGAAATGACCCTGCGCGTCGGTCACGGCATTGAAGCGTGACTGCTCGATCAGAATATAGGCGCCGCGGATTGGAAGCTCGTCGGGGCCGCGGACCGTGCCCTCGATGCGCGCGGTCTGAGCCTCCGCGCGTGTCACGACCAGAACCGACAGCAGCATCGCCCCACCGAGGATCCGCTTTGCGCTCATAGACCAATCTTGACATCGATCATAGGCTGCCGCCGAGGTAAACAGCCTGTTCGAGTGCGTTCGCCGCCATTCGAATTCCCACGGGGAGTTCTGGGAGGGAATAACTCCCTGCGCGCGAACATCTAAACGACCTAGACGGGGTCGGGGCCACGCCCAAAGCCTGAAGCCGGATCAACGAGAACTGTCGGTGGACGTCGAGTCGTTGTTCTTGATGATGTCGTTGTAATTCAGCACGCTGTTGAAGAGCATGTTGAACTCGCCGAAATTCTGCCAGCGGTAGCACGGGTTTCCCGCAAAGAGCACGACGCGCCCCTTGCCGGCCGGCACGGCGACGATCGCGGGGCGGCCGCGAATCTCGTTCGCCCCGCGCATCAACCCGCTCAGCACTGACGCGTCGCCGCCCGGATACCGCATCAAGACGCCCTCGGCGGGCGGACCCGCCGGCCCGCCTGCTTCGGCGCCGCCGAATCGACCGCCGCCGCCCGCCTGCACGCTCAGCAACGGACCGCTCGCGTACCGCACCGGCACCAGGCGCTGATCGTAGCCGTAGAAGATCGGGTTGTCAGGCCTGACGATCTCCGCCTGGACGATCGGTCCGGGCGCGTAGAACTGCGCGGACGTTCTGGCCGCGTCGACGCGCGGCGCCAGGCCGAACTCTGCCGGAAAATAGCTGGCGCCGCCGAGCGTGACCAGCACTCCTCCCTGGTCGAGGAACTTCTGGAGCTCCGCGACACCCGTGAGGCCCATACCGCCCGTGATGTCGTCGGATTCGCCGTACATGCCGAGCGACTTGAACGTGTCGCTCTTCCTGTATTCGATCGGCGTGCCGCGCGAATCGATGTCGAAGACCAGCCGTTTCGCGCTGCCGGCCTGGCTGGGCATCAGAATCACGTCGTACGACGCCTTCAGGTTGCCCTGCTTCACGCGCTCCTTGTGGATCAGGTCGTAGGCCACCTCGAACTTGTCGAACGCGTGCCGCACCCACCCGATCTCCTGCGTGCCGCCCCAGATGGAGAAGACCGCCAGCCGCGGCAGGTCGAGATCGTGAACCGGGACGTCCGGCGCGACGGACGTCGCCACGGCGGCGAGACCGAGCTGCTCCACGGCCGCCCTCACGCGACCGCCTGAATCACCCGACACGATGAACGAGCCGGCCGGGAACGTGACGTCGCCGTTCTTGAACTCCTTCTCAGCGGCCTGCACCTTCAGATCCTTCAGGCGGTAGCGCAACGTGATCATGTTGTTCGATCCGTTGTGCGCGATGACGTAGACATTCCCGGCGCCCGCAATCGTGCCGGCCGGCTTGACCTCCTTGACCGGCTCGACCGACACCTCCAGCACCGACTTGTCCGCGATCTCCTTCACCTCGGTGTGACTCATCAACCCCATCGTCCACCCGGCATCGTCGTACGTACGCAGGTTTGGATCGGGATACACCTGTTTTTCGAGGAGGATCTTCGCGAGCCTCGCATACGGCTGATCGCGCTTCACAACGAACGACCCGACCGGGAAGGTGCCCTCCTTCAGCTTCACCTCCGCCGTGGCGCGCCCCACCTCGATCCCCTGCATGCGAAGAAGGTTGACGAGCGTCGCCACGCGTGTCGGGTCGCGCTGGCCGGCCGGAATGACGTAGCCCGCGACGTTTTCCTTGCGTCCGGAGTCAATCGAGTTGCGCGTCTTCTGGTGGAAGTTCTCGAGGATGACCTTCGGGAACTGCGACGTGAGCTGCAAGGCCGTCAGGACGGCCGTTTCGCTGTAGTTCGTGTTGTTGCGAAGCGACCAGTCGAAGTCGCCGGTGGCCGGCCACGGACGGTACCACTCGCGCGTCGACGCACCGAAGCCACGGCCCGCAGGTCCCGTCGCCTCGGCCGCCGCTGCCTGCAGCCCAGCCTCCGCCGCCGCCCCTTCCGCGCCGGGTTCACCCCGACCGCCTGGCCCTGAGCCTGCCTGCCCCGAGCTTGTCGCGGCGGTCGAAGGGCCCTGCCCTGAGCCTGCCTGCCCCGAGCTTGTCGAGGCGGTCGAAGGGGCGCCGCGTCCGCCGGGGCCGCCCAACCGGAGGCGGGTCGTGTTGGCGCCACTATTGCCCTGAATCTCGTACATCCGAATCATGCCGTTGTGGTTCGACGACATGAACGCCAGGTAGCCTGGCGACCACATATCGACGAAGGCGTGGGTCCAGACGCCCGGCATCCCGTACTTCGCCATCTGGGCCAGCTCGAAATTCGCGAACCACGGCAGCTCGCCGTAGAGGATCGGATCCAGATTCGGATTCTGCGGCGCCTGCCCGCTGAAGGTGTAGAGCAGCGTCTGCGACTGATGCAGGTCGTGCATGATTGGCGGATGCCACTGCAGGTACCAGTCGAGGAGCGCCCGCATGCTGACCTGTGAATAGTTGATGTCGCGGTTGTTGTCGTGGAAGACGTACTTGCCCCAGTACGGCACGCCCGCCCCACCGCCGCGCCCGCCGGTGTCCGGATCGTTGATTCCGTAGCGGTAGTACCAATCGACGTTGCGATCGCGGCCGTCCGGATCGGCGACCGGCGTGACGGAGATGATCACGTTGTCGCGAATCTGCCTGATGAGGGGCGAATCCTCCGCCGCGATCCGATAGACCAGCTCCATCAACATCTCGGGTGGACCGACCTCGCCGCTGTGCAATCCGCCCATCAGGTGGTAGATCGGCTTGGCCCTCGCGATGAGGTCCCGGACCTGGGTCTCCGAGAGCTTGCGCGGATCGGCAAGCTGCGCGAGGTAGGTCCGGTACTGATCGAGGTGCTTGATCGTCTCCTCGGACCCCACGAACACGACGACCAGCTCGCGGTTCTCGTCGCTCGTGCCGATTGGCACAATCTTCAGTCGCGGGGATTTTGCCGCAAGCGCCCGGTAGTACTTCAGGATGTCGGCGTAGTAGGTCAGCTTCTTGGGCTCGCCGACGTAGTAGCCGAGCACGTCCTTCGTCGACGGCACGCCCGCTGTTCTCGGCAGGTGATCGACGAGCGGGCTGATGAACTCCGGCCGCGTCGTCCATTCTTTGACGAGACGCGCGAACTCTTCATCGGTACTTGCAGGGGTGGTCGGAGCGGCTGCGGCCCCCGCCCGCGGCTGCGGCCGCTGAGCCTGGTCGGCGCCCGCCACGAGACCGAGAGAGAGCACGACCACCGCGAAAGCCGAGATGACGCGCGCGTCGAGACGATGACGGGCCATGTTGGGGCTCCTTGTGTCAGACGGCCGTGAGCTTGACGATCGCGAACACCGCGCCTTGTGGATCGCGGATCACCGAAAACCGGCCGACATTCGGGATGTCGGAGGGCGGCACCCGCAGTGATCCGCCGAGATCGGTGGCTCGCTTCGCCGTGGCATCGCAATCCGCTACGGCGAAGTACGGCATCCAGTTGGGCGGCGCCGGGCCCCACTCGGGCTGTATCTGCATCATGCCCGCGATCGGTTTGCCGCGGTTGATGAACTCTGTGTACTGCATCGGCGAGGCATCGCCGACCTTCAAGCGCCATCCGAAGAGCTGCTCGTAGAACGTCCCCGCCTTTTTCGTGTCGGTGGTGGCCAGCTCGGTCCAGCACAAGGCGCCCGGCTCGTCGATCCGGGTGATGCCAGCATGCTTCTTCGCCTGCCAGACGCAGAAGACGGCGCCGGTTGGATCCCGGAGGATCGCCATGCGGCCGCTCTCGAAGACATCGAAGGGCTGCGCCAGCACCGTGCCGCCGAGATCCGCGGCCTTCTTCGCGGTCTCGTCCGCGCTCACGACCGCGACGTACGAGTTCCAGTGCGGCGGAATGCCCTGCTCGTGAGGGCCCAGGGTGTAACACGCGCCGACGTCGCGACCTGCCAACCACATGATCGTGTAGGTACCACCGGGAATCGGCTGGTCGTGCGCCTCCCACCCGAAAATCCCGGCATAGAACTTCTTCGCGGCCTCCTGATTCGACGTCGCGAGCTCGGGCCAGCAGAAGCTGCCCGGGGCGTGACTGCTCACTTCAGCCATGTCGTCTGACCTCCTCTTGCCTGCGAAAGGGACTAATCTATCGCAGGAGGAAGACGAACGCATCTGCATCCCGCCTTCACGGTCATCGCGCTGGTCCTGGCCGCTCAGGCCTGCCGCAATTCCCCGGCGCCGAGCCCGACCGGCTCGGACAGGCCGCGCAAGCGACTCCTGATCGTGACGGCCACCACCGGGTTTCATCATGCTTCGATTTCGGTCGCTGAAACGATGCTCGCTCGCCTTGGGAATGACAGCGGCGTATTTGCCCCGACCTTCTGTCGAACGACCGTCGAGGTCGCGCAGCTTCTTTCACCGGCGTCGCTGGCAATGACCGACGGCGTCCTTTTCGCCAACACGACTGGCAATCTCGGGATCCCCGACCTGCCGGCGTTCTTATCGTGGATTCGCGACGGGCACCCGTTTGTCGCCACCCACAGTGCGACCGACACGTATCACGATGAACCCGGCTACCTGGAGATGATCGGGGCCGAGTTCGAGACGCACGGCAACGAAACGACGGTGGACATCCGGGTCGAGGACCGGAGCCACCCGTCGACGTCGGCGCTGCCGTCGCCGTTTCGTGTGTTCGACGAGATCTACGAGTTCCGCACGAGCCCGCGCGGGCGCGCGAACGTCCTGCTGTCGCTGGATCGGCATCCGGACGATGGCCATCCCGGAGCCGGGCAGCCAGGGGACTTTCCTCTGGCGTGGCATGGGATGTACGGAAATGGGCGCGTGTTCTACACCGCCCTCGGCCACCGCGAAGACGTGTGGAACGACACGCGCTTCCAGCAGCACCTGCTCGGCGCCATCCGCTGGGCGTTCGGGCTGTCTTGACGACGCCCTCTCGACGATGACATCGTCGTCTTTTATCTGGAAACGCGAGTGGACGAGCATTCATCCGATCTCCGCGAGGCCCGCCTCCAGATCACGATCCTCATCGCGGTACTGGGCGCGCTCCTGACGCGTTAATTGGCAACCTGCGAGACCCGCGAAGTCTGTACCGAAGCACCGGCTTTCGCGTTGACGAACGGCATGCCGGAGGGCCGCGCCTCAGCCGAACATCGCGCGATAGTGCCGATACCAGTTGCTCTGGAACACCTCGTCCGGATCGTGCCTGCGCTTCATCGCAAGGAACTCGCGCATCTGGGGGTAGCACGCCTCGACCTGATCCTTGCGCGCCCACCGGTGATACGTAAGGTAGTAGCTGCCGCCGTGCCCGATGCCGAGATCGGTAAGGTCGCGGAAGGCGTCGGCGGCCGCGTCGATGCCAGCCGGTGTGTGATCGATGTGCAGGTTGAAGATGACGCAGGCCCAGCGCTCGCGCGCCCAGGCGAGAAAGCTCTCCTCGTCTTTTTCTATCAGCCGTACCGTGCCGTAGATCATGTTCGCGCGCGTGGCGCGAAGCGCCCCGCGCGCCGCCTCCATGAAGGCCGCGAGCTTCGGACGCGGGACGTAGATCTCCGTGATCATCTCGGTCCCCTTCACCTTCGCGCCCAGCGCGCGATCGAGATCGGCATGGTAATCGTCGACGTAGGCCGCCGAAAGCTGCCAGTCGGCCCAGTACACCTGCCCTGACGTCTTCAGGTAGCGCGACGAGTAGACCTGGAACGCGCGCCGCTTGTACTTGTGCGCGTAGAAGGTGAGCCGCGCCCAGTCCTCGGGTTGAAAGCGCGTCGCGTTCTGTGTGAGCGGCGTGTTCTCCGGAACCGGCCGATAACACGAAAACACCCCGCGACGGAGGAAGCTCTCCCGCGTCGAGTCGGTCGTGAACTGATAGTCGCCGTACAGGTAGCCATCCCGAATGCGCTCGTCGAACCAGCCGATGATGCCCTCGGTTTGGCCGAGCGCCACTACGCGCCGGACCTTCACCCGCGGCCGTAGCTTCAATCGAACCCGCGTCATGATGCCGAACAGCCCATACCCGCCGATGGCCAGCCGGAACAGTTCCTCGTGTTCGGTGCGGGAGCATGTTCGAATGCGGCCCGCGGCGTCCATCAGGTCAAAGCGGTCGACCTGCTGGATGATCGGCTTCAGGGTGAGGCCGCGGCCGTGCGCGTTGCAGGCGAGCGCGCCGCCGATGCTCAACCGGTCGGCCCCGGTCTGCTTCTGAACGATGCCCCACTGCTTGTTGCGGCCTTCCTGAGCCTGGTTCAGATAGTCGAGCAGCTGCGGCCACTGGATGCCCGCCTCCACCGTCACGAATCCGTTCTCGTCATCGAATTCGAGCACCCGGTTGAGTGACCGCGTGTCGACGAGGACGCCGGCCTCACCGAACTGCTGGCCGCCCATCGCGTGACGGCCGCCGGCGACGCATACCGACCTGCCGTCCTCACGCGCCCGCATGACGGCGGTTCTCAGCTCGTCGATGTCCATCGGTTTGACGATGCGATCGACGCGGGTGAGGTTGAGTTGGGAATGGACGTCGTTGACCAGCGCGTCGGCGGCGTGTGCCGGGATCGCCGAGGCGTTCGGGGTTCCGACGTGGATCGGTGCCGGTATGCACCCGGCCGCCGGAAACGCCGCGAGCGCCATCGAGGTGCTCTTCACGAATTCGCGCCGGCTGATCGCGGTCTTCATGGCTGCCCTCCTGAGGCCCGGCCAACCACCTTCGCCAAGGCTACGGCGTTCCGTGGAAGCCTCATGCGAAGGCGGAAGCCGGGCGCCACGACCGATGTCGAGAACCTGCCTGAACATACGATCGGCGCTCGCGCAACGTCGTGAGCGGGGGCGGAGAAAACGCTGAAAAACGGTGAGGCGACGCAAGTGCCGGCGCGTAAAGGGACTACCCGCCCGTATCGTAGGCCGCTGGAGACTGGTGCTATGCTGAGTGCCGCCTTGTCGTCTTTGAACCGACGGTCGCTGCGACACCAAAGGCGCGCACAGCGCGCCTTGCGAGGACGCGGAGCGGCGCGCAGGGGTCCCCGCGAGCGACCGAGCTGCGGTTGGGCGCGAAGCCCAGAGTTGATTCAGGAAAGGCCATGAAGCCAACGCGACGCGACGTGGTGAAGCTTGGTCTGGGACTCGCCGCCACCGCCCTTTGGCCCGACGCTCGGCTGCTCGGGCAGGCGCCGCTCATTCGGAAGAAGATCCCATCGTCGGGTGAGGCGATTCCGATCATCGGGATCGGCACAGCCCGGCGGTACGAGGCCGCCACCGCCGCCGACCGGACGGCGATCAAAGAGGTGCTTCGCCGGTTTCCGGAGCTGGGCGGCAAGGTGATCGACACGGCTCCCTCCTACGGCGGCGCGGAAAGCCTCGTCGGCGACCTCGTGTCGGAGCTGGGGAACCGAGACCGCCTCTTCCTGGCCACCAAGGTCGGGGCCTCCGACCGCGAGCGCGGCGTCGCCCAACTGGAGCAGTCGCTGATCCGTCTGCGCACGAGCAAGATCGATTTGATTGCCGTGCACAACCTGCGCGACACCGAAACCCAGCTCGCGTCGCTGCGTGAGTGGAAGCAGGCGGGCAAGATCCGCTACGTCGGGATCACGACCTCCTCCGCGGGGCAGTACGACGAGTTCGAGAAGACGATGCGGGCGCACACGCTGGATTTCGTCCAGGTGGACTACGCGCTCGACAATCGGAGGGCCGATCAGCGCATCCTCCCGCTCGCGGCGGAGCGGGGCATGGCGGTGATGATCAACCTGCCGTTCGGACGGAGCCGGTTGTTCCAAACGGTTCAGGGCAAGGCGCTCCCGGACTGGGCGAAAGAGTTCGATTGCAAGACGTGGGCGCAGTTCTTCCTCAAGTACATCGTCTCGCATCCGGCGGTGACGTGCGCCGTGCCGGGCACGGCCAGGGTGGAATACCTCGTCGACAACATTCAGGCCGCACAGGGCCGGCTGCCCGACGCCGCGATGCGGAAGCGGATGGAAGGCCGGCGTCGCGGGCGGTGTCGAGAATCTGCCGTGGCTCTTCACCGGCACGCTGGTCGCAATGACGATCGCGAATCCCCCGTTCGCCGCGCTCGTCGCGCGGCTGCCGCGCGTGCGGTTCGTGTCGTGGGCCTACCGATTCTTCATGGCCAACCTGCTCGTCTTCTTCGTCCTGCTGAAGACGAGCACGGGCGCCCAGAACATCTGGGTCGGGCGTGCGTTCTGGCCCTGGGCGACGGTCTTCAATCTGTTCGTGCTCTCGATCTTCTGGGCCTTCATGGCCGACGTCTTCTCGCGCGATCAGGGCAAGCGGTTGTTCGGCTTCATCGCCGCCGGCGGCACGATCGGCGGCATTCTCGGATCGTCTCTGACGTCAACCCTCGTCGGCGTCATCGGATCGTCCTCTTTGTTGCTGGTGTCGGCCGCGCTCCTCGAGCTCGCCGTCTTCAGCGTGCGGCATCTCGCGCGCATCTTCGAGGCACTG
>JACOUA010000201.1 GCA_016178075.1 Acidobacteriota bacterium
TTGCTCATCGCTTACATACACCCGGTATGCGCGCTCTTCGCGCCTTGCCGGGCGGGCGCCTCGACGCCCAAGATGACACCTTTATTTCTTTCCGGGTCCTAAGGGATCTGCTGGGGAGGTTCTGACCGGCGGCGGCGCTTACCCGCGCGCCTTCAGACGCTCGAGGGCCTTGGTGAGGATGGGATCGTCGGTTGGGGGCGTCCCGCCGAATTCCACGTCGGGCTGTTCGGCCTCGACCTGCGGGACGAGCCCGTGCTCGTGGATGGGCTTGGCGGCGGCGGTCAGATACCGCACGGTCGACAACCAGAGCCCGCTTCCGTCGGGCAGCCTGACCAGTTTCTGCGTGGCGGCGCGACCGTGCGTGTGCTCGCCGATCAGCTCCGCCTTGTGGTTCTCGGCAACCGCGCTTGCGAAGAGCTCGGCGGCGCCCGAGGTGCCGTTGTCGACGAGCACGGCCAACGGCATCGCAATCGGCTCGGTACCACCCTTCGCGTCCTTCTGGTTGGCAGCCTCCACGGGCTCGCGCTGCCCGCCCTTCATCTCGCGAATCGCAAGCGTGCCGGCTCCGACGAACAGACGCGCGACGGCGAGGCCGTTCGCCAGCTCGCCTTCCGCACAGTTCCGCACGTCGACGACGAGGGCGCGTGTGCCGCCACGGTGAAGCGCTTGCGCCTGCTTCCGAACCGACTCCGCCGCCGTGCCATCGAACGCGGCAATCCGGACGTAGCCGACGCCGTTCGGCATCGCGCGCGCGGTCACCGGCGGCCCGTCACTCTTGACCCGCGAGAGCGCCACGTCGTGCGGTTCGGTGGCGCTGCCCCGCAGGATCGTCAGCGTGACCTTCGTGCCCGACGCGCCGTGGAGGAGACGAGTCCCCTCGAACACCGACATCTCGCGGGTGGGCCTGCCGTCGATCGCCCGCACGTAATCGCCCGGCCGGATGCCGGCCACCTGCGCCGGCGATCCGTCGCGCGTTGCGATCACGCGCAAGTAGTACTGACGCGTGAGCTGGATACCGACCTCGCCCGCCGCCTTGAACACCGCGTCGCCAGACTCGAGCTCCTTGACCTGTGCGGCCGTCAGATAGGCGCTATCCGGATCGAGGCCCTCGGCGAGCCCGCGCATGGCGCCCTTCATCACGCGGTCGGGCTCGACCGGCTCGACGTAGTTGTTGAGGATGAGCTGAACGACATCCTCGAAGACCCGCAGGTGCTGATACGCGTTTTCACGCGCGAGGGCTTTGCTGAGGAAGCCACCGACGACGGCGAACGCAATGATCGGGGCCGAGACAACGAGGACGATCAAACGGGTCTTGGGGTTCATCGCTTCAGCCATTGTAGCGGATCGGTCGGTTTGCCGTCGATCCTGAGCTCGAAATACAGCGAAGGTGTGCCGTCCGGTCCGGTCCCGACGGCGCCAATCCGCTGCCCCGTCTGGACACGGTCCTGCGCCTTGACGTTCATCGTGTCCAGGTAGCCGTAGAGCGAGTAGGCGCGCTCGCCGTGATCGACGATGACGAGGTTGCCGAACCCGGCGAAGACGTCGGCGAAGCCGACGGTGCCCTCATGGATGGCCTGCACCTGGTCCCCCTCCTGGGCCCCAATCTCGATCCCGTTCCTGACGATCGCGGTCCCGAAGCGACCGCTGCGCTGCAGGCCGAAGCGGGTGGCGACGCGGCCCTGGGTGGGCCAGTTCAGGGCGCCGCGAAACGGCCGAATCGACAGCTTCACCGGGTCGACCGCGGCCGACTTGGCGCCCATGGTGCGAAGCGTGTCTTGCAGCTTCTGCTGCACGCCCATCAGCTCGCCCGCGAGCTGGGCGTTCAGATCGCGTCGAGTGTCGATTTGCCTCAGCAGGTCGTTATGGGCGCCCACGGCCTTGATGAGGGCGATCCTCGCGGCCTGGGCCTCCGCTTGGAGCTTCCGCAGCGCCTGCTGCTGTTCGACGAGCGCGGCGCGAGCCGACGACAACGCCTCGAGCGTCTCGTGGCGGCGGGAGACCTGCGTACGATCGCGGTGCGCGATCGCTGCCGTCGTGCGGTACGCGCGGCCAAGCTTCCGCAGGTCGTCGACGCTGAACAGCAGCCGGACGTACTTCGCGCTCCCGAGCTTGTAGAGCTCGACGAAGCGGGCGGCCAGGTCGGGCTCTTCGGCGACGACGCGCTGCTCGAAGCCGGCAATCTGGGCGGCGTTCCGATCGAGCTGCTGCTGGACCTCGCTCAGGTTCCCCTCAATCCGACGCAGGTCCTCCGTCTTGGTGTCGCGCTGGAGCTCGAGCCGTTTCAGCTCGCCGAGCAGCGTGCGCGATTGCGCCGCGAGCTCGTCGGCCTCGCGCTGCAGCGCTCGAAGCCGCTCGGCGACGCGCCGGTTCTGCGCCTCGGTGACGACGCGAGCGGGAAGCTGAGCGGCGACGGCCCCTGTGGTCACCGCCAGCCATGCCCCGAGCGCCAGACTAAAACAGCGCCTTGCCATCGAGGTCGGCTGGGATCCGGAGTCCGAAGTACGTCAGGACGGTCGGAGCGATGTCGATGATCCTCGGGCGATCGGTGCCCAGCTTCCGGCTCGAGATGAGGACGCCGGCTGTTGCCTGGTAGTCGTACGCGCCGTGATCGCCGCTCCATTTCTTCATGTTCGGATAGACGATCCCCGCCGGCGTGCCGCCGAGCGTCGTCTGCCACGAGACCCGGTAGCCTTCTTCGAGCCCGACTTGCAGATCGGACGCGTTCCCGAGGTAGGGCCCGCTGTAGATGTCATCGCGCTTGTAGGCGGCGCGCACGATTCGCTGACCGGTCTCGGGATCGGTCATCGTGAGAAGACGTGACGAAAGCTCCTCGGCCAGCCGACGGTACTCGTCGCCTGGATCGACAATGCCCTGGGCTTCGCGGCCCCGGAGGTTGAAATAGATCTGGCCGAGCCCCATCGCGTACGCGCGCGTCCGCGACCAGTCCACGTTCTCCCAGAACTCGCCGCCGCCGAAAAGGTCGTCCAGCTTCTTCTCGCCGGGCTGCTGTCCGTGCAGCGTCATGAAGCCTTCCTGCACGAGCCAGGTGTTCAGGTTGACCGCATAGCGGAACGAGTGGAAGCCGTGGTCCGACACGATCATCACGGGCGTGCCCGGGTCGAGATGATCGAGGACTTCTCCGACGAATTGATCGCAACGGCGGTACACGCGCTCGATCGAATCGCCGAACTCGCGGGCGAGCGCCGCGTCGTACATCGGATGGCCCGGATCGAGCAGGCGCCACATCATGTGCTGCACGCGGTCGGTCGATTCGATGACGCCGACGAGCAGATCCCACTGGCCGCCGTTCAGCCGGTTGAGGATGACCCCGGCGCGGTCGTCGAACGCGCGGTAGAGATCGTCCATGAAGGCCTTCTCGTCGAGGCGCCCTTCGTTGAGCGGCCACGTGGCCTCGGCCCATCCCAATGTGCGGTAGATGCCCTGCGTCTTGTAGAGATCCGCGGCAAACGACGCCGGGAACGACATCGGCACGGGCGGGGCATCGGGTCGCCAGTTGATCGGCGAGACGTACAACTGGAGATCGTTGCCCGCGGCGATGAGATACATCTGCGCCATGCCGTGCAGGCGGATCAGGAGGTTCGCGCGAAAGTCGAGGAGCAGCCACTTGCTCCATTGCTTCTCGCCCAACTGGATGGTGGAGCCCTGGATCTCGATCGTGGCGCGGCGCGCCGATCGATCCCACCGGACCGTGAAGGGCAGAGAGATGTCTTCTTGCGCCTCGAGCTCCGCCAGCGCCGCGCGATCCGCATCGTTCAGCGTCCCTTTCGATCGAATCTCACGCTGCCGCGCGCGGACGATCGGGTTCGGCGGGCCGACGAGCTCGGCTCGAGCCGTGTCGCCCTCGAACACGAGCCGTCGCAGGATGCCGCCGAACTCCGTGTTGCCTTCCTCGTAGCGGCTCAGATCGCTCGCGAAATACGAGAACGTGCCCATCGTGCCGCGGATGTCGGGGAGCGGAAGGCCCGACAGCAGCTCCCCGTTGGGAACCTCCTCGGGCGGAAAGGTGACCGGCACCGTCAGGACGCTGGACCGGACGCCCGCGCGGCCGGCCGACACCCAGAATGACGTGCCGCCTCGGATCGAGAGGATACGGGGCTTCGCGATCGGAATGTAGTTGAGGAGAAACCGAGGCGGCTCGCGCCGCACCATGCCGAGATCGGGGACGTAGGTTCTGGTATCGCGAACCAGGAAGTCGTAGATGTTGTGCTTGCCCGCGTTCACACCGGTCGCGAACGACGCCCAGGCGGTCGGCGATTCCGGAGAATGCGAGGTCTCGAGCGCGGTAAAGCTCCCGCGCGCGGCCAGGCGCGCCATGTTCGGCAGCTTGCCTTCATCCATCCATCTTCTGGTGAGCGTCGGGTCCAGACCGTCGAAGCCGAGCACGACGAGCTTGTGCGGGAACGCGCTCGGCGACAGCGTCCGGCCGCAGGCGCCGGTCGTCAGGACACAGACGAGCGCGAGGATCGGAACGCGGGGGAATCGGGTCACACGGCAGGAGTCAGCGGGGATGCTTGGAGTATAGCACTCCGGCTTTGACCGGCAGATCTGTGGAGTACGATGGAATCGTGCGCGTGCTTGGGATCGACCTCGGAGAGAAGCGCGTGGGCCTGGCGATGAGCGACCACAGCCGGACGCTGGCGACGCCGCTCAAGACGCTGCAGGTCGGCGGCGACGTCGTCGCGATCGTCGACGCGCTCCGCCGCGAGATCGCCGAGCTCTCGGGCCAGGAGGACGGCCTCGCCTTGATCGTGATCGGATGGCCCAGGCACCTGGACGGCACGGAGCACGCCCGAGCCGCGTGGACGCGGTCGGTGGCCAAGCGGCTGGCCGACGCGGTTGATCTCCCGGTTCTGTTCCAGGACGAGCGTCTGACGAGCCACGAAGCCGACGAGCGGCTCGCGGTCCGCGAGCGCAACTGGCGGCGGCGCAAACAGAAGCTCGACGCCGCCGCGGCCGCCATCATGCTGCAGGATTTTCTGGATGCGCGTAAGAACTCCGAAGCTGAGCCCTGAGAGCTTGAGAAAAATGCCCACGATCACCACAGAGTCGTCATGAGCGGGGCTCACCCCGTAGCATGAAAATCGATCCCGCCGGACCGTGTCAACTTTTTGGCGGGGATTTTCTGAGCAGCTCACAGAGGACACGGAGAAACACAGAGGTTCTCTCCGTGGTCTCTGCGGGCTCCCTGGTAAAACGGGTTTTTCACAAGCTCTGAGAACTGAGAGCCAGAATGCGCGGCGCCTGGTTGACCCTCGTGGCCCTGTTGATCGCCGGCCTCGCGGCCGCGGCCGTCGTGGTCTATCAGCGGCTTCATGAGCCGTTCAAAGGATACGCGGGCGCCGAGCGATTCGTGGAAATCCCGGCCGGCACGGGCGCCCGGGCGATCGCCAAGCGTCTCGCCGACGCCGGCGTCGTGCGCGACGAGCTCACGTTCGTGCTGGCGCTTCGGGTCACCGGAAAGGGCAGCCGGCTGCAAGCGGGTGAATATCGATTCGATCGTCCGCTGACACCGGATCAGGTCATCGATCAACTGGCGGATGGCCGGGTCTACCTGCGCCACATCACCTTCCCCGAGGGCCTGACCCTTCGCGAGATGTCCCGGATCTTCGAGGAACAAGGATTCGGTCCTGCTGCGGCGTTCGAGGCGGCTGCCGGCAGGGCGTCGATGATCACCGAGCTCGATCCCCAAGCAGCCGATCTCGAGGGGTATCTCTTTCCAGAGACCTATGCCCTGCCCCGGTCAGCGACAGCCGACCAGCTCGTTCGCGCGATGGTCGAGCGCTTCAAGGCGGTGTACGCGTCGCAACGCTCGTTGCTGCCCGCGTCACGTCGGACCGTGCGTGAGGTCGTGACGCTGGCCTCGATCGTCGAAAAAGAGACCGGCAAGCCGGAGGAGCGTCCAGCGGTGGCAGCGGTCTACGCGAACCGCCTGAAGGTCGGCATGGGTCTCCAGTGCGATCCGACGGTGATTTATGCGCTGCAACGGGCGGGGACGTTCAACGGCAACCTGACGAAGGAGGATCTGGCGTTCGATTCGCCGTACAACACGTATCGCAATGCGGGTCTGCCTCCCGGGCCGATTGCGTCTCCGGGGGAGGCATCGCTCGGCGCCGCGCTCGCGCCGGCGGACGTGCCGTATCTCTATTTCGTCAGCCGCAACGATGGCTCGCATGTGTTCGCGCACACGCTCGCCGAGCACAACAAGAACGTCTTGGCCTATCAGGTCCTGCCGTTTCGCCAGAAGCGGCTCGAGAGCCGGCGGCGAAGATAATTAGCGCTCCGCCCACTTCAGCTTCTGTCGGAGCACCTCGTAGTAGCTGCGCGTGGCGGCGTGGACGAGCCGCAGCCTGAACGGCGCGCGCGTGATGACGACCGTGTCATGTTGTTGAAGCGCGACGGCGGTCTGACCGTCGTAGGTGAGGATGGTCTCCTCGTCGGCTTCCATCAGCGGCTGGATGCGCAGCTCGCTGGCGGCCGAGATCACCAGGGGTCGGTTGGTGAGCGTGTGCGGTGCGATGGGTGTCAGGACGAACGCGTCGACAGCCGGATGCAGGATCGGTCCGCCGGACGCCAGGTTGTACGCGGTCGATCCGGTCGGCGTCGCCACGATGAGGCCGTCCGCCTTGAACCTGGCGACGAACTCGCCGCCGATCGATACGGACAGGTCGATGATCCGCGACCTGGCGCCGCGAGTGATGACGACATCGTTGAGCGCCTGACGATCCGAGTTGATCTCGCCGCCCCGCATGATGGCGGCGCGGATCATGAGGCGCTCCTCGGTCGGCGCGGTGCCGGCGAGCGTGGACTCGAGCGCCTTGTACAGCTCTGGCAGCGTCACCTCGGTCAGGAATCCGAGGCCGCCGAAGTTCACCCCGAGAATCGGGATGTCACACCGTGAAACGGCCATCCGATCGGCCATGGCCAAGAGCGTGCCGTCGCCGCCGAGCACGAGGATCAAGTCGACGAGCTCGGGCAGCCGATCGCGCGACGGCGATGTCTCGACGGCGGCGTTCAGCAGGGCCGCCGATCGATCGTCGAACATCGGCTCGATCCCGCGCGCCTTGAGCCACGCCGCAATCCCCGAGAGTTGATCCGCCGCGCCGCGCAAGCTCGCCTTCGCGACGATGCCGACACGCTTAATCGCAGAAGCGGTCATCTCGCTACTTTACAGCCGGCGGGTGGGCCTGCCGCAGATGCAAGAAGAATTCGCGATTGCCCTCGGCGCCCGTGATGGGCGACGCGGTCCGACCCTGCTCGACCAGCCCGATCACCGCGGCGGCGGCCGCGACCTCGTCGAGCACGCGAGCCTGCACCTGCGGGTCCGCGATGATGCCTCTCCGGCCGACTTCAGCCCGCCCGGCTTCGAACTGGGGTTTGACCAGTGCGACGAGATCCGCATGAGGCGCGAGGAGCGGCGGCACGACGGGGAGAATCTGCCGGAGCGAGATGAACGAGACGTCGACGGTCACGAGATCGACCGGCGCGCCGACGGCCGCCGGCTCGAGGTGGCGAGCGTTGACCCTCTCGATCACGGTCACGCGGGGATCGTTCCTCAGCGTCCAATCGAGCTGGCCGTGCCCGACGTCCAGCGCCACGACCGAGCGGGCGCCTCGCTGCAGCAGCACATCGGTGAAGCCGCCCGTCGACGCGCCGATATCGAGCGCGCGCCGGCCCTCGACGACGATGCCGAAGGCGTCGAGCGCGTGGGCGAGCTTGACGCCGCCGCGGCCGACATACGGATGATCGGCGGCCAGATCGATCGTGGCGTCCGCCGACACGAGCGCGCCGGCCTTCGAGAGCGGCCGTCCGTCGACCGACACTCGCCCGGCAAGGATCAGGGCACGCGCGCGCTCGCGCGACGAGGCGAGGGTTCGATGGACGAGGAGCAGATCGAGACGAACGCGTGCGGGACGCATGTGATGTGGTGACAGTCGATAGTCGCTCGTCGATAGTCGATAGTCCACGAGGACGATCAACGACTCACGATCAGCGACTAACGACTAACGACTAGCGACTACTTTCTTCGCCCGACGACCCACTCGGCGATGTCCACCAGATACCCTTCCAGCAGGCCCGCGCGCTCGAGCGTCAAGCGGGCCCGCGCGACGCAGTCGGCCGCCATCTGGCGCGATCGCTCCACACCGAAGCGGGTCACATATGTTGGCTTCCCGAGCGCGGCGTCCTTCCCGGTCTTCTTGCCCATCTGCTGGCTGGTCGCCTCGACGTCCA
This sequence comes from Acidobacteriota bacterium, assembly GCA_016178075.1. Taxonomy (GTDB): domain Bacteria; phylum Acidobacteriota; class Vicinamibacteria; order Vicinamibacterales; family JACQTH01; genus JACQTH01. Next base: position 8,251 of record JACOUA010000201.1, read on the forward strand.
GGATGTCGTCGGTGATCTGAAAGGCGAGCCCGAGCTCGGCGGCGAACCGATCGGACGCGTCGACGAGGGCGTCGGTCGCGCCCACGATGATCGCACCGGCGGCCACGGACGCCCGAATGAGCGCGCCGGTCTTCATCGCATGCATCGCGCGCAGGTCGTCGTCGGTCAGGCTCGAAGTGCCGGCGGCATTGAGATCGATCGCCTGACCGCCGACCATGCCGGTCGCGCCCGCTGCGTCGGCGACCCGCCGGATGATCCGTAGCTTTCGATCCACCAGGGGGTCGGTCGGCGCCGCCGATCGCGGTTCGCGGGCCATCAGGGCGAACGCTTCAGCCAGGAGCCCGTCGCCCGCGAGAATCGCGATCCCCTCGCCGTACACCACATGCGAGGTCGGCCGTCCCCGCCGCATCTCGTCATCGTCCATGGCCGGCAGGTCATCGTGAATGAGCGAGTACGTGTGGATCAGCTCGATGGCGCAGCCGGCTGGCAGCGCCAATGCGATCGCGTGCTCCGCTGGACCACGCCGGTCGGCTGGAAGGGTTGCGTGAACGGCCTCGGCCGCCGCGAGCGTCAGGATCGGGCGGAGTCGCTTGCCGCCGGCCATGAGGCTGTACCGCATGGCCTCGCTGACGATCGCCGGACACGCGGGAGGCTGGGGCAGGGAGCGCGACAGGGCCTCGTCGACGAGGGCCCGGCGTTGGTCCAGGTAGTGGGTGAGAGCGGCCTTCAACGAGGTCTGTCCCGGTCCCCGCGATCGAACGGCGATCGACGCGGCGTCTCCTCGGTCGCGGCCTCGCTCTGTCCGAGGGTCGGTGGAGCGGGCCGCAACTCGCCCCGCTCGTCGAGAATCTCGATACGGCGCTCGGCCTCCTCGAGGCGGGCATGACAGAAGCGCGAGAGCTGCACGCCGCGCTCGTAGAGCTCGAGCGACTGCTCGAGCGGCAGGTCGCCCTCCTCGAGTCGCTTCACGATGCCCTCGAGCTCGGCGATCGCGGCTTCGAAGTCCTTGATGGTGGCTTCAGTCATAGGGCTCGGGGCTCAAGGCTCAGGGCTCGAGGAGCATCACAGGTGTGCCGGTTCGACTGCGGCAGGCTTGAGCCATGAGCCATAAGCCGTGAGCCGATCAGGTTCTTGTTGTCTCGACCCGGCACTCCAACTCTCCCTTGTGCAGCGTGACGCGCACGTGCTGGCCGGGCGTGGCCTGCGAGCTCTCGCGCATGATCGCCGAACGCTCGGCGTTCCAGCAGACGGCGTAGCCGCGGGCGAGCACGCCGAGCGGGCTCAACGTCTCGAGGCGAGCAGCCGCGCGCTGAAGCGCCAGCTCGGCGGCATGTCGCCGCGTGCCCATGGCCGATCCGAGTCCCGCCGTGGCGCCGATCAACCTGGCCCGCAGGCGCCCGAGCCGCCGGCGAAGATCGTGGGTTTCGAGCTTGAGGCGCACGGCCTGGAACCGTCTCGCTCGCCGCGCCACGGATGCGAGCAGATGTCGTTTGAGGTCGTGGCTCAAGTCGGCGACACGCCGGCCCCGGAGCGCGATGCGACCCTTGAACCCCGCCAGCCCCGGCCGTCCGGCGAGCCGATGCAGACGCCCGCGCAGGCGCGTGACGCGCTGACGCTCGGCGCCGCGCAGGCGGTCGGTGAGCCGATCAATGCCCGCGCAGAACTCGTCCTTGCGGGCGACGACGATCTCGGCCGCCGCCGACGGCGTGGGCGCGCGGACGTCCGCGACGAAGTCCGCGATCGTCACGTCGGTCTCGTGGCCCACCGCGGACACGACCGGCACGGGCGACCGTGCGATCGCGCGCGCGACACGCTCCTCGTTGAAGGCCCACAGGTCTTCGATTGAGCCGCCGCCTCGGCCCACGATGATGACGTCGACGCCCGGGATCTTCGCGATGGCCCTGAGCGCGGTCGCGATGTCGGCCGCGGCGTCCTCGCCCTGCACGCGTGATGGCCGAATCACCAGGTGCGCGTTCGGATAGCGGCGCGCCAGCACGTGGATGATGTCGCGGATCGCCGCGCCCTCGAGCGAGGTGACGATCCCGATTTTGCGGGGAAGGACGGGCAGCGTCCGCTTGCGCGCCGCCTCGAACAGGCCTTCGACCTGCAGCCGCTTCTTGAGCTGCTCGAACGCGAGCTGCAACGCGCCGAGGCCGTGCGGCTCCATGTGCTCGCAAACGACCTGGTATTCACCTTTCGGTTCGTACACCGTCAGACGCCCGCGGGCCACGACTCGCAGGCCGTCGTCGGGCTTGAACCGCAGCAGCCGCAGCGGCGTGCGGAACATCACCGCTTTGAGCTGAGCGCCTTCGTCCTTGAGCGTGAAATACAGGTGACCCGTGTGCCAGATCCGGCAGTTCGAGATCTCACCCTCGACCCAAATCTCCGGGTACGTCATCTCGAGCAGCTCGCGCAGCCCCGCCGCCAGCTCGCTGACCGTGTAGATCCGCCGCTCGGGAGGGGCGGGCGCTGGGGCGGGAGGGGCCGATTCCGGCTCCTTCGGGGAATCCTCGAACGGCGGATCGAACAGGTTGCTCACCGAACTGAGACCGGTTGGGTCGTGTCGCGTCGCCGATTCGACCGCGCCAGCTCCGCGACCTCGTCCGCCGTGAGGCTGAGGCGCTCGATCGCGGTGGCCTTGCCGGTCTGATCATCGGCCGTGATCACGACGGCGTGCAGCTTGGGATTGGCGGTGGCCGGCTCGAACTTTGCCGGCATGCCGGTGAGAAAGCGTTCGAGTCCTGCTTCCTTGTCGATCCCGATGATCGAGTCGTGCGGACCCGTCATGCCGACGTCGGTGATGTAGGCGGTGCCACCCGGGAGGATCTGCTCGTCGGCCGTCTGCACGTGGGTGTGCGTGCCGACCACGGCCGTGACCGAACCCGCGAGGTGCCAGCCCATGGCGACTTTCTCGGAGGTCGCCTCGGCGTGAAAGTCCACGAAGATGAGGCGCGCGCGCGCGCGCACGGCCTCAATCTCGCGTCGCGCGACGGCAAACGGATCGTCGAGGCTATTCATGAAGACGCGGCCCATCAGGTTGATCACGCCGACGCCGCGCCCATCCGCCGTCCGGGCGACGAACGCGCCGGCGCCTGGAACGCCCGCAGGGTAGTTGGCGGGCCGAAGCAGACGAGGCTCCGCGCCGATGTAGTCGACCGCTTCCTTCTTGTCCCAGACGTGGTTGCCCGACGTCATGACGTCCACGCCGAACCCGAGAATCTCGTCCCCGATGTCCCGCGTCACGCCGAAGCCGCCGGCAGCGTTCTCCACGTTGGCGATCACGAGATCGACGCCGTGTTGCTCGACGAGGGCGGCGAGCCCGGCCCGCACCAGCGCGCGTCCCGGGCGGCCGAAGATATCCCCAATGAAGAGGATGCGCGACATCACTCCTCTCGCACCGGCACGAGGAACTGCCGGCCGCGCCGCTCCTGCCTCTTGGGCACGAGAATCCGGAGCTCGCCGGCCTTGAGCGACGCGCGCACCCGCCCGCCGTCGATGGCGCCCGTCAGCCGGACGGCGCGGGCGAAGCGCCCGAACCCGCGCTCGACCAGATGAAAGCTCGCGTCGGCCCGCTCGCCGGAATCCGGGGGGAGCTTCTGGCCGGCCACGAGCAGTGTACTCCGCGTCAGCAGGATCCGAAGCTGGTCGATCGGCACCCCTGGGACATCCATCACGATCTCGAAGTCGTGTTCGCTCTCGACGACGTCGATGGGCGGACGGCATTCGCTCGCGAGCGGAGAGGCCTGCCGGCTCGCGGCCGCGAGCTCGTCGAAGAGACGCCGCGTCTCGTCGGCGAGATCGCGCGCGTCGAGCGCGGGCGACAGGGTATCGATCAGGGACGGCATACATTCATTGACGATTGACGATTGGCGATTTGAGGATTGATTGTCGAGTGTCGATCGCCGGGATTGGCGAATGAAGGACGATTGCCAATGTCCGGTCAATCGTCATTCATTCCTGACAATCCAGAATCGCCACTCAGCAATCAATCGTCAATCATCAATCGCCAATCGTCAATGCGCGTCTTGCTATGATCGCACATCCATTCGGTCCGCAGCCAGGACCGCGTGCAGCAACGCGTTGGCGCCGCGGGCGCAATCGTCCCAGCTCGTGAGCTCGCGCGGGGAGTGGCTGATCCCGCCGATGCTCGGCACGAAGATCATCGCCATCGGTCCGAGCTGCGCCATCGACTGCGCGTCGTGTCCCGCCCCGCTCGGGAGCCGCTGATGCGCGAGCCGCAGGTGGTCGGCGGCGGCTTCGATGGCGTCCTGCACGACCGGCGAGGCCGTCGCCGCCTCGTGATGGCTGGCGAGCGTGAGGTCGATCGTCGTGCCGGTCGCCGCCGCGATCTGCCGGGCCCGGTCGCGCACCGCTTGAGCCAACCGTTCCAGCTTCGAGGCCGAGAGATCGCGCAGCTCAATCGTGTGGCGCACGACGCCCGGGATCACGTTCGGCGCGTTGGGCACCACCTCGAGATGTCCCACGGTCCCGACCTGCCGGCCAGGTTCGCTCGTGACGATCTCCCGAACCGCCAGCGTCAACTGCGCCGCGGCGATGAGCGCGTCGTGACGATCGGGCATGGGCGTCGTGCCCGCGTGGTTGGCCATCCCGCGAATGACCGCGTCGTATCGATCGATGGCGACGATGCCTTCGACCACGCCAATCGGGATACCGGTCTTTTCAAGCGTGCCGCCCTGCTCGATGTGCAGCTCGACGTAGCAGTGGAACGACCCGGGCGATCGGCGGGCGTCCGGAATGCGGGTCGGGTCACCGCCAATCTTGCGGATCGCGTCGGTCTTCTTCACGCCGTTGTAGACGTGTTCCAACTCCTCTGGCGGAAGTTTGCCCGCGACCGCGCGGCTGCCGCAGAGGCCGTTGTTGAACGCCACGCCCTCTTCGTTCGCCCAGACGACGACCTCGAGTGGATGTCGGGTGGCGATCTTGCGCTCGTTGAGGAGCCGGACGGCTTCGATGGCCGAGAGCGAGCCGAGGTCCCCGTCGAAATTGCCCCCGTTCGGCACCGAATCAATGTGGGAGCCGAACACGATTGGAGGCAGAGACGCGTCGGCGCCGTCACGACGAGCGAGGATGTTGCCCGCCGGATCAAGGCGTGGGCTGAGCCCCACGGACTTGATGAGGTCGAGGACGTAGGCGCGGCCCTGCACGTCGGCGTCGGAATACGCGAGACGGCTCACGCCATCGGCGAACGACCCGTTCGCCGGGCGACCGAATTGACTCAGGGATTCGAGCGTGTGCCGAAGCCGCGTGGCGTCGATTCTGAGGGCGGCGAGCTCTACCTGTGAACGAGCCCGCCAGAGTGGGCTGGGCCAGTGGCGCCGGGGCACGGGGATCGCAAGCGTGGCGAGCGCGCCGAGGAAGACACGTCGGGTCAGCATGCGCGAATTATGTCGGAGTTTTCGGGGTTTGGCGATCCAACGTCGGCTCGGCGGGAAGGCCCCCAAAGCGGATGGCCTTGGCCACGGGCATTGGTGATTATATGAGTCAATAAGGCTAATGTTACATGCTTGACATTGGCTCATAGTTCGTTTTATGGTCTTGGAAAAGGGCCGGGACAGAAAGGAGTCCTACCGATGCCAACCTTGGTTCGTCTCAATCCGTTCACTGAGCTTCAGGAAATGTCCGACCGGATCAGCCGTCTCTTTGGCGAGTACCATCGGGGCGAAGACGATGTGATGCGCAAGGGGAACTGGATTCCGGCGGTCGACATCTACGATGATAGGAACCACGAGCTCGTCATCAAGGCCGAGCTTCCCGACATGAAACGCGAAGACATCGACCTGACGGTGGAGAACAACACGCTGACGCTTCGCGGGGAGAAGAAGCAGGAAAGCAACGTGACCCATGATCAGTATCACCGCGTCGAGCGGGTGTTCGGCTCCTTCAGCCGCTCGTTCTCGCTGCCTCCGGCCGTCGATCCCGACCGGGTCCACGCCGAGTATCGCGACGGCGTGCTGACGATCCGGTTGCCGATGCGCGAGGAAGCCAGGCCGCGGTCGATCAAGATCAATCCGAACTAAGATGGGGATTCGGGAGTCGGGGTTCGGGATTCGAGGATTGGCCGCCGGCGAATCCCGAGTCCCAAGTCCCGAACCCCGATCTTTTCTCAAGGAGGCTCACCGATGAACGTTCGCCCGTTGCGGGATCGCATCCTCGTCAAGCGCGTGGAGGAGGAGGAGCAGAAAGTTGGCGGCATCATCATCCCCGATACCGCCAAGGAAAAACCGATGCAGGGGACAATCGTCGCCGCCGGCTCGGGCCGCATCAACGACAAGGGCCAGGTGTTTCCGCTCGACGTGAAGGTCGGCGACACCATTCTGTTCGGCAAGTACGCCGGGACAGAGATCAAGATCGACGGCCAGGAGTACCTCATCGTCCGCGAAGAGGAGGTCCTGGGCGTGTTGGAAGGGGTCCGCGAGCCTGTCGCGGTGTAGGAGGACAAGAACATGGCGAAGCAGGTCATCTACGAAGAGCAGGCGCGGCAGGCGCTGCTCCGCGGCGTCAATGCGCTGGCCGATGCGGTCCGGGTCACGCTCGGACCGAAAGGACGCAATGTCGTCCTCGAGAAGAAGTTCGGATCGCCGACCATCACGAAGGACGGCGTGACGGTGGCCAAGGAGATCGACCTCAAGGATCCGGTCGAGAACCTGGGCGCCAAGATGGTGCGCGAGGTCGCCAGCAAGACGTCGGACGTTGCCGGCGACGGCACCACGACGGCGACCGTGCTGGCGCAGGCGATCCTGCGGGAGGGGTCGAAGAACGTCGCGGCCGGCGCCAATCCCATGGGGCTCAAACGCGGCATCGAGAGAGCCGTCGAGGTCTGCATCGAGGAGCTGAAGCAGCACAGCCGGCCGGTCAGCGGCGAGGCGATCGCGCAGGTCGGCACCGTATCGGCCAACAACGACACCGAGATCGGGAAGATCATCGCCCAGGCGATGGACAAGGTCGGGAAAGACGGCGTCATCACGGTCGAGGAAGCCAAAACCATCGAGACCTCGCTCGACGTGGTCGAGGGGATGCAATTCGACCGCGGCTACCTGTCGCCGTACTTCGTGACCGATCCCGAGCGCATGGAGTGCGTCCTCGAAGATCCCGTGATTCTGATCCACGAGAAGAAGATCTCCAGCCTGAAGGATCTGCTCCCGGTGCTCGAGCGCGTGGCGCAGGGCGGGCGGCCGCTCCTCATCATTGCCGAGGACGTGGAAGGCGAGGCGCTGGCGACGCTCGTGGTCAACAAGCTGCGGGGCACCCTGAAAGCGGCGGCCGTCAAGGCGCCGGGGTTTGGCGATCGCCGCAAGGCGATGCTGGAAGACATCGCCATCCTGAGCGGCGGCCGGGCCATCACCGAGGATCTCGGGATCAAGCTCGAGAACATCAAGCTCGAGGATCTGGGCCGAGCCAAGAAGGTGACGATCGACAAGGACAACACGACGATCGTCGATCGCGAGAAGCTGCAGGAGCGGCTGGCGAAGGTCGTGGGCGGCGTGGCCGTCATCAAGGTCGGGGCCGCGACCGAGTCCGAGATGAAGGAGAAGAAGGCCCGCGTCGAGGACGCCATGCACGCGACCAAGGCGGCCGTCGAGGAAGGGATCGTCCCGGGCGGCGGCGTAGCGCTCATGAGGGCCGCCAGCGCGCTCGACGGCTGGGAGAAGAAGTCCACGCTCGACACCGACGAGAAGCTCGGGGTCGAGATCGTGCGTCGCGCCTGCGAGGCGCCGATTCGGTGGATCGCGCAGAACGCGGGGTACGAGGGCTCGATCGTCGCCGCCAAGGTGAAGGAGTCGAAGGACGGCAACTTCGGCTTCAACGCCCAGACGGAGACATACGAGGACCTCGTGAAGGCGGGCGTCATCGACCCGGCCAAAGTCGTCCGGATCGCGCTTCAGAACGCCTCCTCGATTGCGGGCCTCCTGCTCACGACCGAGGCGCTCGTCTCGGAGATCCCGGAGAAGGAGAAGCCCGCGCCGGCGGGCCACGGCCACGGCGGAATGGAGGACTACTGACACGAAGCTCTCAGCTGTCAGCTCTCAGCTATCCGCGGTACGTCCGGACTTCGGACGTACCGCTGGGAGCGGCCCGTCAGTCGTCGTGTCCTCAGACAAGGCAGCACACCGGCGATTTCGGGAAAGAAAGCTGACAGCTGACAGCTGATAGCTGATAGCCTACGCGTGATGGGCGAGATTCAGCAGATCGTGATCGGCGCCCTGACGGGGCTGGGCGCCAGCACGGTCTTCGTGCTGGTGCTGTGGGTCGGCTTTTGCGTAATCCTGGGATTCGCGAAGTTTCGACAAAGCGGGCCCCGCACCCTCATCGTCCGCAGCCTGGACGAGGTGCGGGGTCCGCGCGTGTCGTACCTCCCCCCCGACGCGCCCCGGGGGCCGATCGATCAGCTCGGCGGGTCCCGCCCCCCGTCCGCGTGACGCCATTCCGGAATGACGAGACGGGAACCTCCGCGGTTGCTTCTGCGTAATATCCGTAGAGATCCAAACCATGATTGAGCTGATTGCGCTCGCCTTCATCGGGATGACCGTGTTCCTGGTGGTCGGAGTGGGGCTGATGCTGCTGAAGCTGGTCTTCTTCTTGGTGTTCTGGCCGCTGAAGCTGGCCCTCCGCATCCTTCTGCTGCCGCTCTTCCTCGCGGGGTTCTTCCTGCGGCTGGTCTTCGGCCTGATGTTCCTCCCGGTAGCCGGGGTGTTGCTGGTACTCGCGCTTCTCGTGGCCGGCATCGCCATCCTGGCGGCGATCGTCGTTCCGCTCCTGCCGCTTCTCGTGGTCGGCTTTCTCGTCTGGCTGGTCGTGCGGAACCATCAGCGCGTCATCCCGGCCCCCCGCTAGACAGGCTGACAGCAGGCTCGGCTTTCCACCACTCCGTCACCCGCTCGTAGGCGTCCGCCGCTCGGAGTAATGTCGCTTCGTCGAACATTCGTCCGACCAGCTGCAGGCCGGCCGGAAGACCGTCGCGTGTGAAACCGCAGGGGACGCTGATGCCCGGCAGCCCGGCCAGGTTCACGCCGACGGTAAAGACGTCGGCCAGATACATCTGCAGCGGATCGTTGACCCGCTCGCCGATCCGGAATGCCGGCGTGGGGCTGGTCGGCATGGCCACGATGTCGACGCGCTCGAACGCCTGCACGTAGTCCTGGCGGATGAGCGTCCTGACCTTCTGGGCCTTGAGGTAATAGGCATCGTAGTAGCCGGCGCTGAGGACGTAGGTGCCGAGCATGATGCGGCGCTTGACTTCCGCGCCGAAGCCCTGCGCCCGGGTTCGTTCGTACATGCGACGAAGGTCGGTGCCGGCGTCGGCGGGCGCGCGGAACCCGTAGCGCACGCCGTCGTAGCGCGCCAGGTTCGAGCTGGCTTCTGCGGTCGCGACGAGATAGTAGGTCGGGATCGCGTACTGCGCGTGCGGGAGTTGAATGTCGGTGAGGGTGACGCCCAAGCCTCGCAGCGTCTCGAGCGCGGCATCGAACGAGCGAAGGATGTCCGGGTCGACGCCCTGGTCCAGCAGCGTGCGCGGAACCCCGATCGTCAGGCCGCGCACGTCCCCGGTCAACGCGGCCGCGAAATCCGGCACCTCTTCGGGCGCGGCCGTCGAGTCCTGCGGGTCCGCGCCGGCGATCGCCGTCAGCACCAGCGCCGCATCGTGGGCGGTGCGCGAAAACGGGCCGATCTGATCGAGCGACGAGGCGAAGGCGATGAGGCCGTATCTGGACACGCGTCCGTAGGTCGGTTTGAGGCCGACGACCCCGCAGAGTGCGGCCGGCTGCCGGACGGAGCCGCCGGTGTCGGTGCCGAGCGCGACGGGCGCCATGCGGGCGCCGACGGCCACGGCCGATCCGCCGCTCGAGCCGCCGGGGATTGCGTCGCGCCGCCAGGGATTTCGTGTGACCCGATATGCGGAATTCTCCGTCGACGAGCCCATGGCGAACTCATCGCAGTTGGTCTTGCCGATGACGATCGCGCCAGCGGCCTGCAGGCGTGCGATGACCGTCGCGTTGTACGGCGGCACGAAGGTCTCGAGCGTCTTCGATCCCGCGGTCGCCGGCGCGCCGCTGACGCAGATGACGTCCTTGACCGCGATCGGGACGCCGCAGAGCGGCAGCGCCGCGCGACGCTCGGCCGGCCACTGATCGATGTCACGTGCGCGCGCCGCGACGCGATCGTGATCGACGTGCAGGAAGGCGCCGAGCTCGCGGTCGAGATCGTCGATTCGGGAGAGACACGACTGGCAGATCTCGGTGGCGGACACGCGGCCGGCCGCGACGGCCTCGCGGATCTCGCGGGCCGTCCACTCGTGCGGGCTCATCCGCCGATCACTCTGGGGACGCGGAACAGTCCGGCGTCGAGCGACGCGTCGGGCGCGTTGGCGAGCGCCGCCTCGCGCGGCAGCGACGCGCGCGCGACGTCGGCCCGATCGGTGGGATGACGGCTGAGGCCGTGCGAGGTCGGTGGAACGTTCGTCGTGTCGAGCTCCTGCACCTGTTCGGCGTACGCGAGGATCTCGCCGATCTGACGCGTGTAGAGCGCTTTTTCGGCGTCGGTCAGCGCGAGCCGCGCGAGCGACGCGATCCACTCGACGTCGGAGAGGGTCAGCCGATCGGCCATGGAGGGTAGATGCTAACATCCAGCCAGATGCGACCACAATCGACGCGACCCGCGGCCGTGGCCGGTTCGTGGTATCCGGCGAGCCCCGCGCGCCTCGAGCGCGAGGTCGATGACTACCTGGCGCGCACGGA
>JACOUA010000202.1 GCA_016178075.1 Acidobacteriota bacterium
CGAGCGTCCCGATCAGGAGCCTCACCCCGAGAGACCGCCCCTCCTCGAGCGCCCACGCCACCATCACGGGCAGGATTCCGTACTCGGCCAGGTGCACGCGTTCGGCCGGTGTCTCGAACGGCAGCCGATAGATCGCGACGTACACTCCGGCCAGCAGCCCCAGCGCCGCGAACGTTCGCCACCGGGGACGAACGATGGCGGGCGCCGCCACGATCGCCCCGGCCAGGAGCAGAATGGTCCGCGCGAGCCGATCGAGATCGATGTCGACGATTTCGCCGAGCCGCAGCCAGAGCCTCGGCGCCACCGGGATTGTGAGGTAGATGAACCCGATATAGGCGACGACTGGCGCCCACCGCAGAGACCGAGTCATCGCTGGATCGCAGAGCTAAAGAACCTGAGAAAGAATGCTTAGGGCCCGGAAAGGAATAAAGGTGTCATCTTGGGCGTCGAGGCGCCCGCCCGGCAAGGCGCGAGGAGCGCGCATACCGGGTGTATGTAAGCGACGAGCAACGCAGCCCGGCGGGATGCATCGGCGTCCAAGATGGCAGATGGCACCTTTATTCCTTTCCGGGCCCTTACGATCACCACAAAGCTCACAGAGCACACAGAGAACAATAGTGGTTTCTCCGTGGTCTCGGTGGGCTCCGTGGTAAAACGGGTTGTTTCACAAACACCAAGGCTCTGCGCCCCGCTTCAGCGACCGGACGTGGCGGGCGGCTTGACGGTGACCTTCACGTGGGCGTTGGTCCAGCAGCACTGGAAACCGCCGCCGCCCTCGCCGGTCGAATCGTTGGCCTGCACCCGAAGAATGTATTCGCCCGGCGCGCTGAAGGTCGCCGTGGTGGTCGCTTTCCCGCCGGCCTCGCGGTCGATCGCCGGCTTGGGATTGGCGAACGTGACGGTACCGGGACCGCGAAACACGGTCAACGTCATCGACAACGGCGGCGCCTGGGGAAAGCCCACCGCGGTCGCGTCGGCCGAGACGACTCCGCGTCCACGTCCGCGGCCCTGCGCCTCCGGGTCGTCGGCGCCACGTCCACGTGCCGCGGCCTGCGGATCGTCGGCGCCCCTGCCGCCACGCCCGCGCCCGCGGCCGCCGGCGGGCGGCTCCGGAATGTTGATCTTCGGCCCTTCGTCGGTCAGCCACGCGGTCAGCGTCAACGGATCCGGCATCGTCGTCGTGTAGGTCGCCGCGATGCCGGACGGGGGACCGGTGAAGGCGGCGCCGCTCTGCTCGAACTTGATCACGGGCGGCGTGTTCCTGTTCGCCGCGTCCTCGTAGGGCTCGACGACCCACTCCGGCTTCAAGTGCATCGTGATCACGTTCGTCTGGCCGTTGGCCGTGAGGGTCCAGGTCAGCTTCTTGTCGCCGAAATCCTTCGGCACTTTGATGGTGAAGACGCCCCACTGGCGTCCCGTCAGAAAATGCGTCGGCTGCCCCTGATCGAGTCCGCCGGGCTCGATCCGGTTGTCGGGCCCTGGCGGGATATCGAGCTCCTGTTTCGTGTTGCGGTTGAAGTACCCGACGAGCAGGCTGATGCTGCCATCCTTGTTGGGGTACCAGCCTTCGTAGGCGCCGGTGACGCTCGATCCGCGTTCGCGAATCGAATGGGTCAGCGGCAGCGGGCTCGGCGTCTGTCCCTGCCCCCGCTGCCCCGCCTGCCCGAGGACGCCGGCCGCCAGCGCGGACGACATCAGCACGCCGGTGATGGTCGTTCGGATCCCGCCCATGGCTCTTCTCGATTCTCAAAAAAGAGGCGCGTCCTCCGGGTGGGGGACGCGCCTCGGTGTGTCTCGTACGCGGTCGTGTTACTGCTGCGGCTTGTCGTTGGTGGTCGTCGCGGCCACCCGCTTCGCTTGCTCAGCCTTGAAATCTTCGTCGTTGAGATACGTGATGTTCAACCAGGCGTGCCCCATCTCGTCGACCGTGCGGTCGCCCCAGCCGACCCACTGATCCGGATCCGGATTCGATCGGTTGCCCGCCGTGTTGTCGTACCACGCCAGGAAGTGGAGGATCGTGCCTTTCGGGAGGAGCGGCGCCGCGTCATCTTCGTAGATGTACATGTTGTGCCAGTTGAAGTTGAAGTTGGTCACCTGGCTCAACATCTCGCGACGGCCGTCGGGGAAGAGCGCTTCCATCGACATGCCCTTGCCGCGCAGGTGCATGTGCGCCTGGAAGTTCTCGATGCGCGCGTTTTCCCTGAGCGGGACGAAGCTCTCGGTCGTCGTCACCTGATTCGGCGGAATGTCCAGCGCGCGGCTCCCACTTCCCGCAGGATTCGAGAAGGTGTTGAAGAGCGCGAGCACCTCACGGTGCTTCGGCTCCTGTCCCTTCGGATAGAAGTAGACGCCGAGCTCGACGTGATCGGTGATTTCCTCGCCGATCGCGTGGTAGTGCATCTCGAAGACGATCTTCGACCCGGGCAACATCAGCCGGCCGGAGCCGGGACGCATCTCGTCCCCGTTCTTGCCGACCGCCCACTCCATGAAGAGCCCGTCGCCGGCGACGTTCGGATCGTTGGTGAAGAGCTCCTTCGGGATGTCCTCGTCCTGGCGGAGGCGGGCCAGCGTGTGATGGGTCACCTTGCGGCCCTTGACCGTCGCCGGATGGATTTCGATCGCCCGCACCCAGCGCGGTTCGGTGATGCCGGTCGGCACGGTCGGTCTGAACCACGCATCCTGCGCGACGCTGAGCACGGTATAGTCCGGGGACTTGATCACGAGATCGGGCGGCCCGTATTTCTCCGCAAGCTGCCACTTCGACCCATCGGACCACACTTTGGGTGCGGGCATGTCCTTGGGATCGCCCTTCGGCATGTCCGCGTTGACCCAGGCCTGAATGGTGGCGATCTGCTCGTCGGAGAGCGATCGATCGTTCTTGAATCGCTGAATCCCGATGGTCTTGTCGATGTGCCACGGGGGCATCTGACGCGTGCCGACGCGCTGCACGATCGATTTCACCCACGGGCGCACCTCTTCGTACGTCCGGAGCGGCATCGGCGCCATGCTGTCGGGCCGGTGGCAGGACTCGCACTTCTGCTGAAGAATCGGCGCGATGTCCCTGCTGAAGGTTGGCGGCGTGCCGGGCCCGGCCGCATGCGCCGGTGTGGGCAGGGCGACGAGGATGCTCAGCGCCAGCGCAACCGCCCCGGTTCCCACCATGATTCGGATCCGCCGCTTCGCACCCATCATTTCAGGGCTCCTTTCGAGTCGCTGCTGCCGGATTTACAGCGTTTTTCACTTCGCTGTAGCGTAGTTCTCAGTTATCAGTCATCAGTTTTCAGTTATTTGCGGGCGAGATCCGAACTGAAAACTGACTACTGAGAACTGAAAACTGCACTAGGTACTACAGTGTAACTCCAGAAGGCAAGGAACCTCTACCTCCTCCGTCGTGACATTTCGTGACATCTTTTGATCCGCGCGAGGCCCCACCCCCGCGCGCAGCCGCTTGGCCGCCGAAGCTCGAAGAGCGTAGGCGGGTCGCTGACGCTCCGGATCTTGATGGCCGCGCCATTTGGCAACTTGATCCGCGCGGGTCACATCGTGAGCGCCAGCTTGAGCGCGAGCAGCCCGAACCCCACCGCCACCCCGAAGGCCGCGCGGTGCTCGCGGTTTCGGCGCGCCCGCGTCATGCTGAATCGCCGCGCCCGGTCGATGAATACTCCAGAGCGGTATGAGTCGTACGTCGCGCCGAACGTCGCCCGCAGGGCTGCCTCTTCCGTTCTGATCGCCGCAGCCAACGTCAGCCCGATATAGAGCGCCACCACGATGGCGGCCCATGCGGTCCTGGACGCGACGGCCACGCCGACCCCCATGACGCCTGAGCCTATATAAAGAGGATGCTCGACCCAACGGTACGGCCCGGACGCCGTGACCTCGCGTCCCTTCTCGAGGTGGCCGGCCGCCCAGAACCTGATCGCCTCCCCGACCGCAGCCACCCCGAGCCCGGCGACAAGCCGAGGCCATGTCGGTTGCGCCAGCGCAAAGACCAGGGCCGCGCAGGCGAAGCCGAGCGGCACGCGCCAACGCGCGAGCTGAGACTGGAGTGACCCGGCCGCGCGATCACCGGACATGTCGAGCAGCGACCCGCGCGTTGACGGCTTCGATCACCTCGTCGATCGAGATGTCCAGCACGCAGGCGCGGTCCCGGCGGCAGCGGCGCTCGTGATGACAGATACAGGTCTCGAAGCGCGAGAGCGATCGGTCCTCCGCCGACCATGACCCGTTGCGCGCCGGACTGGTCGGCCCGAAGATGCCGACCGACGGTGTCCGGACGGCCGTCGCGATGTGGAGCGGACCGGTATCGCCCGAAACGATGAGCCGCGCCTCGCGCGCGAGCGCCACCAGATCCGCGACGGTCGTTGGCGGCGAGAGGACGGCCGCGCCCCGCGCGTCCGCCACGACGGCCCGCGCAAGAGCCTCTTCTGACGGACCCCACAGCGCCACCGATCGCCATCCGTGCCGCTCGTAGAGGGTGGCGGCCACGGTGCCGAAGTGTTCCGGTGGCCAGCGCTTGTTGGGCCAACCCCCGCCGCAGTTGACGAGCGCGAACGGGTCGCCGGGCGAGATCTTCAGCAGACGCCTCACGACCGTCACGACGTCCGAGGAGGTGTCGCGCAAGGGGAACCGAAACGGGCGGCCCGGCACGCTCAGGCCGAGCTGGCGGAGCACCGCCAGGTTCTTCTCGATGACGTGCGTCGCGCCCGTGGGATCGCATCGCTCGGTATAGAACGCCGCGGCCGCGGGCTCGCGCAGATGCGCGGAGCTGAACCCGATCACGCGCCGGGCTCCAGCGGCCCGCGTCAGGACAGCCGACTTGAGCAACCCTTGCAGGTCGATCGCGACGTCATATTTCGTCCGCCTCGCCGCCGCCACGGCCTCGACCAGCTTCGGCCATGACGAAACGGACGTGCCGACGACCAGCCGCTTGTCGACGATCGGAACGAGATCGAGAATCTCCCGCTGCCTGACGTCGACCATCCAGTCGATGCGCGCCGCCGGACACGCGTCGCGAAGGGCCTGCACGACGGGAAGCGCGTGGATGATGTCGCCGAGCGATCCCAGCCGGACGATGAGCATGCTGGCGATTGCGCTGCTGTCGCTGACGCTCCGGGTCGTGCTTACCTCGCCGGTGGTCAAACCCGGGAGCCCTTGATGCGCGAGATGAGGTCGTGCGTAGCGTGATCTTTCGGATCGCCGACAATCGCGGTTCGCCCGCCGTACGCGCGGACGACTTCCCGCTCCGGCACGGTCTCGGACGTGTAATCGGTGCCCTTGCAGTGGACCTCCGGCCGCAGCGCGTCGAGCAGTGGCGCGACCGTCGAGCCGCCGAAGACGACCACGTAGTCGACTCCACGAAAGGCGGCGACGAGCTCCGCCCGGTCCGCCGCATCCATCACGGGCCGTCCGGGTCCCTTCAGGCTCCTGACCGACTCATCGTCATTGATCCCCACGACGAGGATGTCGGCTTCCCGCTTGGATCCTTCGAGATAGCGGGCGTGTCCGACGTGGAGGAGATCGAAACAGCCGTTGGCGAGCGCGACGCGGCGACCGCGCGCGCGTTCGCGGGCGACGATCTGCCTCAGCGTCTGGAGATCGAGGACCTGGCCCATTCCAGCTCTCAGAGCCTGTGAAAACAAACCCGCTTTACCACGGAGCCCACAAAGACCACGGAGAGAATCCTATTGTTCTCTGTGCGCTTTGTGAGCTCTGTGGTGATCGTGGGCATTTCTTCTCAGGCTCTCGGCTCTCGGAGAATCAGCGTTCGCTCGAGATGGCCGCACGCAGCTCCTCTGCGCTGACCGTCGCGGTGCCGCGCTTCATGACGACGATGCCACCGGCGTAGTTGGCGAGGCGGGCCGCCTCGTAGAAGCTCGCGCCACCCGCCAGGGCCAGCGCCATCGTCGCAATGACGGTATCGCCCGCGCCGGTCACGTCGGCGATTTCATCGCTGCCGAAGATCGTGATGTGCTGCGTCTTGCGCTTCGGCTCGAAGAGCGCCATGCCACGGCTGCCGCGGGTCACGAGCACGGCTTCCATGCGGGTGCGCTTCAGGAGCTCGCGCCCCGCGCGCTCCAGGGCGCGCAGCCGATCCCCGATCGTGACGTCGAGCAGGTGTTCCACTTCCGATTCGTTCGGCGTGCAGGTCGTCAGACCCTGATACCGCAACAGGTCGTATCGCGAGTCCACGAGGATCGGGACCTTTCGACCGGCCTTGAGCAGACGGGCGCGAATGGCTCTCACGAGCGGCGGTGAGACCATGCCGTACCCATAGTCCGACACCAGGACGGCATCGACCGACGAGGCGGCGCCGAGCACCTTGCGCGCGAAGATCTGGTGGACCGGTTCGGAGGCGTCGCCCGACGCTTCGCGATCGATGCGAATGACCTGCTGCTTCACCGAATGGACGCCGCCGGCGAGGATGCGGGTCTTGGTCGGCGTCCGGTAGCGCATCGTGCGAATCAACCCGGACCGCTCGACGCGATCGTGGAAGCTCTCGGCCAGCCGCTTGCCGCTCTCGTCGGTTCCGATAAGACCCACGAGATGCACGCGGGCGCCGAGGCTCGCAACGTTGTTGGCGGTGTTGCCGGCGCCCCCCGGCAGGATCTCCGTGGCGTCGTACTTCAGGATGAGGACCGGCGCCTCGCGCGACACGCGCGAGATCTGCCCGTAGATGAACTCGTCCGCGATGATGTCGCCAAGAACCAGCAGCCGCCGCTTCGGAAACCCCTCGAGGATCCGCGTGAGCCGATCGGCCAGGGGGACGTCGGGCGGCTGGAGATCCGTCACCGCGTCACCCATGGTGTGGCGTGTGTTGCAGGATCCATGACACGGCCTCCACCAGATTCTCGGCGACGTGATCCGCTCGAAGATCGGAGGGGCCGTTCGCCTCTTCGGTGCGACCGTAGCCCGTGCGCACGAGAATCGACCCCGCCCCGACCGCCCGTGCCAGCCTGACGTCGAGCCATCGATCGCCAATGACGAACGAACGGGCGAGATCGAGCGACAGCTCGTCCGACGCCTTGCGCACGAGGCCCGGCGCCGGCTTTCGGCAATCGCAGAGTTGCCGGTACTGCTCGATCGGCGCGTCGGGATGGTGAGGACAGTAGTAGAAGCCGTCGAGACGGGCCCCGCCAGCCTTGAACCGCGAGCCGATTTCCCCGTGAATCTCCGCCAGAAACGTCTCCTTGAAGAACCCGCGCGCGACCCCGGCCTGATTCGTGATGATGACGACGTGAAAGCCGGCTCGGTTGAGCAGGCGGACGGCATCGATGCTCCAGGGGTAGATCACGAGCCGCTCGACGCGATCGAGGTAGCCCACGTCCTCGATCAGGGTGCCGTCGCGATCGAGGAACACCGCGGGGGTCATGAGTGAGTCAGGCTTGGCTTTACGCGCTCGAACACCTGGTCGGGCGTGATCCCGGTCATGCACCGATGATCGATCGGGCACTCACGCAGCATGCACGGGCGACACCAGACAGGATTCGTCAGGACGACCGGCGCGGGCCGACCGGTTCGCGACGTGAGCGGACCCGTTTCGTGCTCGCGGGTTGGCCCGAACACCGCGACGATCGGCAACCCGATCGCGGACGCGATGTGCATCGCCCCCGAATCGTTCGAGACGAAGACCTCGCACCAGCTCGCGGCACCCATGAGCTGCGGCAGATCGGTGCGCCCGACCACATTCAGCGGCCGTCGTGAGTATCGCAGGTCGCGCTCGATCTCTCCCACTCCATCCGCGTCGTGCGCACTGCCGAAGAGCACGCCGACGGCATTCGTCTCCCCGTGCAACCGATCGAGGAACCGGGCCACGTGCCCTGGCGGCCACCGCTTCGCGGATCCGTACGCGGCGCCCGGCGCGATCCCGACGAGCGGCGCTACTGTATCCCATCCGGCGGCTCGAAGCAGCTCACGGCCGGCCTCTCGGAGCGCGTCCCCGACTCGAAGCGCGGGCCGAGGCTGACCCGTCGCGAGGCCCAGCCGGCGCAGCAGCTCGAGGTAGTACTCCGCCTGATGGAGGCTCGTGCGCGGTGGAGCGATGGCCTTCGTCAGCAGGCGGCCCCGAAGATCCCGGCGGTAGCCCCAGCGTTCGGGAACGCCGGCTCGCCATGCCTGCCACGCGCTTCGAAACGAGTTCGGAAGCAGCAGCGCCACGTCCGCCCCGGCCTCGCGCATGGCCGCAATGTCCGCGCCTCCACGGCCGTTGCCGGGCGCCCCACTGCCAGCCAGGCTGATGATACCGTCCACTCCGTCGACGTACTCGAAGATCGGCGCAATCTGACGCCGCGCCGCGACCACGATTCGCGGCGCGGGCTCACGCCGCCGCAGCTCGTGGATGACCGGAATCGCCATCACTGCATCCCCAAGCCAGTTCGGCGCGACGACCAGCAAACGCGTGCCTTCCAGCCACGGCCCGGCGGGCATCCCGAGCCCCGAATCCCCGCCTTCGCGCGCCGCACTTTGGCGAGGCTCGCCGAAGTTCGCCGCTCCAGATAGGTCGGCGGCAAACAAAGGCGGCCGAATCCCGAATCCCGAGTCTTTAGACATCGGCCTCGGCGTCCCGACTTGCCGCGGGGAACATCCCGGGCACGCGGTCGGACGAGGTGCCGTCACGCCAGCGGCGGTGCATCCAGAGCCAGAGCCCCGGATAGCGTCGCACGTACATCTCCAGCACGTCCGTGCAGCGTTGTGTGAGCTCCGCCACGGGATCGGGCGAGTCGGCGCGCGGCGGCTCGATCGGATGATCGTAGATGAGCCGATAACGGCCGCGCTCGAGGGGCACGGCGAACACCGGTACGACGGGCGCGCCGGTCCGGAGCGCAATCGCCGCGAGCGCCGACGTCGTCGCGGCCGGCCGCTCGAAGAAGTCGACGTAGACCGCTTCGGGCGTCAGGATGTGCTGGTCGATGAGGAGCGCGACGCCCTGCCCCGCGTCGAGCGTTCGAAGGACGCGTCTGAGCGCGCTGCGCCGGTAGATGACGGTGTTCCCGGTGCAGCTTCTCACGCCCTCGAGAAACGCGTTGAGATGAGGATTGTCGAGCGGGCGCGCGAGCACGCCGATCGGTTGGAACTTCAGCGCGTGCGCGATCGCGTGAATCTCCCAGTAGCCGAAGTGGCCCGTGAAGAACAACACCCCCCGGCCTTGCGCGTACGCCTGCCGCACCCGCTCTTCCCCATCGACGTCGACGAGCGCCAGCATCCGTTTGTGCGGGAAGGTGCTGAATTTCAGCAGCTCGAAGAGCAGGCGGCCGAAGTGGCTGAAGACGTGGCGGGCAATCGCGCGCCGCTCCGCCGCGCTCCGTCTCGGAAACGCGGAGGCCAGGTTGTCCAGCGTGATGCGACGATGCACGCCGTCGAGCGTGAAGAACGCGAAGCCGACCATGGTGCCGGCGAGGCGGGCGATCGGACGCGGCATGATCCGGATCCCAAAGGCCATCGCCGCGACGAGCAGGTATTCGATGCGGTGTCTCATGGTCGGCAGTGGCCAGTGGTCAGTGACCAGTGGCCAGTGTTCGCTCACGTTCTGGCCACTGGCTACTGGCCACCGGCCACTGAATTCCGGATCGTGGCCAGACTCGTACGGATCCAGAGGCGAAACGCCTCGGCCGGCTCGATCGCGAAGCGCAGAGGCAGAACCGCGACGGGAAACGGAAGCGGACGGAACGGCCGGAGCCGGATCAGATCCTTCTCGGTGGTCAGCAGCAGTTCGGCCCCGACACGGCGCGCCTCGGCCTCCAGACGGTCGATGTCGTGCCGCGTGAAGGGGTGATGATCCCGGTACGTCATGGTGGCGGCCGGATCGAAGCCGGCCCGTCGGACCGCCTCCACAAACAGATCGGGGCGGGCGACGGCCGCGAGCGCCACGACGCGTCGGCCGCCGATTGGGGCGCTTCCGGACAGAACGCCGTCGCCGTCCAGTCGCGGCGCCTCCAGGATCCGCCGGCCGTTGAACACACGTGCCGGTCGAAGGCGGTCCGCGATCTCCTGCATCTCGACGTCGCTGCCGACAGCGATGACGGCGTCGGCCTCACGGGCGGCCATGAGCGGCTCGCGAAGACGGCCGGCCGGCATCGGGCGGCCATCGCGGACGTCGGCCGCATCGACAATCAGCAGGTCGATGTCCCGCTCCAATCTCACGTGTTGAAACCCATCGTCCAGGAGGTGCACGGTGGCGCCGAGCTTCCGCTCGGCAAGGGCGCCCGCGAGATGCCGATCGGCCGAGACCAGCACGGCGACGCCTGGAACCGATCGGGCGAGCATCAGCGGCTCGTCGCCCGCGCGGTCGAGATCGGCCCGGACCCGTCGGCCATCGCTGACGACCGTCACCCCGTCGGGCGCATCACGGCGCGCGTAGCCTCGGCTCAGAATCGCGGGGCGCTCACCCAGATCGAGGAGCAGCCGCGCCAGCGTGGCGGCGGCCGGCGTCTTGCCGCTGCCCCCGACCGCCAGGCTCCCGATGCTGATGACCGGGCACCGCAATCGGACGCGTGCTTCCGCGTGACGCCCGTAGTAGCGGCGCCTGGCCAGCGCGGCCCGGCCGTAGAGCCAACCTGCTACTGAGAGATGGGTCATGGAAAGTTTTCAGTTTTCAGTTATCAGTTCTCAGTAGGCCGGTCCCGCAGCCAGTTCATGAACGCCGTGAACTGAAAACTGTGAACTGAAAACTGATAACAGTTCTAATGCACCACCCTGAACGGCCGCACGACCGCACTCGGGACCGGCAAGAGCTCCGCGATCACGGTCAGCGTCTTGTCCTTGGCGCCGCGGTTGGCTTCGACCAGCGCCCGCGCCGCCGCCCCCAGCCTCGCCCGCCGTACCGGGTCGGTGAGCAGGTTGAGCAGCACTTCTTCGAGCTCGGCCGCGGCCTGCACCTGCACGGCGGCGCCGTTGCCGACAAACGCCTCGGCAATCTCCGCGAAATTCTGCATGTGCGCTCCGAACACAATCGGCTTCCCGAACGCCGCCGGCTCCAGGATGTTGTGTCCTCCCGCGTCCACGAGGCTGCCGCCCACGAAGACGACGTGCGCGATCTGATAGAGCGACGCCAGCTCGCCGATGGTGTCCAGGATGACGACGTCGACCTTGGGTTCGGCATCGATGGGCAGCTCGGTGCGCCGCGCGGTGCGGAAGCCGCCCTCCTGCGCGAGCCGTTCGACCTCAGTGAATCGCTCTGGATGCCGCGGCGCCAGAATCAGCAGGGCCTGCGGCGAGACCGATCGCATCCGGCCGAACGCGCGCAGCAGCACGGCTTCCTCGCCCTTGATCGTGCTGCCGGCGATGACGATCGGTCTGGACTCGGGGACCCTGAAGAAGCGGAGCACCCGGTCACGAGGCCGGCCGTACATCGCCGTGCCGGGCCTCTGCAGCGAATCGAACTTCAGGCTGCCGGTCACGGTGATTCGCGCCTGCGTCGCCCCGAGGTCGACCAGACGCCGCGCGGTCTCGTCGCTTTGCACGCAGAACCTGTCGATGTGGTCGAGGACGTGCCGAAAGAACGGTCGGATGAGTCTGTACCGCGGATACGAGCGCGCCGAGATACGGCCGTTGACCACGAGCGTCGAGACGCCCCTCCGGCGGCACGCCCGCAGCAGGTTCGGCCAGATCTCGGTTTCCATCATGATGAAGAGCCGCGGCTTCACCAGCCGGAGAGTGCGCTGCACGATGACCCCGAGGTCGAACGGAAAATAGAACACCGCGTCGATGTCCTGCATCTTGCCACGCGCCACTTGTTGCCCCGCCATCGTCGTCGTCGACAGAAAGAGCTTGAGGCGCGGATAGCGGTGCTTCAGATCGCCCGCGACCGCGCGGGCCGTCAGGACCTCGCCCACCGAGACCGCGTGGATCCAGATCGACTCGTCGCCGTCGAAGTTGAACGAGACCGGGAGGTATCCGAGCCGTTGGCGCAGGCTGCCGACGTACTTCTGGTACCGCAGCGCCTGGTACACGAAGTACGGCGCCGTCACGACGAAGAACGACAGGATGAGGATGCTGTAGAGCAGGTACATGCCCGAGCCTTGCAGTCCCGCTGGCTATCTTCATTATTATGCCAACCTGATAGAATCTCTGTTTTGTTCGACGGAGGAAATCGATGACCGTCAGGGTCGGCATCAATGGGTTCGGCCGTATCGGCCGCAACATCTTCCGGGCCGCGATGGGGCACCGTGAGTTCGACTTCGTCGCCGTCAACGATCTCACCGACGCGGCCACGCTGGCGCACCTGTTGAAGTACGACTCGGTGCTGGGCAACCTCCAGGCGGGCATCGCGGCGAAGGGCGACCGAATCGTGGTGGAGGGCGACGAGTTCCAGGTGCTGTCGAAGCGCGATCCCGCCGAGCTCCCGTGGAAGGACCTGGGCGTCGACGTCGTGTTCGAATCGACAGGGCTGTTCACGAACAGGGACGACGCCGCGAAGCATCTGGCGGCGGGCGCGAAGAAAGTCATCATCACCGCGCCGGCGAAGAAGCCGGACATCACGATCGTGCTCGGCGTGAACGACGCCATGTACGATCCCTCGAAGCATCAGATCATCTCGAACGCCTCGTGCACCACCAACTGCCTCGCCCCGATGGCCAAGGTGCTCCACGAGCGCTTCGGCATCCGCAAGGGATGGATGACGACCGTCCATGCCTACACCAACGACCAGCAGCTCCTCGACCTGCCGCACAAGGATTTGCGGCGCGCGCGGGCGGCGGCGCTGTCGATTATCCCGACGACGACCGGCGCGGCCTCCGCGGTCGGCGAAGTGCTGCCGGATCTGAAGGGCCGGCTCGACGGCATCTCGATGCGCGTCCCGACGCCGAACGTGTCGGTCGTCGACCTCGTGGCCGTCGTCGATCGAAAGACGTCCGGCGAGGAGATCAACGCCGCCTTCGAGGAAGCGGCGAACGGCGCGCTCAAGGGCATCCTCCAGTTCTCGACCGAGCCGCTCGTGTCGATCGACTTCAAGGGCAACAGCCATTCATCGATCGTCGACGGCCCTTACACGAAGGTGATGGAAGGCGACTTCGTGAAGGTGCTGTCGTGGTACGACAACGAGTGGGGCTACTCGAATCGCTGCGTGGACCTGCTCGCCGCGATGGCCAAACGACGGCTGTCGTGACGCATCAGCGCCGCGAGCGCAGGCGACCCGCCTCCGCTCTTCGAGCTTCCGCCTTCGCTGAAGCTACGGCGGACCGCCGAAGCCTTGGCGGAGGCTGGTCGGCGGGCAAGGCCGCTTGTCCGCCATAGCCTTGGCGAAGGCGGATGGCAGGCGCCGGGGGTGGGGCCCCAGCGCAAACCAAATAATGCCCGCACTGTCCGTTCGCGATCTGGATCTGAAGGGGCGGCGGGTCTTTCTGCGCGTGGACTTCAACGTCCCGCTGAAAGACGGGGTCATCGAAGACGACACCCGCATTCGGGAGTCGCTCCCGACGATCCAGCTGGCGCTCGACCGCGGCGCGACGGTCATCGCGGCGTCGCATCTCGGCCGGCCGAAGGGGACGCCGAATTCGGCCATGAGCCTGAAGCCGGTGGCCGAACGGTTGGCGGTTCTTCTCAAGCGTCAGGTCACCTTCGCGCACGATTGTATCGGGGACCCGGTACGTCAGGCGATCGAGCGGGCGGAGCGTGACGGAAATCGCTTCGTTCTGCTCGAGAACCTGAGGTTCCATGCGGAAGAGGAAACAAACGATCCCGAGTTCGCAGCCGGCCTGGCGGCGCTGGCCGACGTCTTCGTGAACGACGCGTTTGGCGCCAGCCATCGCGCTCACGCCTCGACGGAAGGGATCACGAAGTACGTGAAGCCGTCGGCAGCCGGACTCCTCATGGAGAAAGAGCTGAAGCACCTCGGCGACGCCTTGACCGCGCCGGTCAGGCCGTTTGTCGCGGTCCTCGGAGGCGCGAAGGTCTCTGACAAGATCGAGGTCATCCAGAACCTCCTCGGCCGGGTCGATGCGCTGCTCATCGGCGGCGCCATGGCCTACACGTTCTTCAAGTCGCACGGCGTGCCCGTCGGCACGTCGCTCGTCGAGGACGACAAGCTCGATGCCGCGCGGCAGATCGCGCGGCAGGCGGCCAGCGACGGCAGGCGGCTCGAGCTCCCGATCGATCACGTGGTCACGACGACGATCGAGGCCGGGGCGCCCCACGAAGTGCAGAAGATCGGGGATCCGGCCATCGGCGATCGGAAGGGCGTGGACATCGGACCCGCGACGGTGCGAGGCTACGTGGCGGTGCTCGCCGGAGCTCGAACGGTCGTGTGGAATGGGCCGATGGGGGTCTTCGAGGTCCCACCGTTCGACGAAGGCACCAACGCCATCGCGCGCGCCGTGGCGACGGTTCGGGGTACGACCATCATCGGCGGCGGCGACTCGATTGCCGCCGTCACCAAAGCCGGCGTCGCGGACCGGATGTCGCACATCTCGACCGGCGGCGGGGCCTCGCTGGAATTCCTGGCGGGGCGGACGCTCCCCGGGGTTGCCGCACTCAGTCAATAGCTGACACAATCAAGATCCGGAGCGGAAGCGACCAGCCTGCGCTCTTCGAGCTTCGGCGGGCAGGCGGCTGCGCGTGCCCTTCGACAGGCTCAGGGCACCCCGAGCTTGTCGAGGGGTGAGATGAGGCCCCAAGCGGACCCAATACTGATGACGACCATGCGGCTCCCCTTCATCGCCGCCAACTGGAAGATGTTCAAGACCGTCCACGAAGCCGTCGTCTATGCGAAGGAGTTTCGCGGCGCGGTCAAGGATGTCGACGATGTGGAGATCGTGCTGGCGCCGCCGTTCACGGCTCTCCATGCGGTGGCCGAAGCCGTGCGGAACACCAACGTCGGCGTCGCTGGTCAGAATCTGCATTGGGAGCGGGAAGGCGCGTTCACGGGCGAGATCAGCGCGGCGATGCTGACCGAGGCCGGCGCCGAGTACGTTATCATCGGCCACTCCGAGCGCCGGACGTACTTCGGCGAAACCGACGACACCGTCAATCGCAGGACGCTCGCGGCGCTCACGGCCGGGCTCACGCCGATCGTGTGCATCGGCGAGACGCTCGACGAGCGCGACGCCGGCCAGACGCTCGACGTGCTCGATCGTCAGATCAAAGGCGGCCTCGATCACCTGACCGCCACGCAGGCGGCGCTTCTCGTGATCGCGTATGAGCCGGTCTGGGCGATCGGGACAGGTCGCAACGCCAGCCCGGAGCAGGCCGAAGACGCGCACGCGCACATTCGAACGCGGCTCAGACAATGGTTCGGCGCCGAGGCGGCCGAGCAGTGCCACATTATTTATGGCGGGAGCGTGAAGCCGGGCAATATCGCCGAGCTCGTTGTCCAACTCGATGTCGACGGCGCGCTCGTCGGTGGCGCGAGCCTCGACCTCCGCGCGTTCGCGGAGATCGTGTCGAAGAGCCGCAGGGCGAAGGTATAATTCGGGGATCGGGGATCGGGGATCGGGGATCAGAGACCGGAGCTCCATGCTTTACTACATCGTGTCGTCGGCATACGTCATTGTCTGCCTTCTCCTCCTCATCGTCGTCCTGTTGCAACAGGGCAAGGGCGGCGACATGGCCAACGTGTTTGGCGGCACCAGCAGCCAGACGGCCTTCGGGGCGCGCACGGGCCCGACGGTGCTGTCGAAGGCGACGATCGTCCTCGCGGTGCTGTTCGCGCTCGGCGCGATCTCGCTCGGCATCCTGGCGCAGCGCGGCCCCGGATCCGTCGTCGGCGGCACGACCGCTCCGAAACCGGTGCAAGCGCCGGCTTCAACGCCGGCCGCTCCGGCGAAGCCACCGGCGCCGCAACCGAAGCCGTAGATTTGCCCCCCTCTGCGGAAGTGGCGGAACTGGCAGACGCACCAGCTTGAGGGGCTGGCGCTCGCAAGAGCGTGGGGGTTCGACTCCCCCCTTCCGCACCAAAACTCTTTTCACGTCAACGTGTTGCATGGCTCAGTTCAATCCGGCCTGAGCCTCTAGACGCGCCAGCCGCGCGGTTGAGTGCGTACGGTTCTCGCGGTCCGACGCCGACTGAGGCCGTTCAAAGCCAACGGCATGCTGGACGTCGTTGTTTGGTCTGAAGATTCGCAGGCGCACTGCATATCTGGGGCGTTCGCCGGGTGTTTTTTGCAAGAAATTGCAAACCAGGTTGTTTGTCGGCGCTCGCTTCGGTCGCACCCGCTTCCGTAGATCACCTATTCGCGAGTACGGGTTCCCCGTGCCCGTGCTTTGGCTTCGCGCCAATTGGCGCTACAATAAGCGACAACATGGTAAGCGAACTACGCGCCGTCGTCGATGAGCTCGGGGGCGAAGCAGTCCTTGGACGTCGCTTGGAGAGGGATAGCGATCTCCAGACCGCGATTCGCGAAGGGTTTCCCCATGGAGTCATCGAGGAGATCATGGAGGCTGCCGATCTCAGCATCAAGGAGCTGGCGGCGTGCCTCGACTTGGCTCCTCGAAGCCTTCAGCGCCGGCGACGGGAAGGGCGGTTGGCCCGAAACGAGTCCGATCGCATCTACCGGGTGGCACGCATTATCGCGCTCGCGAAATCATCGCTCGGTGGTCGCGAAGCAGGCACGCGATGGCTCAAGCGCCCGAATCGCGCGCTGGGCGGCAAAGCGCCGCTCGCTATGCTCGACACGGAGCTCGGAGCGCGGGCCGTCGAGAACGTCCTTGGCCGCATCGCCTTTGGCGGCGTGAGTTGACGCGGATCTATCGAGTCCTCCGAAAGCGCTACGCGAAGGCGCCGTTCGATGGCGAAGGCGCGTACCGGTACGGCGGCCGGTGGTCCAGTCCAGGCGTTCGGCTTGCCTACGCGTCCGAACATCTCTCGTTGGCCATGATCGAGTACTTCGTGCATCTCGATCGGGACGATCCGCCGCCGGACCTCGTCGTGGCGGCCGCAGACGTGCCGGACGACGTGTCACGTGTCTACGTCGCTCCCGCCAAGCTGCCAGCGACATGGCGGCAG
>JACOUA010000203.1 GCA_016178075.1 Acidobacteriota bacterium
CGAAGGGCGACTCCCGGTTCGTGGTTCGACGAGCTCACCACGAACGGGGCTAGGTCACCGGAATTGCGAAATGCGTTGCTAACGAAATGTGTTACTAACTACGTGCTCCACCAAGGTCAGCGAGGAGATCGCGAATTTGTGTGCAGGGTCGGGCGCGGTCGGCGCGGTCCCTGGGTTATGCTACCTCCGGGTCTCAACGGCTCGGGTGAAAGGCCTTCTTCACAACGTCGATGAGCCGGTTGCGCCTTGCGATCGTCGTTCTCGTCTTCACCGCCGGCGCTGAGGCGGCCGGCGGCACCACGCTGCCTCCCGGCTTCTCCGAAACCGTCGTCACGTCCGACCTGTTTCTGCCGACGGGCTTCACCTTCACACCGGATCGCCGCATCCTGATCCTCGAAAAAGGCGGCGTGATCAAGGTCGTGCACGGCGGCACCACGACCGTCGCGGGGTCGATCGCGGTCAGCGCCCAATACGACGAAACCGGGCTGCTCGGCATCACCGTCGATCCTGACTTCGCGTCCAATGGCTACATCTACGTTTATTACACAACGTCCCCTGCGAGCTATCAGCCGCCGGGACACTCGTATCGATTCGCATGGAACCGCGTGTCGCGATTCACGATGAGCGGCAACAGTGTCTCGAGCGACAGCGAGATGGTCATCCTCGACGATATCTTTGCCGACACGGAGGACGCCGCGAATCCGATTACCCGTCACGGCGACCCGCATACGGGCCACCACAACGGCGGCTGTGTCCTCTTCGGGCCGGATGGCAAGCTGTACATCTCCGTTGGCGACGCCGCGAACGGCGAGAACGCGCAAAACCTCGCCGTGCTCAACGGCAAGATTCTCCGTCTCAATCCCGACGGGAGCGTTCCGGGCGACAATCCGTTCGTCCAGACGTCCGGCGCGCGCCCCGAAATCTGGTGCCTCGGGCTGCGAAACCCGTGGCGGTTCACCTTTGACGCCCTGGGCCGCATGTTCATTGGCGATGTCGGCCTGGATCAGTTCGAAGAGATCAATCTGGGCGGACCCGGCCTCAACTTCGGTTGGCCGTTCTACGAAGGGACTGCCAACGATCCGCGCTACATCGATCCGATCTACGCGTATCCCAACGATCATCACAACACGGCCATCGCCGCTGTGGGGGCGCTCACTGGCAGCGGCATCTATCCACCGAAGTACTCGAACGTCATCTTTTTTGGCGACTTCGGCCAGGGGTTCATCTACACGCTCAGCTACGACGTCGCAAACGGCGCCACGGTCGAGCAGTTCGCGACCAAGGCCGGCAGCCCGGTGCACTTCGCGCAGGGGCCCGATGGTCACATGTATTACTTGTCGATCATTCCACCGGCGCTCCGCCGCATCGACTTTGGGCAGGGGCTGGTCCTGATTCAGCTTGCGTCGACCGGCGGCGGCATGATTACCATGGAACCGGAGGGCATCGGCTGCGGCGAGGGCTGCTACGCGTTCCCTCCGGGTCAGGTGGTGACGCTCCAGCCGGTGGCCATTAGCGGGCACGCGTTCGCCGGCTGGACCGGAAACGCGGTGTGCCCCGACGCTCGCGTGACCATCGTCGCAGGCCTGTCGTGCGTCGCGATTTTCCAGCCGATCGCTGCGAGCCCGGCGACATCGCACCACCGCGTCGACTTGTCGGGCGACGGCACCGGCGACGCGTTCTTCTATGACGTCGGGTCGGGCGACTGGTCGAAGGCCTTCAGCGCCGGCGACGGTCGCTTCAATTTTCTCAACGGACGCTGGTCACCGCAGTGGTCGATCGCGCCCGGCGACTTCAACGGCAACACGTTGACGGACTTGTTCCTCTACAACAGTGTGACGGGCCAGTGGGTGACAGCCTTGAACACGAGCTCGGGCGGCTTCACGTACGCGTCCGGCTCGTTCTCGCCTGGGTGGCGGGTGCGGTCGGGGCGCTTCGATCTCGACGCGATCGACGACGTGTTCGTCTACAACCCGACCTCCGGTCTGGCGGTCGAGTGTCTCAGCGACGGGGCGGGGGGCTTCGCGCGGTTCGCGGCTGCGTCCCTCGTGTCCAACATGGACCCCTATCTGCTGGACGCCAACGGCGATGGCTTGAAGGACGTCTTGCTCTACGGCGCGACAACCGGACAGTGGGTCCTCTACATCAATGACGGTAGCGGCGGCCTCATATCGAGGTCAGGGTCGTGGCCATCGAACGCAACCATCACTGTCGGCGACTTCAATGGCAACGGCCTCGACGATGTGTTCCTGTACAGTCCGGTCACGGGGCAGTGGGTGACTGCGCTGAACGTCGGGAACGGCCAATTCCAAACCCATGCCGGAACATGGTCCCCGTCATGGGTGGTGTCGCGGGCACGGCTGCGGAGCGGCGTCGAGGACGATCTGTTCCTCTACAATCCGTCGACGGGACAGTGGTTCCAATGCTTCACCGACGGCGCCGGCGACTTCGGCCGCTACGTGAATGGCAGTTGGTCGCCGGGCTGGCAGGTCTTCCCGACCGACCTCAACGGTGATGGCGTCGATGACATCCTGCTCTACGACGTCGCCACGGGACTCTATTTCCAGTGCCTCACCGCGTGGACTGGAGGGTTCTCCTCAACGACCAGAGGGAGCACTCGTTCGGGATTCACGGTCATCGCCACGCGCTGAGGGTCGGTCTTGCGTGTGCGGGCGATCACCGCGGATACGCGTCGCAGCCGGCGGCCCACACCACCATCGCGGGCTGCGGCTTGTCGCAGTCGAACCAGTTGTACGCGATCATCCGGCCCGAGACGATGATGACGGCCCAGAGCACGAGCGAGAGCGCGCCGCCGACTCTGGCGCCTCGTGGCGTGATCGGATCGAGATCCCAGTCCAGCACGTGACGATACACCTTCTGGTGAAAGACCCACGCGTTCAGGCCCGCCAGGACGAGCATCACGATCTTCAATCTGAAAAAGATGTTGTGGTACGACCTCACCGGAATCGCGTAGAAGAGCAGTGCCCCGGTCGTGATCATCAGCAAGAAC
>JACOUA010000204.1 GCA_016178075.1 Acidobacteriota bacterium
GCAGCCAGCCCCGGGGTCCCCAACGCGCGTTTCCCAGCGCGTTGGGGTGGGAGAAGGGATGCAGCGCCCGCCGAATGCAGCGGGACTTTCACCACGGGCTGTTAACCTAATGCTTTCTCTGTGTGCGCGGTGAGCTCTGTGGTGATCGTGAAGGTCGGCTCGTCGTTTCGCCGGCCCGCTGACTGAGCGATCGGTACAGCCCTTCGAACAGCACGACGCCGTGCTCGAGGAGCTCGGCGTCGTCGCCGTACGTCTCTCCGAGGCCCTCGACCAACCCGCCGATCGTAGAAGCCTCGGACACCCCGAATTTCGCATCCTTGAGGTCCAGGTCGTGGACGATGTGGCCGATGTGCCGGACGGCCGGATCGTCGATCCCGAAGCGCTCGACCAGCACCTCGAACGTGCACGAATCGCCGTGATGGGAGAACTCGGCGTCGAACATGTCGAAGGGGACGCGTCCTGAATCGGCGCTCGGGACCTCGCGGGCGAACTCGAACCTGGCCTCCGGATCGATGAACCGCCGAATCAGCCAGGCGGAGCCCATCCGATCGATTCCCGGCCTGGGCCGCGTCACCCAGGTCCGCCGTCGATAGACGCCCTCGGGCCGCTTGCCCGGCTTGGACGGCTGCCGCGGGCGGCCTTCGAGTCGGGTCTCGATGTCTTGGAGCAGCGCGCGCGCCCGGGCGGCGTTCGGCGCTTCGAAGAAGTCGACGTCCTGAATCTGATCGAGTCGCTGGCGCCAGCGGCGGGTGACGCGGGCCGCGCGGAGCGCCGAGGCGGTCCCCCGCCGGGCGGCCTCGCTCCCCAGCGATCGCCGAAGCCGCTCGAGCAATCGGATGACCTCGTCGAATTCCTGCCGGCGGGCGTCCCGGAACGCCGCGACGATCGCCTCGTCTTCCGCCTCGCCGATGGCGTCGGCCGCAAAGACGCTGGCCTGCCCCTTGAACCCGACGATCTCGCGCTTCATCCACTCGAAGTCTTCGCGCGCCTGCGGGGTGTTCGGCAGCAGATAGGCCGCGTTCTTGAGCGACAGCGCGCCGAGCCGCTGCAGGCGGCGCCAGGTCTGCACGCGCGCGCGCGACGGCCGCGTCGGCAGCTGGAGCAGGAGCAGCAGCCACCGCCCGGCCGGTGCCGGCTCGCTCTCGCTGCCGGGCGCGCGGACCTTCCGCTGACGTGTCATCGCCTCGTCGAA
Organism: Acidobacteriota bacterium; assembly: GCA_016178075.1. Classification (GTDB taxonomy): domain Bacteria; phylum Acidobacteriota; class Vicinamibacteria; order Vicinamibacterales; family JACQTH01; genus JACQTH01. The sequence goes on from JACOUA010000204.1 coordinate 1,193, forward strand.
ACCGTCGCGGCATCATAAGCTACTGCTAGAATCGCCGCATGCCAAAGACCGACGCCTTCGACGCCACGTTCGCCGCGCTCCGCGGCATCCTGGCGCCGCACGCGAAACACCTTCTCGTCCACGCCGACGCGCCAGACGACTACCAGTTGTGCTCGCGGACGATGAAGGACCGCATCGACCGGCCCCTGTTCGTGCGGCGGGGTCCCAACGCAGCAGCCGCGTTGGGGTGCCTGGGGCGCCCACGGGCGCGCAAGGCCGTCAGTCGTGATCAGGTTTGTCGGGCTGAGCACCCGTGGGCTGCTCGCGGACAGGCCCCGGGCAGGTTCCCGCTCCCGATGCGGTCGGTGCGCGGGACTAGTTCTGAGCCGTCCCTCGCCTCTCTCCCGTCAGCTTCTTGATCTGCGCGACCGAGTTGTTGACGCAGATCTCGATCATCACCTTCCCGATTTCCTTCGTTGACGGGTGCGGATCGCCGGTGAGGCCGTTGTTCACGCGCGGCGGCGCATTGGGGTCCTGACCGCGCAGTCCTCGACCGCCGCCGCCACCGCCGGCGGCGGCGTTCCCGCTACCCTGGCCCCGCTGCCCTCGGCCCGTTTCCCCCGCGGCCTCTCGAGCGAGGCGCGCATCGCGCGCCGCCTTCCACTGCTCGGGCGTCTGTCCGGTAGGATCGAACGGAACGGTCTTGTAAATCGGCCGCACGTAGACGCCCGGGGCCGGCTCCCAATACAACATCTCCGAGGTCTCCATAACGGCGCCGTGCCCGCCGATGGGGAGCTTGTGCTCGTAGAAATACAGGTCGATGTCGTCGTGCGTCTTGTTGTAGAAGTCGCCGATGTAGTAGACGCGCACCCCTTTCGGCGCGAGCTTCTGGTCCTGCTCTTCGGCCGCCTCGCGGATCTGCTGCTGCCCGCCCCCGTGATCGCCCATCACGAAGATGTCCTTGAAGCCGTTCATGGCCATGCTGTCGATCTCGGCGATCTGGACCGCCTTGAACACGTCCGCCGGCATCTGGACGCCTCCCGGCTGGTTGGTGCTCTCCCTCAGGCCGGTGGCCGCAACGGCGATCGGAAGCGTCGGCGCCACGAGCGCGTTGCCCAGCCTCTTGGCGATCTCAATCGCCCTGTTGCGCGCCATGAGCGTGTGGCCGCCCAGGACATCGTGCGGCCCGCGCTCCTCGGTGCCGCCGGTGACGACGAGCACGGACGTCATGCCCTGGGTATGGATCTTGTCGTAGACCTCGCTGTGCGTCAGCAGCTCGAGCTCGACGATGTCTTTGACGTTCAGCGCTCTTGGCGACTGCGCGAACGCCGGCGTGACCGAAAGCGTCAGGGCCGCGACAAGACCGACTGTCCTCTTCATGTGTCCTCCGGATCTGTCTACCCCGAGCGCGGCTACTCTACAGCGGTCCGGCCCTCGTGTCACCGGTTTGTCGAGGATGAGCCTCAATCTCCCGTTGTCGACATCAGGCCAGCGCGGCCCGGCAGAACTGAACGCATTTCGCCATCTCGGTCATCCGATCGGAACCCGGCGGGACTGGGTATTCGAACTCAATCGTCGCCTGGATGTTCCACTTGTGGTCGCGGATCAACCGGAGCACCTCTTTGATCGGGGTGTCTCCCTGGCCGAAGGGCACGTTCGGTCCGTTGTTCAGCTTCCGATCCTTCACGTGGACGTGCGTGATCCGATCGTGGTGCTGCGTGATGAACGGGGCCGGTGAGGTGTTGTTGCCGGCGATGAAATGACCGAGATCGACGTTGGCGCCGTTGTGCTTCGCGTACCCGAACGCGGTCTCCCAGATGTGGGGCGTCGTCTCGGCGTGGCCGTGGTAGCCGACCATCAGCTGGTGCTTGTCGGCGAACTGCCCGAGACGCTTGGTGTCGTCGAGCGAGATTTCGCAAGAAAGGGCCCTGGCCCCGAGCGTCCGCGTCAACTCGAAGCAGTAATCGACGACATCGTCCGTCAGCGCATAGATCCCGTCGAACTTCACGATTTCGATGCGCACACCCGCGTCTTCATACATCCGGCGAAACGCCTTGACCTTCTCCATCGGGATCGCGAGCCGCCACTTCCGCAGCTCGGCTGCGGCGCCAGCGCCAGCCCCGCGCGCAACCAGGTTGGCCGGGACCCCGAGAAAGGCTTCGACCGGCTGAGATCTGAGCTCGACGGCGCTCACGCCGAGCTGCACGCAGTTCCGAAGGATGTCGCCGCCGCTCATAGCCGGGTTGCCGAAGTTGTACGGCACGTTCAGGCCAATCTGCACGCCCGCCACTTTGGAGTCCGGTTTGGCGGGCGACAGCGTGAGTTTCGGCAGCAACGAGGCGCCCGGGATCGCCGACAGGGCGAGCTTTCCGACATCGCGTCGGGTGCACAGCATCGGAGTCCTCATCTATTAGCTTGTAGCTTGCGGCGGGGCCCCACCCTCGCTGCCTGCTTGCCTCGCCGACCAGCCTCCGCCAAGGCTTCGGCGGTCCGCCGTAGCTTCAGCGAAGGCGGAAGCGCGAAGAAGGGAGGCAGGCCACCGCGCTCTTGCGCTTTCTATCACAGATCCCTGTGGGCGCCGTCATTCACTTCGAAGCACGACCGCTCAAGAGCCTTCAGGAGCGAGCTGGCGCGGGGCGGCGAGGAGCGAGCCCCAGTTCCGCAATCGAGATTTCCCGCATCCTGAATTTCTGAATCTTGCCGGTCACCGTCGCGGGGAACTCGTCGGTAAACCGCACGTACCGTGGAATCTTATAGGTGGCGATCTGGCCGCGGCAGTACTGGCGGATCTCGTTTTCGGTCGCCGTCTGACCCTGCCGCAACCGGATCCACGCGCAGACCTCCTCGCCGTACTTGGGATCGGGGACGCCGATGACCTGCACGTCGCTGATCTTGGGATGCGTATAGAGGAACTCCTCGATCTCGCGCGGGTAGATGTTCTCCCCGCCGCGAATGATCATGTCTTTCAGACGCCCGACAATCCCGACGTACCCATCGTCGTGCATCACGGCGAGGTCGCCGGTGCGCATCCACCTTGCGGCGTCAATCGCCTCGCGGGTCGCGTCCGGGTTGTTCCAGTAACCGAGCATCACCGAATAGCCCCGTGTGCACAGCTCGCCGGCCACCCCACGCGCCACGACTTCACCGGTGCCGGCATCGATGATTTTGCATTCGAGATGCGGGTGGACTCTCCCGACGGTCGACACGCGGCGCTCGAGGGGGTCGTCGACCGCCGACTGGAAGGACACGGGAGACGTTTCGGTCATGCCGTAGCAGATCGTGATTTCCGGTATGTGCATCCGGTCGATCAGATGGCGCATGACCTCGATGGGGCACGGCGCGCCCGCCATGATCCCGGTCCGCAAGGACTCGACCGTGTAGCTCGCAAACGCCGGATGCTCGAGCTGTGCGATGAACATCGTCGGGACGCCGTAGAGGGACGTGCAGCGCTCCTCCTGAAGGGCGGTGAGCGTCGCCTCGGCGTCGAACGACTCCGCGGGAATGATGACGGCGCTGCCGTGCGTCAACGCTCCGAGATTCCCCATGACGCAGCCGAAACAGTGATAGAAGGGCACGGGGACGCAGACCCGATCGCGATCGGTATAGTGCAGCGCCTCGCCCACGAAGAACCCGTTGTTCAGGATGTTGTGATGCGAAAGCGTCGCGCCCTTGGGCGATCCGGTCGTGCCGGATGTGAACTGGATGTTGGCCGGGTCGTCGAACTGAAGCTCACCTTCGCGCTCGCTCAGCGATGACGACGGTGTCGAGTCGCCACGGGCGAGCAACTCCACCCAGGCGAGGCCTCCTGGGTTCGGGTCGGGGCCGAAGTAGACGACGGTGTGAAGCGCGGACAGCCGCGTCGAGATCAGGAACGGCGTCCTCGTCGACGTCAGCTCCGGCGCGAGCGCGACCAGCATCTCGACGTAGTCGGTGCTGCGGAACTTCCGGGCCATGACCAGCACCGACACGCCGGACTGCTGGAGCGCATAGTCGAGCTCACGGAGGCGATAGGCGGGGTTGATGTTGACGAGAATGGCCCCGACCTTCGCCGCCGCGTATTGCGTGATCGCCCATTCCGCACAGTTGGGGCTCCAGATCCCGACCCGGTCCCCGCGCTTGACGCCCAGTGACAGCAGCCCGCGCGCGGCGCGGTGGACCTCGGCGCGCAGCTGACCGTACGTGTACCGCAGTCGTTGATGGCGCGAAACCAGGGCCTCACGATCGCAGAACGTCGTGGCGCTGCGGTTGAGACACTGGCCGATCGTCTCCCCGAGAAGCGGGATAGCTGACGGTCCGTGAACGTACGAGAGCGTCATCGCAGCTCACTGTGCGTGAGGGAGGAGCTTGCTGGACACGACTGCTACGCCCTCCCCGCGAATTCCCGCGTCTCGGTGTGAACCCGGACCTTCTCCCCCTCTTTGATGAAGAGGGGCACGCGGATTTGCAGGCCGGTCTCCAGCGTGGCGAGCTTGGTGACGCCGCCGCTCGCGGTGTCACCCCGAACGCCTGGCTCGCTGGAGGTCACGATCATTTCCACGTGGGGGGAAAACTCGATCCCGATCGGGCTGCCGTTGAACTTCTGGATCTGAACGATCACGTTGTCCACGAGCAGTAGCCGATCGTCGCCCACGATCTCGGGTCCCAGGGTGAGGGTCTCGAAGGTCTCCTGATCCATGAAGTGGTAGCCGTCGCCGCCGGCGTACTGATACGAGGCGGACACCATGACGAGATCCGGCTCGCTGAACTTCTCGCCGGCCTTGAAGGTCTTGTCGAAGACCGCGCGCGTGAGCAGGTTCCGCATCTTGATCCGCACGAGCGTCTGCCCGCCGCGCGCCGTCGGCCGGGACACGTCGACGTCGAGGCAGTGGTACGGCGCCCCGTCGAATTCGAAGAACATCTTCCGCTTGATGTCGATGGCTTCGATCAGGCTGGCCATGAGCGGGTTGACCCTGGACGGCGAGAAGATCGTAGGCGAAGAGCGGCTCTTGACCGATCTTCAGCCGAAGCGCGAGCGGATTCGCGACGTCCGCCAGGGTCCGGACGGGGCGCTGTATCTCCTGACCGACAGCGCGACGGGGCGCCTGCTGAAGCTCGTTCCGAAGAAAGCCACCGATCGCTGACACCCCTCGAGTTCCCGCTTCGCTCCTCGAACCGAATGGCCCGCATTCTGGCTTTTGCGTGGTGTTCGCCTGCGTGAGCGCGCTCCTCGCTCAAGCGGCCACTCTGTCGATGAATTCGCGCATGCGTTTTCGCGCGGCTTCGTCGGGCACGGGACCGAGCGCCGTCAGCGCATTCTCCTCCATGTGCCGCGGATTGCTGGTCTCCGTGAGCACGCAGGTCACGGCCGGGTTCGCGAGAATGTATTTCAGCGAGAACTGTGCCCACGTCGTGCAGCCGAAGTCGGCGGTCCATGGGGGCAACGGTGATCCTTCGAGCCGCCGGAAATAGGCGCCGTTCATGAACGGCCGGTTGATCAACACGGCGAGCCGGCGGTCGGCCGCCAGCGGCAACATCCGTTCTTCAGATTGCCGTTCCGTAATCGAGTAGTTCATTTGCACGAAGTCCGGCCGCTCGCGCCGCAGAAATGTTTCGAGCTGTCCGTATAGCCGCGCCTCCGCGACCGTGACGCCAATGTACCGCGCGGCGCCGGACTCCTTCCATTCCCGGAGGCTCGGCCAGTGCGTGTCCAGATCGGTGAGACTGAAGATCTGCACGAGGTCGATGACCTTGCGACCGTACAGACGCTGCGTTTGCCGGAACTGGGCAATCCCGGCGTCTCTGCCGACCTGATCGATTTTGCTCGTCACGAACAGGCGGTCGCGAAGCTCGGGCTCGTTGATGACGCGACCGAACCGGCCGTCGTTGTCCGCGTTGCGCGGCCAGGTATCGATGACTTTTCCACCGTGCGCGACGAGCGTCCGGAGAACCTGGCGCACCGGATCCTCACCATTGGTCGCGATCTCCTGCACGACTTTGCTCGAGCCGAGCCCGACCACCGGCAGGTTCTCCCCGGTCGCCGGAATACGGCGGACGGGCATGTTTTGCTGGGCGAATGCGGGGGCCGGAGTGAGGCCAGTGACCGGCAGCATCGACAGGAGGGCAAGAAAATCGCGCCGGCTCGGTTTTTCGGTCATGGGTGGCTCCTGTTCTCGACCTCAGGCCTCCGCCGCTTGAGGGCGGGCCGGCCGGTGCGGTATTTCACGTTTTCGCGCAGGGCTGGCCGATCGTGCGCGTACAGTTACGCTGACGAGCAGCAATGGCTGCTAGCGCAGACTCGCAGCGCGGCCCTTGATCGTGGCCACGAGCAACCGCAGGCGAACCGCGTCTCGTCCAGCCGCCGCGCCGGCATCGCTCTCCAGCTGCGTCGCCAGCGCATCGAGTTGCCCCACCACGGCGGCGGCGCCCCTGTCCCGCCCGGACCGCAGTTTGTCGGCCTGGGCAAGAGTGGCCTCCACGGCCCGGGCGCGCTCCGGCTGAATCCCGTTGCCGCGCGTGAGCTGATCGACATACGCACGCGCCACCACGGAGCGGGCCGGCCAGACGACCCGCGTTTGATCCTGTGCGTTGAACTCGTTGGACTGGGCCAGCGTCGCGGCGTCGATCTCGTTCTGCGTGAGATGCTCGCTGGGGACGAGCTTGAACACATCGATCCCGCGGGCGATCTCGGACCCGTAGATGTGACCGTTGTACCAGTAGGTCGACCAATAGCCGCCGGTGACCAGATTCTTCTCGTCGATCGGACCCCGGTCGAAAAACGCGATCTCCATCGGGTGCTCCGAATCGGTGAAGTCGAACACCGACACGCCGCCCTGGTACCACCCCTGGACCATGATGTCGCGCCCCGGCACCGGGATGAGCGAGCCGTTGTGCGCGACGCAATTCTCCTGCTCGGTCTGCGCCGCCGGCATCTTGTAGTAGCCCTTGAACTGCATCTTGCGATCGACGATGTCGAAGATCGCGTCGGCTCCCCACGTCGGCGGATCGATCGCGCGGCAGCGGGGACGCGTGCCACCACCCCATTCGTCGGTGAAGATCACCTTCGTGCCGTCGTTGTTGAACGTGGCCGAGTGCCAGAAGGCGAAGCTCTTGTCGACCACGTGATCGAGCCGGACGGGGTGCACCGGATCAGAGATGTCGAGCAGGATGCCGTTGCCCGAGCACGCGCCAGCGGCAAGGCCGATCTCCGGGAAGACGGTGATGTCATGACACTGACTGGTCACCCGCGAGCTCTGCGTCCCCGGCCCGTGGTCGCCACCTTGCCAGAGCCCCGAGATGGCGCCCGTCGTCGGATCGGCAAACACGCGCGGCCGGTTGACGATTCTCGCGTTCTGCGGCGCCGCGAGCGGCACCTGGATGACATCGATGCTGAAGAGCGCCGTGTTGGGATCCTTATCGGGCTGCTCTCCGGAGCAGCCTCCGAGCTCCTCGGCGGACCGGACCGCGCCCGTGCCGGATCCGTAGACATACAGGTTCGCCTTGTCCTTCGGGTTGGTGACCAGCGTGTGGGTGTGCGACCCCCGGCAGGTCTGCACCGCGGCCACCTGCTTCGGCTTCCTCAGATCGCTGATGTCGAAAATGCGGACGCCGCGAAAACGCTCAGCGCTGACCGGCGCCTGAACGCCCTGGTTGCCGCAGTCGATCCGGCCCCGCGTCTGCTCGACCGACATGAAGAGCAGGTTGCCATAGATCGACACATCACCCTGGCCGCCGGGGCACACGACGGAGGCCAGGAGCCGGGCTTTCTTGGGATCCTCGATGCTGTAGGTATTGAACCCGTGAAAACTGCCCATGACGACGTGATCTTTGCTGAACGCGAGATCCGAGTTCGCAAAGCCCAGCCCGCC
>JACOUA010000292.1 GCA_016178075.1 Acidobacteriota bacterium
GCTGAGAGCTGATAGCTGTGGTCAGCGCAACTTTCCTTTGAGGATACCGAGCTGCATCAGGAAGCCCGTGAAGTCGTAGATCCGCCGCTCCTGGAGGATGAAGCCGTCTTTCATCCTGAAAAAGAGGGCCGCGGCGATAGTGATCCGGCGGCCCGTCCCCGGCAGGCCCATGAACTCCCCGGAATGCGTGGCCGTGCACCGCGCGGTCTGAGCGACGTGGTCTCCGTCGATCAGCAGGTCCTCTCTGGTGAAGGTGAAATCGGGAAAGGTGCGGAACCACGATCGGTACTGCTCTTCGATAGCGGGCCGTCCCCGCACGACGCCGAAGGCGGGGCTCTCAATCACCGCATCGTACACATAGCCGGCCACCAGCGCGTCGGGGTCCCGCCGATTCCAGGCCTCCTGCCGAAGATCGAAGAATCGCCGCAGCTCTTCGGGATCCATTTGTGCACTGTGTGTTCAAGATCTGAAGACTCTCAACAGTTTTCTGACCGGATCGTAAAACTCGTCGACGACCCGTTCCTTGAGCGGGATGATCCCGTTGTCGGTGATCGTGATCGACTCCGGGCAGACCTTGGTGCAGCACTTCGTGATGTTGCAGTAGCCGATCCCGCCGGCCTCCCGCAGGTCCGCGATCCGGTTCTCGTTGTCGAGCGGATGCATCTCGAGCGCCGCCGCATAGATCAGAAAGCGCGGCCCGACGAACCGATCGTGGAGCCGGTGATCGCGGAGCACGTGGCAGACGTCCTGGCAGAGGAAACACTCGATGCACTTGCGGAACTCCTGCACGCGATCGACGTCTTCCTGCGCGATGCGCCACGTGCCGTCGGGCGCGTCCGGGGGGCGGGGTGTGAACGGCGTGATCCGCTTCTTGACGGCAAAGTTCCACGAGACATCGGTCACGAGGTCCCGAATATGCGGGAAGGCCCGCATCGGCTCGATCGTCACGGCCTCGCCGGCCGGCAGCTGGTTCATCCTGGTCATACACATCAGGCGCGGCTGGCCGTTGACCTCGGCTGAACAGGATCCGCACTTGCCGGCCTTGCAGTTCCACCGCACCGCCAGGTCGAAGGCCTGCTCGGCCTGAATCTGCAGAACGGCGTCGAGGACGACCATGCCCTCGGCCACGTCGGTCTGGTACTCCTTGAACGCGCCGCTCCCTTTGTCCCCGCGCCAGATTTGAAAGGTTGTTGACATCATCCCTTCACGACTGTTCTTTGATGACGCGCTGCAGCTCCGCCGGCATCTCCGGGATCGGCCGGCGCACGATGTCCATCGTCTGGTCCGCCTTCTTGCGGACCACCAGATTGAACTGCCCGAAGGCGTCGTCCTTCCTGGGGAAGTCCTCGCGGAAATGCGCGCCTCGGCTCTCCTTCCGCTCGAGCGCGGCACGCGTGATCGCCTCGGACACCGAGAACATGTGGCCGAGGTCGAGCGCCGTGTGCCAGCCGGTGTTGTACTCGCGATTCCCCGCGACGTGCACGCGTCCGGCGCGTGCCCGCAGCTCATGGAGGCCCTCGAGCGCCTGCGTCATCTCGCGCTCGGTCCGCACGATGCCGACGAGGTCCTGCATCCTGTCCTGCAGCTCGTGGTGAATCTGATACGGGTTCTCTCCGCCGTCACGCGCGAACGGCGCCAGCGCCGCGCGCTCGATCGCCTCGACCTCGTCCGGGTCGACCGGCGCTCCGCCGTACTCGTTCGCAAACTGCGCGGCGTACTGGCCGGCGCGCTGCCCGAAGACCAGCAGATCCGACAGCGAGTTGCCGCCGAGGCGGTTCGCGCCGTGCAGCCCCGCGGCGCACTCGCCGGCCGCGAAAAGGCCCGGCACGGTCGACATCTGCGTGTCGGCGTCGACGAGCACGCCGCCCATCATGTAATGCGTCGTGGGCCCGATCTCCATCGGCTCCTTCGTGATGTCGATGTCGGCCAGCTGCTTGAACTGGTGGTACATGCTCGGCAGCTTTTTCTTGATGTGCTCCTCGGCGTGTGGAAGCCGTTCACGAATCCACGAGATGTCCAGATAGACGCCGCCGTGGGGGCTGCCGCGCCCCTCCTTGATCTCGCGGACGATGCAGCGCGCGAGGTGGTCGCGGGTAAGGAGCTCGGGCGGGCGGCGGGCGCTCTTGTCGCCTTGTGTGTAGCGCCAGCCCTCCTCTTCGCTGTCCGCGGTCTGCGTGCGATAGAGCTCCGGGATGTCGTCGAACATGAAGCGGCGGCCCTGGTTATTGACCAGAATGCCGCCTTCGCCCCGGACGGCTTCGGTCACCAGGATGCCACGCACACTCGGCGGCCAGATCATCCCGGTCGGGTGGAACTGCACGAACTCCATGTCTTTCAGCTCCGCACCCGCCTCGTACGCGAGGGCGTGGCCGTCGCCCGTGTACTCCCAACTGTTGCTCGTGATCCTGAAGGCGCGCCCGATGCCGCCCGTCGCCAGCACCACGGCCTTCGCCTTGAAGAGGTGAAAACGCCCTCGTTCGCGGTCGTAACCGAACGCGCCCGTCACGCGGTCGCCGTGTTTGAGCAGCTTCAGGACCGTGCACTCCATGTAGAACGTGATGCCGCGGTGCACCCCGCGATCCTGCAGCGTGCGGATCATCTCGAGGCCCGTGCGGTCGCCGACGTGCGCGAGGCGCGGGTATTTGTGGCCGCCGAAGTTGCGCTGCAGGATGCGGCCGTCCTTCGTCCGATCGAAGAGCGCGCCCCACGCTTCCAGCTCGCGCACGCGCGCCGGCGCTTCCTTCGCGTGCAGCTCGGCCATCCGCCAGTCGTTCAGGTACTGACCGCCGCGCATGGTGTCGGCGAAATGCACCTGCCAGCCGTCCCGATCGTCGACGTTCGCGAGCGCGGCCGCGATCCCGCCCTCGGCCATCACGGTGTGGGCTTTGCCGAGCAGCGACTTGCAGACGACACCGACCGAGACCCCCGCGGCCGATGCCTCGATGGCCGCCCGCAGGCCGGCGCCCCCCGCGCCGACGATGAGCACATCGTGCTCGTGTGTGTCGGCGGCGGCCATCAGAAGATCCTCACGTCGGTCCAGACGCCCATCGCGCACATCCGGACATAGAAGTCAGAGAATCCGACCCAGACGAGGCTCGTCCACGCCCAGAGCATGTGGTGGCGGTTCAGGCACGAGACGCAGTGGTAACCGGCCATCCGTGCCGGCTTTTTCGAGAGCAAGTCGATGCCGCCGCCAATCAGGTGACGAAGCGAGTGGCAGCTGAACGTGTAGCCGCCGAGCAGCGTCGTGTTCAGCGCGAGCACCAGCGTCCCGACGCCGAGCCCGAACGACACCTCGCCGGTCGCGGGATTCTCGAACCAGAGCGCGCGCCAGACGTCGTAGCTCAGAAAGACGATGAAGACGAGCGCGAGGTACAGGAAGTAACGGTGGACGTTCTGCAGGATGAGCGGGAACGATCGCTCTCCCCAGTAAGAGGATCGCGGCTCGCCGACCGCGCACGACGGCGGGTCGGCCCAGAACGCCTTGTAGTAGGCGCCTCGGTAGTAATAGCAGGTCAGGCGAAAACCGCCAGGCGCCCAGAGAACCAGGATGGCTGGCGAGAACGGCAGGAGCGCCGGCCACCAGCCGGGCCTGGGCCCGAACAGTGCGTGCGGGGAATCGCCGAACAGCTCCGGCGAGTACATCGGCGAGAGATACGGCCCGAACGAGTAGTTCGCGCCCTGAAGCGCGGCCCAGGTTGAGTAAACAATGAAAGCGGACAGCGCGAAGAAGACGCCGAGCGGCGCAAGCCACCAGGCGTCGCGGCGCGTCGTCGCGCCGAAGCGGCCCGGAGCCATGGTGAGGGGAATCGGTTGCATGACCCTCCTTCTCTAGTGTCCCGTCTCCGTAATTCGTGGCATAAGTCCCGGAGCGCGGCGCCCGGGTGGCAAGGCGCGAGGAGCGCGCAAATCGGGTATTTGTAAGCGACGAGCAACGCAGCCAGCCGGGATGCCCCGCCCGAGAATTATGTCGCGAATTACGGAGACGGGACACTAGAGTGCCTCGTTTGGCGGGATTCGCGAATTTCCGCAACGAGGCCCGGCAGATTTGCGGCGCGATTATATCGCGGAGGTGCCGGGAGACCTGCCCAGGTGTGTTTTCGCCAAACCTGCGGACGCTGAACGTCGTCTAATGTGGCGATGCGCGTCGTCGTGTGTCTACTGGCAGGACTCGTGCTCGCCGGCACGGTCGAGGCGGCGCGTCTCCCAGCGATCCCAAATTCGGACACTCAGGTGCATGCAGCGGTGGCGGGGATCGAAGCCACGCGCATCACCGCGGCGCCTCGCATCGATGGCCACCTGGACGACGAAGCGTGGGCGTCCGCGAGACCCGCGACCGAATTCGTGCAACGCGATCCCGATGAGGGCCAGCCGGCGACTCAGCGCACCGAGCTGCGCGTGGTCTACGACGGGTCGGCGCTCTACATCGGCGCGCGTCTTTTCGACACCGAGCCGGACAAGATCGTCCGTCGTCTCGAGCGACGCGATTCGGGTGACGATGCCGACTGGTTCACCGTGTATCTCGATCCCCACCACGATCACCTCACCGGCGCACAGTTTCGTGTGAACGCGGCCGGCACCCTGGCCGACGCGATCATCTACAACGATACTTGGACAGACGAGTCGTGGGATGCCGTGTGGGACGCCGCGGTGTCGGTCGACGCGGAAGGGTGGACGGCAGAAATGCGGATTCCGTTCTCCCAGCTTCGCTTCCCACGGAGCGAGCACGACACGTGGGGCATCAATGCCGCCCGCTTCATCCAGCGGCGCAACGAAACGTCGTGGATCCAGCTCGTACCGAAGCGCGAGAACGGCCTGGCCTCGCGCATGGCGCACCTGACGGGCGTGGCCGGCATCGATCCGCCGCACAATCTCGAAGTGCTCCCATACTCGGTGGCCCGTGCCGAGTTCGTGGCGCCCTCGTCGACCGGCGATCCGTTCAACGACGGCTCGCGGCTCTTCGGCGGCATGGGCCTCGATCTGAAGTACGGCCTCACGAGCAACTTCACGCTCAACGCCGCCATCAACCCCGATTTCGGCCAGGTCGAAGTGGACCCGGCCATCGTCAACCTGTCCGCCTTCGAGACGTTCTTCGAGGAGCGGCGGCCGTTCTTCATCGAAGGGGCGCAGATCTTCCGCAATTTCGGCCGCGGCGGCTCGAACTCGTTCTGGGGGTTCAACAACGCCGAGCCGCAAATCTTCTATTCACGCCGCATCGGGCGGTCGCCGCAGGGCTCGGCGTCAGCGCCGTTCGTCGATCGGCCGACGGCGTCGACCATTCTGGGCGCCGCGAAGCTGACCGGGAAGAGCGCGAAAGGCTGGAACGTCGGGCTCCTCGAGGCGGTCACGGGCCGGGAGTACGCGCGCCTGTCGGGCGCCGACCGGAGTCGGGCCGAGGTCGAGCCGCTCACGAACTACTTCATCGGCCGTCTCCAACGCGAGGTCGCCAGGGGCGGCTTTGGTCTGCTGACGACGCTTGTTGACCGGAATCTGGGCGACGGGAGTCTTGGCGACCTGTTGCTGCACCGCGCGCACGTCGTCGGCGCCGATGGCTACGTCTTCCTCGACAAGAAGCACGATTGGGTGATCACCGGCATGATGAGCGGCAGCCGTGTGTCGGGAACGCTGGCTGCGATCTCGCGCGCGCAGCAGGCCTCTCAGCGATACTTTCAGCGGCCGGACGCACGACGCCTCGATCTGAACGCCACGTCGATGTCCGGCTGGGCGGGTCGCCTCAACCTGAACCGGAACAGCGGTGTCTGGCAGGTGAACGCGGCGCTCTGGGGCGTCAGTCCCGGGTTCGAGTCGGGCGATCTCGGATTCACGTTCCGCGCCGGCGTTGCCGGCACTCATGCCGTGCTTCTCTGGCGCAAGCCGGAGCCGGATCGCTTCACACGCTCACGAGGGGTGTTCGTCGCGAAGTGGTGGACGTGGGACTCCAACCGAATCCGGCAGGGAGATGGGCTCCACTTCGGAGGCAATGCGACGTTCCTCAATTACTGGGAGAGCGTCATGCATGTCGGGTTGTTTCGCCGCGCGCAGGACTCCTGGCTTACCCGTGGGGGCCCGATTGCGACAGAACCGGGTGGTGGATTTGTGGCGACCTTTTTCGGGACCGACTCGCGCAAGCGGGTGTCGCTGAACTTCGGCCCGTTCTATTCCTGGAACGAGTTCGGCGGCGGGGGCGTCAATACGTTTTCCAACGTGACCCTCAAGCCATCGTCGTCGGTCAGTGTCTCGTTCGGGCCGTCGCTCAACCGCTCGCACTCGCTCGCGCAGTACGTCACGGCCGTAGCCGACCCGCGGGCCACCGAAACGTTCGGCACGCGATACGTGTTCTCCGATCTCGATCAGACGCAGCTGTCGATGTCGGTGCGCGCCACCTGGTCGATGACGCCACGCATGTCGGTGCAGGTGTACGCGCAGCCGCTTCTGGCAGTCGGCGACTACCGGGGCTTCAAGGAACTGGCTCGCCCGGGAACGTTCGACTTCCTGCGCTACGGCTCGGACATCGGAGCCTTGAGCTACGATGCCGCGGCGCGCCGGTATTCGGTCGAGCCCTTCGACTTCGCTCAGGGCGGGCCGGATCTGGCCGGCCCGGGGACGCCGTTCACGCTCGCCGACCCCGATTTCAATTTCAAGTCGCTCCGCGCCAACGTCGTGTTCCGCTGGGAGTGGCGTCTGGGATCGACCCTCTACATCGTCTGGACCGAGCAGCGCGAGGACTCCGCCAACCCCGGTACCTTCTCGCTTGGCCGCGACACCCGCGCGCTCTTCGGCGCCCGCCCGGCCGATGTCTTCCTCGTGAAGCTCGCGTACTGGATCAGTCGGTAGCGAAGCAGCCTGCGGGTAGTGGGTCAGTTTGGTGCTCGCCCCGTTCGGCCGCGCGGAAAAACGCGCCTCCGGCATCGCGTTTAGCGACCCGCGCAGGTCAAGTTCTGACCTGCGCGACAGTCTGGCCTGCGGCGCGTTTTTCCAGAACCGTTCGCGCGCGGCCTCAACCCGGGGTCCCCAACGCGCGGTCCTGAGCGCGTTGGGGTGGGAGCGGGGCTTCACACCAAACTGACCCACTACCAGCCTGCGAACTGATGAGCTCTAACCTCGTCCGTGATGCGATAATAGGAATTCGCGCCTCAACCGGGCTCCCTTTCATCCACTGCACGAAACGCGGATGCGTCGCTCCAACGTGCCGCCAGGCGCTCTCCCATCGCCCTCGCTCCTGGGCGTTCAACGGCTCGGGATCGCCGCGTCCTACTTTCTCGCGGCCAAGCTTGGCCTGCACATGGTTGGCGAATTCGCGGCACTCGTCGGGTGCACGGTGTTGGCGTCGCTCGCCGTGTTTTCGGACTGGCTGCCGGAGTCGGTCGATCAATCCGTCGCGTACATCATTTTCCCGCTTCTCATCTGGGGCGCGCTGCGCTTCCAGCAGCCCGGCGCCACGGCCGTGAGCCTTACCGTGGCGGCCGTGGCGATTGTCGACACGGTGGCCGGGCTTGGTCCCTTCGCGCAGCCGACGGTCGGCACGAGCCTCGTGCTGCTGCTGGTCTTTCTCGGGGTGGTGGGCCTGACCGGCCTCGTGCTGGGTGCGATGACGGCCGAGCGCCGCCTCGTCGAGCGCGAGCGGATCGAGCTGCTGGCGCGCGAGCTTCAGGCGCGCGCCGCCGCGGAAGAAGCCGTGCGCCAGAAAGACGAGCTCGTCGCCACGGTGTCGCACGATCTGCGCACGCCGCTCGACGCCATGTTGGGATGGACCGTCATGCTGCGGCAGGGCATGCTGTCGAGTGAGCGCGCGGCCCAGGCGCTCGAGACGATCGAGCGCAACGCGCGCGCCCAGGCACAGCTCATCGACGATCTCCTCGACATGTCGCGGATCATGGCCGGAAGGCTGCTGCTCCATCCGGCGCCGACCGACGTCAAGCAGCTCATCGAGTCGGTGGAAGAATCCCTGAAGCCGGCGGCGCAAGCCAAGGAAGTTGCGGTGGACGTCAGCGTGGATCCGATCCGCATCACTGCGGATGCCGCCCGCCTCCAGCAGATCGTCTGGAACCTGCTGTCCAACGCCATCAAGTTCACGCCCAAGGGCGGCCGGGTTCGGATCGGCGCCCACCGGGTCGCCGACCAAGCCGTCATCAGCGTGCGCGACAACGGTGTCGGGATCGACCCCACCTTCGTGCCGAACCTCTTTCAGCGGTTCCGCCAGGCGGATCGCGGCTCGGTCGCCGAACGCGGGGGGCTCGGCCTCGGCCTGGCGATCGTCCGGCAGCTGACGGAGCTGCACGGCGGCACGGTCAGCGCGGCGAGCGACGGGGAAGGCAAGGGCGCCGAGTTCGTCGTCACGATCCCGATCGCCGTCGCGTCCGATCCGCGGGAGCGGCTGGTCGCGCCCGTCCCGACAGGCGGTTCGTGAGCGGCTTGAGATCCTGCCTGCTCACGCTCTTTGCGCTGGTGGCGGCGCTGCCCGTCTCCGCCCACCCCGCGCCGTTCAGTTACCTGGATCTGAATCTCAGCGGCAGCGTGGTCGAAGGCCGGCTCGTGGCGCACGTGATCGACGTGGCCCACGATCTCGGCGTCGATCCGCCCGAGAAGCTGCTCGACTCCGCGGAAGCGCGCCGCGAGGCCCGACGGATCTTCGATCTGCTGGCACGGCGGCTCGCGCTGGCCGCGGACGGCGCGCCACTGCCGATCGAGTGGACCGCCATCGAGGCGCTGCCCGACCGACAGGCGGTCCGGCTCGCGTTCCGGTTCCCGCCGAGCACCGCTGGCGCCTTGACGCTTTCGTGCGATCTCTTTCCGTACGATCCCAACCACACGACGTTCCTGAACATTTACGAGAACGGCTCGCTTCAGTATCAGGGCGTCTACGATCGGGGGCATCGGTCGTACGAGTATTTCCGTGGGACACGGCAGGGCAGGCTGGCCCTTGTCGGCCGGTTCGTCCAGGCCGGCGTCCATCACATCGCCATCGGCCCGGACCACATCCTGTTCCTGATCGGCCTGCTGCTCCTGGGTGGCAGCCTGCTGCAGCTGGCGAAGATCGTCACCGCCTTCACGCTTGCCCACAGCGTGACGCTGTCGCTGGCTGCGCTCAACGTCTTCGCGCCCCCGGCCCGCGTCATCGAGCCGGCGATCGCGCTGAGCATCATCTATGTCGGCGCCGACAACCTGCTGATGACCAAGGACGGACGGGACGTGCGCGCCTGGATTGCGTTCGGGTTCGGCCTCGTGCACGGATTCGGGTTCGCGAACGTCCTCAGGGCGCTCGACCTGCCGCGGCGCGCCCTCGGCTGGTCGCTCGTTTCGTTCAACCTCGGCGTGGAAATTGGTCAGCTCGTGATTGTCGTGCTCGTATCCTGGATCCTCGTCGCGATTCGCAGCCGGAGCCGGACGCTCGCCCAGCGGGTCGTGGTCTTCGGATCGATGCTGGTGATGACGGCCGGCGCGTACTGGTTCGTGGAGCGGGTCTTCTTCAGTGCTTTGTCGGGGACTTCGCGGTAGGAAAGTCGCAGGCGGGATTCGCGGGTCGGGATTCGGGATTCGTGAGAGCCCACGCGACTCCGGCGAATCCCGAGTCCCAAATCCCGAATCCCGGCAAGCGTCAGTTCTGTTTCTTTTCTCCCGCCTTCGGGTAGATCCTCTTGCCCTTGTAGCTGTTCAGCCCGCAGAACCCGATCGCTTTGAAGCCGTTCTTCTCGAGTATGGCCGCGGCACGCGCGGCCCGTCCGCCGCCGTTTCAAGCCGTGAGGATGGCTTTGTCTTTCGGCAGCTCGTTCAAGCGGTTCTCGAGCTCGCCGACCGGGATGTTGTAGTAGCCCTCCCGGGTGCCCAGTTGCTGGAGCTCCTCCGGCTCGCGCACGTCGAGAAAAAAGACCTTCCCGTCTTCGAGGAGCTTGTCGATGTCATCGACCTGGACGCGCTTCTCTTCAGCCATGGGCGTGACCTGCTGCCACGCGCCTGGCTTCGGCGGTGGGAACTTGCTCTGAGCTTGCGCCGGCTTCTGCTCTGCCGGCGGGCTCTGCGACTGGCTCTGCTGGGCGGTCGCGACCAACGATCCGCACAGCACGAGCCCTGCGAGAACTGCAAGGTGTTTCATAGGCGGTCACCTCTGTGTGCGGACATTCTACCTGAGGAACGGGCATTCGACATAAAAGGCGTTGGGTCTTGGTGGTTGCATAATCCGCGTACTCTCAAGAAGTCCAGCGCGGCAGGTTCCGCAACGTTCGGTCGGCGCTCTCGCCACGAAGCACGCGATTCCAACGTGCAGGCGGGTCATCATCAGCGGCATGCTTCCTGCTCCGGGCGATCTCGACGATGGTAGACTCAGATCCCTCGATGGAGCGACTCGAAAAGCTGCCCGAGAAAGTCGACGCGCTCGCGGAAAGAGTCGAAGTGTTGTCGGCCTCGGTTGACGCGCGCTTTGAGCAGGTCGACCACCGACTTACGCAGGTCGAGCGAAAACTGGATGTGCTATCGGCTTCGGTCGACGCTCGCTTCGCCGAGGTGTCGGAACATTTCGTGGAGCAACGCAAGTACATAGAATTCGCATATGAGCAGCTCGAGCGCCGACTGGACAGGGTTGACCAGGGGTTTCAACAGGCGATTCAGCAGCTGCGCGGTGATATGCGAGCGCAGGCCGATGTGACCACCGCGCGCTTCGATCGTCTCGAGCGGAAGCTCGATAGGTTCATCGACGCCCAGCTGCAGTTCAGTCAGTCCCAGCAAGAGATCAATCTGAAGGTCGAGCGCCGGCTCCGCGCCCTGGAGCGGCCGCGCCGCCGCCCGTCCTGAGCGGCCGGCCACCGATACACCCGCGCGAGGACCGATCGCACCCAGATTCCCGACCGTCCGAATACTCCGGTTTGTGTAGGCTGCCCGCGTCGGCGGCGGCGTCAGCCAGTCAGGCCGTGTAGTATCGATATCTACCGCAGGCCGTTGCGCCTGCCGACAATTCCTCAAAACGACTCACGGCTTCCTTCAGGTGACCGCTTGGTCCGTTGCTTGCGGACAGAGGGCGACGAGTTAATATCGGGATTCTCTTTGATGGCGCTTCCGGCTCGATTACGGACAACATGGTCGTGAACATCAATCAGGGTGCGAGCGGGTGCCAGGAAGGCAACGGGATCGAGGTTCGAAACATGCCGTTCGATACGACGGGAGCCGACCTGAACGTCGAGATCCGGAATAATACGGTGATGGGA
>JACOUA010000293.1 GCA_016178075.1 Acidobacteriota bacterium
GCGGACACGCCGGTGCGGTACCACGCGTCGATCTGCACCGGCAGCGCGTTCAGCAGGTGAGGCAGCGGCAGCCAGACCGCGCCGATCTGCTCCCAGCACGGCGTCAGGTTGTCGATGATCCGCCGCGCGACGACGAGATGGGCGCGCGCGTCGTAGTGACTGAGCGTCAGGCCGAGACGCGCGTAATGAAGCGCGGTGGCAAGACCCACGAACAGGGCGCCGATGGCCGCGATCTGGATCGCGCGATCGTCAGCGAAGCGAGTCGATGGTGTCTGTCCCTGGAGCTGGACGGGTCTGGCGGGCCGAGGCGCTGGCGCAATCACTGCTAGAATCATGGACTGTATCACGACGAGTCATCAGCATGAGCCGAATCGTCGAGTGGGTCCAGGCCGCCACGCTCCAGATGGGCGGCCCTGGCCTCTTCATCGTCGCCTTTCTCGACTCTTCGCTCTTGTCGCTCCCCGAGATCAACGACCTCCTGATCATCGTCATGGTCGCGCAACGCAAGGAGCGGATGATCTACTACGTCCTGATGGCGATGGCCGGCTCGATGGCCGGTTGTCTGCTGATGTATTACATCGGGCGGAAGGGCGGGGAGGCGCTGCTGGCCCGGCGTTTTCACCAGCACCACGTCGAACGCGCGATGAAGTTCTACGCCCGCTACGGCATGTTGACGATCCTGGTGCCGGCGCTGCTCCCGCCGCCGGCGCCCTTCAAGGTGTTCGTCCTGCTGGCTGGCGTCGTGCGGATGCCCCTTCTGGTGTTCTCGACGGCCATCGGCGTCGGCCGAGCCTTGCGGTACTTGGCGGAAGGGATCCTCGCCATTCGCTACGGCCAGGCCGCGATGGACTACGTCAACGCGAATGGCGAGGCGATCAGCGTGATCGTCGCCGTGGCTGTTCTGGCGGCGGGGATCCTGTATCTCGCGCTCCGGTACTGGCTGGCGCGCCGCCGGTCGGCAACCTATAATCGAACCGACTCATGATTGATCTCTCCGTGATCATCCCGATCCGGAACGAGGCCCCGAACATCCCCCGGCTGCACGCGGAGTTGACGACCGCGCTGGCCCGCGTCGGGCGCCCGTACGAGATCATCGCCGTCGACGATGGAAGCACCGACGAGAGCTTCGAGACGCTGGTCAGGTGCCAGCAGGGCGATCCGTATCTCCGGATCATCCGGTTCCGGCGCAACTTCGGCCAGACGGCGGCGTTCGCGGCGGGCTTCGCCCACGCGCGCGGCCGCGTCATCGTGACGACCGACGGCGATCTTCAGAACGACCCCGCCGACATCCCCCGCGTGGTCGACGAGCTCGACCACGGCTATGACATCGTCTGCGGATGGCGGAAGAATCGACAGGATGCGTGGCTGACGAGGCGTGTGCCGTCGACGATCGCCAACGCGCTGATCTCGGCGGCGACGGGGGTGAAGTTGCACGACTACGGCTGCTCGCTGAAGGTCTTCCGCGCCGAGGTCGTGAAGCCGCTCAAACTGTACGGAGAGATGCATCGCTTTTTGCCCGCGATCGCCAGCGAGCTGGGCGTCCGGATTTCGGAGATCGTGGTCCATCATCGTTCCCGCCAGCACGGCCAGTCGAAGTACGGATTGTCCCGCACGCTCCGCGTCGTCCTTGATCTCATCACGGTGAAGTTCCTGCTCAGCTATTCAACGCGGCCGCTGCAGATGTTCGGGGTCCTCGGCCTGGCGATGGGGAGTCTCGGGGGCATCATCCTCGTCTGGCTCACCTACACGAAGTTCATCGCCCATCAGGGCATCGGCGATCGCCCGATGCTCCTCTTCGGAATCCTGCTCGTGTTCACGGGCGTGCAGCTCCTGACGACGGGACTGCTCGCCGAGGTGCAGGCGCGGACTTATCACGAGTCGCAGAACAAGCCGACCTACGTCGTCCGCGAGATCCGCGAGCCCCAGCCGTCCGTGGGGCAAGCTCGACGTCGTACCGAGGACGGCGCGGCGTCACGCCTCGGCGCGTGAGCGAGCGCGTCCCGCCCGGCACCGTTGTCAAGCTGATCCTGATTGGCCTGTCGATCGAGGCCGCCTGCTATCTGGCGGCCGCGTCGGTGCACCTCACGAGCTGGTCGTCGATTGGCGTCCAGACCGTGGCGCTTCTGCCGCCGGCGCGTCGACTGCTGATCGGCGTCGTGTCGGCGCCGCTCGTGGTCGGTGCGGTTCTGCTGTTCGTTCGGTGGCGGAGGTCATCCTCGGCGCTGCTGCCCGACTCTAGCCGGGCCCAACTCGCTCGCGCAACGGCGGACATCCTCGGCCCGCTCGCGCTGCTGCTGATCTGGACCGTCCCGTACATTCCCGGCGCCACTGCCCGAGCGCCCGCGGTTCTCTTGTTCGCAGGACCCGCGAAGTGGATCGTGCTGGGACTGGCCATAGTGGGATGCGGCATCAGGCTCTTCCCTTGGCTCACCTCGTGGCCACCCGGGACTCGGGCTCCATCGCGCGTGGCCGTGTTCGGCGTGTCCCTGCTGGTCTACCTCTCCATCGGGATCCCGTTCAGCCGCGCCGAAGGGCCCGGCGGCGACGAGCCGCACTATCTGGTCATCGCGCACAGCCTGCTGGCCGATCGCGACCTTCAGATTGAGAACAACCATCGCCTGCGTCAGTACTCGGCCTTCGTGAAGGGCGATCTCCCGCCGCACTTTCTTCACCGCGGCCGCGACGGCGTGATCTACTCCGTGCATGCTCCCGGATTGCCAGCGCTGCTTCTTCCGGGGTACGCCGCCGCCGGGTACCTTGGCGCGGTCGTGACGATGGTGGTGCTGGGCGCCCTCGTGGCCCTTGCCGTGTTCGACCTCGCCAACCTCTTCGCCGATGCGGGGTCCGCCACGCTGACGTGGGTCGCCATCGCCTTCACGGTGCCGCTTGGCCCGCACGCGTGGCTCATCTATCCGGAGCTGCCGGCGGCGCTGCTCGCGGCATGGGCCGCGCTGTGGCTGTGGCGGCCCCTTCCGACGAGAGCGGGACCGTGGATCGTGCGCGGCGCCGCGCTGGCGCTCTGGCCGTGGCTGCACACGAAGTTCCTGTCGCTGCTGATCATCGTGGCGGTGCTCCTGCTCGTCAAACTCCGGGCGCGCCGGTCTCACGCGTTTGCGTGTATCGCTCCCATCGTCGGGTCCCTGACGCTCTGGGTCTTCTCCTTCTGGGTCATGTACGGGGTGGCCAGTCCCTTCGTCCAATACGGATCGTCAAGTCAAACGGAGCTGGCGATCGCGAACATCCCGCGAGGCGTGCTCGGCCTGTTCTTCGACTACAAGTTCGGCATGCTGGCCTACAGCTCCGTCTATCTGGTGGGGATCGTCGGCGCTTGGAGGCTGCTCCGGAATTCACGCTCCCGGGGGTTCGGGCTCATCCTGCTCGGCCTTGGGTCCACGCTCCTGGCGAGTGTCACTCCGTTCTTCATGTGGTGGGGGGGCCACAGCGCGCCGGCGAGGTTTATTGTTCCGGCCATACCGCTCACGGCCCCGCTGGTGGCCGCCGGCATCGCCGCGGCCAGGAACGCCGTATCGAGGGCTGTCGTCGAGGCGTTCGTGATCTGGAGCGTGACGGTCTTCGGGCTGATGAGTGTCCAGCCCGATCTGTCGTTGTTCTTCAACGATCGGCAAGAACCCGGCCGGCTGGTGGCGTTGTTGCAAGGCGACGCGCCGCTGTCGTTCGCGCTGCCGACCTTCACGCAACCGGATTACCTCTGGGATCTCAGGAAGCTCGTCGCCTGGATCATCGCCGTCGGCGTCGCGGTCGCGGTTGGCTGGGCCGTGTACGGGAGCCCGCGCCTAGAGGCGCGCACCACGACAGGCGATCGCAACGAGATGGCGCGGCGCCTCTACCGAGCTGGCCTGGCGTTTCTGGCGGTACTTTGGGTGTCCGGCGCCGCCGTGAGCGCCGTCATGATGTCACGAAGCGATCGTGATCTCGTTGTCAACGAGGGACGCGCCCGGTTGATGGCCGACTACGATGCTCGCAGCGTCGCCATCGAGTATCCATCGCTCGCCCGGCTCTCGACCTCCGACCTGCTGCGACGGTGTGTGTTGTCGGTCGAGACTCTCGGGCTCCGCGAGCGACGCGGCCAACGGCCGGTGCTGGCGGGACCATTCCAATTGGAGCCGGGGCGTTTCGTGGCGCGCGTGTGGCTCAGGAACCGCCAGCGCGAGTACCATGGAACGATCACGTTGACGGATCGGGCCGATGCCTCGGTCGTGGCTCGGCGGGCGGGACCGTTGCGCAGTCCCATCGAGGTGCCTTTTTCGCTCCCGGTGCCCGGCCCGCGTGTCCGCGTCGAAAGCTCGGACTGGGTGTTGGCCGAGGACTCGGTGCTGGTGGAAATCGAGCCGCGGCAACTGACGTCGCGGGAGCGTCGCGACCTCCGCGGCCTGGGGCACACGTTGTGTCAGATTGGGGACCGCGAGGGCGCCTATGTGGTCTTCATCGACGACAGCACGTATCCCGAGGGCGAGTTCTACTGGACGAAGGGCGGTGAAGCGGGTCGCACGCTCGTCTCTCCCGCCGGGGCGAAGCGACTTCGATTGACGCTGCATCTTGGGCCGCCGGGTGGGGATGTGAACGTGGAGGTTGGCGAGCACCGCGAACGACTGAGTCTCTCGCCGGGGGAAGTGCGCGTCTGGGAAGAAGAGCTCGATCCTTCCCGCCTGCTCGTGCCCGTGATCGTGACCGCAACCGGCGGATTCCGTCCCGCGGCCGTGGACCTACGGTCGGGCGACCAACGCTGGCTGGGATGCCAGGTGAGAACGGAGCTGCGAGATCAATGAGCGCGGTCCGCCCGCACGATCCCCGCATCACGATCATCCAGCAGGAGCTCTTCGACGAGCGCCGCTCGAAGGCCCAGCGGTATTCGGATCTGGTGGTGGGACGGCCCGGGTTCTGGGCGTTGCTGACCTACGAGGTTGTCACGGTGTTTTCGTACATTCCCGGGGCGCTCGGGCTGTTCGTCCGCTCGAAGCTGTATCCGCTGATTGTGGGCCGCTGCGGGCGGAACGTGACCTTCGGCGCGAACGTCGTGCTCAGGCATCCCCACAAGATCTCAATCGGCGACAACGTCGTGATCGACGACGGGTGCTGTCTCGACGCCAAGGGCACGGACAACCGTGGGATTGTGATCGGCGACGGGGTGTTTGTCGGCCGTCACACGATCCTGAGCTGCAAGAACGGCGACATCGTGATCGAGGATCGGGCGAACATCGGATTCAACTGCGAGATCTTCTCCGCGGCACGGGTGAGGCTGGGCAAAGATACGCTCGTCGCCGCCTACACGTATCTGGTTGGGGGCGATCACTTGCACGATCGCGTGGATATTCCCGTGCTCCAGCAGGGTCGAACGGCGGCAGGCATCGATGTGGACGACAACGTCTGGCTCGGAGCGCACGTCGTCGTGACCGACGGCGCGCGGATCGGGCGCGACGCCATCGTCGGGGCTGCGTCGGTCGTGATCGGCGAGGTTCCGGCGTTTGCGGTGGCGGTGGGCTCGCCAGCCAAGGTCATTCGCGACCGGCGAGAGCCCTCGTAGTGCGCGGCGGTGGTGATCGTTCGGAGGGCTCGGCGTTCGCAGGGCCTCTGGCTGAGAGCTGATAGCTGACAGCTGAGAGCTGACGTCTATTTATGTGCGGCATCGTTGGCATCGTCGAACGCGATCTCGAGCGGCCCGTCGTGCTGGAGGAGCTCACGCGGATGGTGCACACGCTGCAGCATCGGGGGCCTGACGAGGAA
>JACOUA010000294.1 GCA_016178075.1 Acidobacteriota bacterium
GATTCTGATCAAGGGGACGAGACCGATGCGCGCCAATTACGAGGTGACACGCGCGCCGGAGGCGCGCGCGGCCATGCTGGAAGTCGCTGCCAACAACATCGAGCACATCAAGATCTGGTTGGGCGATCGAAACGGCACGTACCCCGCCATGCCGTACCAAGTGTATGAAGCCGTGATCGACGAGGCGCACAAGCGCGGCATTACGATTCATGCGCACGCCACGACGTTGAGAGATCAGAAGGAGGCGCTTCGGGCCGGGGCGGACGTGCTCGTGCACATGGTCCAAAATGTCCTGATAGACGAGGAGCTGAGCGCGCTGGTCCAGGAGAAGAAGCCGTACTGGGCGACCGTCATCTCCCTCGGCGATCGCAGCGACGTCTGTGACAACGATCCATTCTTCACCCAGTCGTTGTCCGACAAGATCGTCGCCGATATCCGGGCGAACGCCTGCACTCCCAATCCGAACGCAGCCGCGCGTGAAGCGCGGCTCAAGCACAATTTCCTGAAGATGATCGAGTCCGGCGCCCGTCTCATCCTCGGCAGCGACACGGGCGTTCGTCCCGGCAACGCGTTCGGGTCCGGCGATCACCATGAAATCGCGCGGTGGGTGAACCTCGGGCTGACCCCGGCGCACGCGGTCGTGGCCGCGACCTCGAGGCCGGCCGAAGCGCTCGGTCTCAAAGAGGTCGGGATGCTGGCTGAAGGCCAGCGCGCCGACTTCGTCGTGCTCAACGCCAATCCGCTGGATGAAATTCGCAACACGCGCCAGATCGCGAGTGTCTATCTGCGCGGCGCTCCACTCGATCGGGACGCGCTGGTCGCGAAATGGAAGCGCCCGGGGTCGTCTCACTAAGTGGGGCACTAAGGGGGATCGTCCTAGTCCTGAGGCTCTCCCAGCACCTCCCAGAGGTACACCTGAGGGCGAGCCTGCAGGTAGGTCCGAATCCAGCTGGCGAGGTTGACGAGCTTCTCCTGGCGGACGCCAGATCCGCCAGCGCGCAGTCTTATTCGCGCCTCCCGAGAGGTCACGGTTTCTTCGTGTAATGCGCCCGCCCGTGCGGGCGGTGTGCCAGCACCGTCTCCCACAGGCGAAAAAGGCGGTTATTGTGTTGGTTGCGGTGGAGAAACACGCCGATCGTATAGGGCGCGTACGCTGCACTCATGGTGTACGCCTGATGACGGCAGCCGTTCCTGCAACGATGCAATCATGGCCAAAAACGCCGAACCCAAAGGCGGCGGTACCGAAGCTGAGATCGAAGTCTTTATCTATTAAGTGAACCTCCCCCGCGAATGAAGTGGTGACGAGGTCCGGGGTCCCAACCGGCTTGGCGTCCGCATCCACCAAAACCGTTTGGCCTGCGGTCAAGCCTGCGGGCAAGCCAACCGGCCCGCCGGGTCCTACGACGAACCAGCCGTCTTTGCGGCTTGTGCCAATCAGGGTTAGGTTGATGACCCCTGAACCCACCTCGCAACGCGCAACCAGCTTGAGCGGGCCACTCGTGGCGAGCGTTTGCTCGGCCGGGGCATCGAGCGTGGCATAAAAGGCGACAGTCCCCCCTGGCGTAGTGGGCATCTGTGCTAGAGCCGTACCACGGCTGCCAGCTAAGCAAGCTAAGACGAGTGTTGCAACCGCCAGCAGCCACAAGATGTCCTTGGTCTTTTGATGTCGCATCGGAGAAGCCTCCACGCCGCCCCCATCAGCAAACGGCGGACCAGGCATCTCACTTGAGGAAATAACCAGTAGCTCAGTGAAGTTTCCGGCAGGTCTGGGACCGGTCTGGCAGGTTTCAGTGCCGCATGGACCTGCGCGCGGATGGTGGATGTAGGGAGGGAATCAACGTAAAACCGGGGATGCAGTCGTCTGTCACGCCAGTTGACCGAGGGGTCCGGCTAAAGGAGCCTGTGAACAAATCGTCATCTCTTGTACTGCTAACGAAGCGTCGCGGTGAAGCACTCGTCGGTATGAGGCGAAACTTCGTCAGGACACCGGGTTCGACGCGAACACGGTGGCAGGCTGTCATAATGGACACCAGACGATGTGGCGACCAACCAACGCTCAGGGGTGGCTGCTCGTGCTCGCGGCATTGTTCATCGTCATCGCGTGGCCTCCGCGCGACGACAAGAGCCTCGCGCTCAAGTTTGTGAATTGGATCGTCGATCCGTGGAACAAGCTGCCCGTGCTGCCCGATCCGCTGCCGATGGGACTGGGCGACGACCCGGACGCGGTGAACGCGCACGACTCACAGATCCGGCAATATGACGCGCTGTACGCCAAAGGCGGGTGGGCGCGAAGGCGGCTCGAGCTGAAAGTCGCCAACGATCCGTTCAATCCCACGACCACGCGGCAGCTTCTGGCCGCACTTGCGCTGATCACGGCTTTCGTGGCGTGGCGGCTGGGGGATACGCGTGGGACCAGGCGTTAGCTTGGTGTGAGCGGCTGTCACTCCAAACCAAGCTGAAGCTTGGTCCCACGACTGTAAAGTTCACTTGTTGTTCAATCGGGCGCGCGGTCGTGGCGCCACCAACTACTGAGACGTCGGGCGGCTGGTGCCCTTGATGGTGATCTTTTCGACCGTCCACGTCGAGCAGTCGCCTTTGTAAATGACGTTCTCCGACTCGCAGTGCAGCTCGTGGATGAGGCAGCCGCTCTGGCCGTGGCCGAGACTGGTCTGCGCCCATCCCAGCAGCTGGCCGTTTAGATCCAGCTTGTAGAGTTTGCCGTTGCCGTCCCCGCTGAACAGGTACTGCGTCAGCCCGGGTGTGGTGCAGAGCGACCACGGCGCGCCGACGTTGGTAAACATCTTCTGCAGGTTCAGATCGGGGTCATACACTTTGATGCGCCGGTTGCCGCGATCGGCGACGTAGATGTTGCTCTTGGCGTCCGACGTGATGGCGTGCACGGTGTTGAACTGATCGGGCGCGGCGCCTCGTGTGCCGACCGCTTTCACCCACCGCCCGTCTCTTGTCAGCTTCGCGACCCGCGAGCTGTTGTAGCCGTCGGCCACGAAGATGTTGCCTTCGGTATCCCACGTCACGTCGGTCGGACGGTTGAAGGTGCCGGGGTTGCCGACCGTGAAGCGCTCTTCGATCTTCTCGCCCCGTTCGGTGAAGCGCTCCAGATAATCGATCGCTTCAGGCTTTCGGCCGAGCACCATGGCCACCTGGCCCTGCGAGGTGAACTTGACGATCATGTTCGACCCTTCGTCCGTCATCCAGACGTTGTCCTGCTTGTCGACGCGGACGGTGTGCGCGAAGGAGGCGGCGTAGTTGTCCGCCCCCCACTGCTTGACGAACTTGAGGTTCGGATCGAACTCGAAGAGCTGCGAGGCCGTGGCGCCTCTCGCCGGCCCGCTGGCCCCGCTCCGCGTGAAGACGAAGAGGTGTCCCTTCGAGTTCTTGGCGACCCCGACGGCTTCGCCAATGGTGTGGCCGGGAACTACCAGGTTCAGCACCTCTTCGGTGATCTGGAGTTGCGGCGTGGCTTTCTCAAGCTCCTCCTGCTTTGCGAGGGCAGCCTTCAGCTCCGGGCTCGGTACGCCGCGCTGAGCGAGAACGCTGACTCCGAGCGCCACCACCGCGCAGACTGAGCAGATGATGGAGGTTCGTGTCACGGTGTGCCTCCTTTGGACGCCGAGTTGGAACCAAGAGTATACAGGGTCCGCGGTCAGCGCGCTGAAGCCGTCCTAGTCCTGAGGCTCTCCCATCACCTCCCAGAGGTACACCTGGTGGCGAGCCTGCAGGTAAGTCCAAATCCAGCTGGCGAGGTTGACGAGCTTCTCCACGCCGTAGGTATAGCGGTTCCCTCTGACCTGGAACACCAGGGACACGTGTCCCCGCTTTCTGACGAGGCGAGCGTCGGCCGATCGGTTGTCGATGCGCCGGTAGGGCGGAAGACGGGGATCCGACAGCGCCGCGAGAAAGGCTTGCAGGTCGGCATACAAGCCAGGCGGGACGCGCGGCAGCATGTCGCGAATGACGAGCGCGTGAGCGTGCTCGGTGAACTCGATGGTCATCGGACGATCCGTGAGGTAAAGAAACGTGAAGCGGATCGTCCCGTTTTTCCCCGACGCCTCGGTGAAATTGCGAAAGATCTGTCGATCGGCGAACGCCCGCAGCCCTTCCCTGACGACGGCGGTCGGCGACTTACCCATCTTAGTGTCCTGCCTCCGTCATTCGTGACACAACTCCCGGGCGGGGCATCCCTTCTCCCACCCCAACGCGCTGGGAAACGCGCGTTGGGGACCCCGGGCCTGGCTGCGTTGCTCGTCGCTTACATAGTCCCACTATGCGCGCTCCTCGCGCCTTGCCATCCGGGCGCCGCGCTCCGGGATTTATGCCACGAATGACGGAGACAGGACACTAATAGTAATACGCCCCGACGCCGGGCTCGATCTTCCCCAGCTGCCCGGGCGGATAGACGCGGGCGTCCCAGAATTCCTTCCGGCTCTGGACGTTGATGACCGAGGGCAGCCGGTGTCTCACGGCGACGTCGTAACTCCGCTCCAGCGCCGGAAGCAGATCGTCGGCCTTCTGAACGTATTCGCCGTACGCGCCGAGCGCCTGAGCCATCTTGTCGTACCGGAGATTCTCCTGGAAGAGATGCAGGAACTCTCTCCGGTCGCGCCGATCCAATCCGAGCGGCGGATGATGGCTGGCCCAGGTACCCCAGCAGTTGTTGTTGTAGACGATCACGATGGCTGGCATGCGATATTTCGCCAGCGTCTCGATCTCCATCCCCGTGATGCCGAACCCCGCATCGCCCGTGATGCAAACCAGCGGGCTTCCTTTGTAAGCAGCCTGTGAGCCGGCCCCCAGCTCCATCGCCACCGCCGCCCCGAACGTGTACGCGACGTCCGGACCGACGACGATTTCCCAGTACGGCCCGTTGAGGATCTGCCCCGGCCGGTACGCGCGGAGGTACTGCCTCGTATAGCGGGCAATCCCGAAGCCTCCCGACACCACGGTCGTCTGATCTCTGGGAATCTTGCCGTTGTACAGAAAATCGCCCAGCGCCTTGGCGATGGACGCCGGATGAACCGCGTTGACATCGTTGTGCTTGACGCCCTGCGCGTGGATCGCGGCGCGCTGGTCCTCGTACTTCTTCGCGGCGGCCCTGACCTCGGCAATCCAGGCGTCGCGCTTCATGGGAGGCGTCTGCTCGTACAGGGCCTCGAGCGCGGCCTTCTCGCAGCTCACGATGCCGACATCGATCGGCAGGTCGCGGCCGATTTCTGTCGCGTCGAGATGAACCCGGACGTACTTGGTGCTCGGACCGAACGCCCAGCCGCCGATTGGCGGCATCTTGTACTGTCCGACGATTAAGACGAGGTCTACGCTCGGATAGCAGTCCGGCGCGGCGCTCGCCGACAGCGGATGCCCGTCCGAGAATTTCCCGCGCTGAGGGCCGGTTTCGGTCACCGGGATCTGCGCCTTTTCGGCGAGCTTCGCCAGGATCTCCCACGCCTTGCTGCGGAACACGCCCTGGCCGCAGACGATCATCGGCCGCTGGGCGGTCTTGAGCAGCGCCACGGCCGCGGCGATCGCTTTGGGATCCGGGTGGGGCTGGGTTTCGGTGCGGTACCTTGACTTGTCGACATGGTACGTCAGATCGCTCGCCGAATTGATTTTCGCCGTGCAGATGTCGCTCGGAAAGACCAGGTGAACGGGTCTGGGAACGCCGGTTCGCATCTGACGGAAGGCTTCAGCGGTGTGCTCCCAAATCCGGCCGGCGGTGATGATCGTCTTGCCCCACTTCGTCACTCCCGTCGTCATCCACTGGTCGCGCCACGTTCCCGCGACCATGCCCTTGGCGCGCCCGGTATCTTCATCCCGCACGCGTCCGGCCCCGCTCAGAATCAAGATCGGGGAGCAGCACCCCTCGGCGATCAAGAACGGCGCCGCGCCCATGGCGATGCATCCGCCATACTGGGCGTTGAACGCCGCAATCTCGCCCGACACGCGATAGAACGCGTCGCAGGCGTGGCCCATGGCGCCGTCGTGCCTGCCGGAATACGAGGGGATGCCCTGTTCGGCCAGCGCATTCTCGACGTCGTAATTCCCGGGGCAGTGGATGAACGCGGCAAGCCCTTCGGCCTTGCAGCACATCCCGAACACGTTGGCGCCGGTCGTCGGAAAATCGATCGCCGGCAGCGGCGCCGCGCGAGACGGCTCGAACTCCGGCGGAACCTTGATCCCCGCCTCCGGTGCTGCTGCCGCGGCTTCCGCCCCGCCCGCGGCCATGGCCGACGTCGAACCGACTGTCACCGACGCAGCCACCGGTCCCACGACGGCCGCGTTCAAGAAGTGCCTCCGGCTTACGTTCGTCTTTTTCTCGCGAGACATGATGCTTTCTCCTGGCCTGCCGAGGAAACGATCTTTGATTAATTAACCTAATTATTTCGCCGGTTTGACGACTTCCACCGTCGAGTCGTGCATCCAACCGCGGTCCTCGTTCTTATACCAGCGCATGACCATGCCAGTCTTCCGGATCTCCGGGGAGAGCCGGACTTGGATCCATTCCTTGTCTCGCCGGATCACGATGAGCACGGTTCCTCGAGGAACGAGCACCAGAACTTCCGCGCCGGACGTGGGACCCATATGGACGTTGGCGTAGCTGGTCGGAACTCGGACACGTTCCGAAGTGGC
>JACOUA010000295.1 GCA_016178075.1 Acidobacteriota bacterium
CGCCGCCGCGGCCGACGCCGTCACGACATCGAAGCGCGGATTGCCGCTCAAGGCGCGTTCGAGGAGCTGGCGCGCCTCCTCGTCTTTGCCGAGTGCGTGCTGAATCGCGGCGGCGTGATAGAGCACCTGGCGATCGCGCGTGCCCGTCCTCAGCGCGCGCGCGGAGGCTTCTGCAGCATCGCGGATTCGGTTCACGTGAAAATAGGCCCACGCCAGCGTATCTTCGGTGAAGATGTCGTGCCGATCCGCGGCAGCTCGCTCCGCCGTCTTCAGCGCCTCGTCCGGCTTGCGTCCGCGCTCGACCAGGAACCGCGCGAGCTGAGTCGGCTCGGGCGTGTCGAAGGTCCACCCGGTCTCTGCCAGCGCGTAGTGCCGCTCCGCTTCCATGTGGTCACCCAGCGCCTGATACAGATCACCGGTCCGCGCGGCCAGGTCGGGCGTCGGTGTTTTCTCGAGCTGCCGACGGTAGACGTCGAGTGCAGCGCGGTACTCGCCCCGCGCGACAAGCACGCGCGCGCGGCCGGCGGTCGCGAACGGGTGGCCCGGAAATACAAGCTCCGCGTGCTCGAACTCCTGGCGTGATTCGTCCAGGCGGCCCATCTGCAAGTACAGGTCACCGACCTGCGCGTAGTGCCACGCCTGCGATTCTGGATCGTGGGCGCTCGTCGCCTCGGCTGCCATCTGCATGGCCTGGAGCGCGCCTTCGAGGTTGCCCTGGAGCTCGCGCGCGTACGCCACTCGCGCGTACGCCGCGGCGCTCGGGCGCATCTTGACCATCGTGTCGAACGCATCGAACGCCTGGTCGTACTCGCCAAGCTCGATGTTCGCGTCTCCGATCACGCCAAAGTTCCACGCGTCATGGGGTCGCAGCGCGCGGGTCCGTTCGGCAATTCCAATCGCGTCGCGGAAGCGGTGCTGCGACAGGTAGACGGTCGCGAGCATGCGGAGCGCTTCGTAGTCCCCCGGATCTGCCTTCAGCGCCCCCTGCAGGACCTGCTCGGCTTTCCTCGCGAGCCCGGCGTTGCCGTTCACCCGTGTCTGACGCAGGAGCGCGTCGGCCAGCAGCACGGCCGCGCCCGTGTCGTCCGGACGCGCCGCCAGGCGCGCCTGCATGTCTCTGATCCGTTTCGCCAGATCCTCGCGCGAGGTCCGCGGCGCCCCGGGCATCCCGATGGGCGGCGCCACCGTGAATCGATCGCGCGGGCGGCGCGCATCGCGCCAGTTGGAATACCCCACCAGCGCGGCAACGAGGACGATGACCGCTCCGACAACGATCTTCGACGTGCGCGGCGGTCTCTTGTTTGACATGGCGATCCTGGAAGGCTATGGGCTATAGGCTCTAGGCCGGCCAACAGCCCAAAGCCTAAAGCCCAAACCTGTCCGTTGTTCAGTGCCCGGCCGGTGGCTGTGGATTGAGCTTCCACGGCCGGCTACCTGCATGCGGGAACGCCACATACGGGAACGACGTCCGGAATGGTACGTCGTTGCGATCAACGCCGTCACCGAGCCCGGTATTCACCCCGAGCAGCACGCCGGCCATCGCCTGCACGGCGATATCGAGCACGTCGTCGGTCAGACGACGGCCATTCGGGAAGCCCTGGGGATCGCCGCCGACCACGCCCATGCGATGCGGCGCCGCCGTTGGCAGTACGTCGGTGTTCAGACGAAGCGCCTCGTACGGTCTCCCGCCGGGTGGCTGATTCAACCCGGCGACGCCCGTCAAGAAGGCGGCCACCAGGTCGTTGCGTGGCGTGGCCGGAATGGGCACGCCGTACACCGCGTTGAGCAGCACCGGCACTTCGGGATTAGTCACGTACGACGCAAATTGACCATCGTCGACGGGCCGGCTGCCGTTCCACCTGTCTTTCTGGCCCACCGGAATCACGACCTCGTTCACGAGCGGCGCGCCGAGCCGTGACACCTGCACGAAGGCGCCGGTGTTCGTTTCGCCGCCCACCGAGCGCGTCGTCACAGCCGGGCGGCTCGCGGTCGCCCACACGGCGAC
The DNA here is from genome assembly GCA_016178075.1 of Acidobacteriota bacterium. Taxonomy (GTDB): domain Bacteria; phylum Acidobacteriota; class Vicinamibacteria; order Vicinamibacterales; family JACQTH01; genus JACQTH01. The sequence goes on from JACOUA010000295.1 coordinate 2,006, forward strand.
GATCGGGTTGCCGCCCCGAATGACGGACTTGGGGACCTGAATCGCGATGGAGTGCACGTTGAAGCCCGCCAGACTGTCGGTGCCCACCTCGGAGAGATCGGCGCCGTACAGCAGATCGAAGATGCGCAGATCCAGGAAGAAGGCGTCGTCGGTCTGACCGGCGAAGGCGAGGCCCGTGCCGTCGCCGGGGATGTTGAAGGTGTAGATGCCGCTGCCGTTGCCGCCGTAGTTTGGCGTCGTCGCCTTGCCGACGTTGTCGGGCATGGTCAGAAATGGCCCGCCAAGAAAACGCGATCCAGACGCATCCACCTGCGTCACGGTGTAGGTCTGGAGGAAGTTCCGGTTCGGGTGATCGAGCGAGGTGATCGGCCCCGTTCCGTAGAGGAACGTGTTGGGGTTGCGGACCTGCGACGTGAATCTGAACTGGTACGTGATGTCCTCGACGCCGTCCCCGTTGTTGTCGATTTTGAACTCGTACAGAGCGTTGTCGCTGAACTTGTAGAAGTTCGGCCCGCCTGCCGGATCCTCGAAGGGGATCCAGGACGAGATCAAGGTGACGGTGTCGGGTCTGTCAGGGCTGACGAACGCGTACACGTCCGTCGTGTCGACTTGCGGGTCCCCGGAGATCAGCGGCGCCTCGCGGTGGCTCGACGCGCGCCCCGGCAACATCGGGAGCACGACGAGGATCACCAGGAGGGTCAGGAAAAGGACTCGATTCTTCAATGCACACCTCACTTGTAGAAGCTCTCAGCTTTCAGCTCTCAGCTTTCAGCTTCTCTACGAGGCGCGGCGTGGGTTGGATTTCGGATGGCGCAGGAGGGAGGCCTACGGGGCGACCATGCCAATCAGGTACTTGTCGCCAGTGGGCGACGGCACGCCGCCTTCGGGCTCGAGTGTCACCGCCATGGCGACAGGAGAAATGGCCGGATCGGTCTGGGCGACGGTCGTGACGCGACCCTGATCGTCGGGATGCAGGAGGCCGGCGCTAACGGGGGCCGTCGGGGTCACGACCCACAACTGATACACCTTGCCGGCCGGAAGGGCGGGCAGGTTCGTGGCGGTGAAGACCAGGCCGCGGGAGCGGCTCCAGAACGCTCGCCCCGCGGCGGCGGCGGCGGCGCCCTGCCCTTTCAGATCGACACGGGCCATGTCCGGGGCCGAGAGGACGCCAAGCATGTCCTGCGCGCGATCGGCGGCCTGACGCGCGTCGGCGGTCTGACGCTCGGCCGCGCCGGCCCGGAAGTTGGCGGCGGCCAGACGGGCCTCGAGATCGTCGATGCGGGCATGCAGCTGCGCCGCGTACCATCCCACGCCGATCGTCAGCACCACCGAAGCCGCGGCGGCCAGCCAGGCCAGCGTCGGGCTCGGGCGAAGGTCGCGAACGACCGCGCGATTCCCGCCGCCGGGCACGACGCGCGCCCGGAGCGCCAGCGGCGGCTCGACCACCGCGCCGGCCCGCGACAGCGACTCGACGACCGGCGAGAACGAGCGGACCTCGGCGCGGCAGCGCTCGCACACCTCGAGGTGGGCCTCGAAGCGCGCGTGCTCTTCACCCCTGAGCGCCCCCAGCGCGTAGAGCCCGGTCAGCTCGTGCAGGTCATCGGGATCGTTCATCTCAAAGGCTCATGGCTTACGCCATTTTCCCCTCACCCAGCGCCTCCCTCAGCTTCATCAACGCGAGTCGGATACGCGTCTTCACCGTCCCGAGCGGCTGCTCGAGCCGCTCGGCAATCTCGCTGTGCGACAGCCCCTCATAGAACGCCAGCTCGACCGAGAGTCGCTGCAAGAGCGGCAGACGGGACAGCGCGTCCCGCACACGCGCCACCTGCTCCGCGGTCGAGGCCATGGCCTCCTGACTGGGCGATAGATCCGCCAACTGCAATGCGGCTCCCTCCGCAAACGGCACCGGGTCGACCTGACCGCGCCGGCTCCGCAGCCGATCGATGGCGCGGCTCCGGGTCATCATGAGCAGCCAGGCGCCCACCGATCCTCGCGCGACGTCATGGCGGCCGGCCTGCGACCACGCCTGTGAGAACACTTCCTGGACGATGTCCTCGGCGTCGGCCTGATCGTCGAGGATCCGCAGGGCGAGCGAGTACACCAAGCGGCCATGCCGATCGTACAGCTCTGCCATGGCCGCCTGGTCGCCCGCAGCCACTTTGTGTATGGCACGGGCGTCGGCGTCACGGTCCTCTGTCCGCACGTCCAATATCTTCTACGGGGTGAAAAACGCCTTAGATGTTATTTGGTGAAATCGCGACATTTAGATGAACTGCATGTCGGGCCTTTTGAAGTCGCCTCCGAGCAGCGCCACCGAATCGGCGCCGAGCCAGTTGTCGATGACCCGGGCGTAGACCGACCGGAAGTCGGTCTCGTAGCGAACGTCGTTGCCGCTGTTCTCCAGTGTCGGGTTCTGGAGACTCGGGTTGAGCGATGGCGCCGTGCCGTACAGGCCGCCCCGCACTGTCCCGCCCAACAGCATCATGATCCCGGCGGCGCCGTGGTCCGTCCCGTTGCTGCCGTTCTCGCCGATGCGCCGGCCGAATTCCGAGAACTGGATGACGAGGGTGTCGTCGAGCAGGCCCAGGTTGCGGAGGTCGCGGTAGAACGCCAGCAGGCCGTTGTTCAGGGTCCGCATGAGGACCGAGTACGCCCCGTTAATCGCGTTTGGATTCTGCGACGCGTGCGTATCGAAGCCGCCGGTCTGAACCCAGAAGACCTGCGTGCCGATCCCTTTGGCCATGGCGCCGGCAACGGCCCGAAGCGCTTGGCCGAAGCCATCGGGCGGGTACGTCATCGTCGGCTGATACGTCCCCACCATGGCGACGCGATCCAGCGTGGCGATCGCCGAGAGAGACGTGTCATTGACGAGGGCTAGGTGCGGCCGGTCCACCGGGACGTGCGAGGCGATCCTCAGCGCCGCGTTCCGCTCGTAGGTGATCTCGATCCCGGAATTGGGGCTCGCGAACGTGTAGCCCGCCACGCTCGGAATGGCGGCGATGGACACGGTCCGGGAGAGCAGCGTGTGCGGCACCTCGCGCACGGTGTTCCACGCAATCAGCGGGTCGACCGGATCCGGCAGGATGTCGAGATACCGGCCGAGCCAGCCCGGTCCCTGTGACGACTCGGGATTCGCCGTCGACCAGATGTCGGTGCCCTGGAAGTGCGATCGGCTGGAGTTCTGATACCCGGCGCGCTGAACGATCGCCAGCTTCCCCTCGTCGAAGATCGTCTTGAGTCCCGTGAGCTGCGGGTGGAGCCCCAGCGCGACGCCGTTCTTGTCGGCGCCAATCTGCAACACGTTCGCTGCCGGCACGGCAATCGTCGGCCGCCGGCTGTAGTAGAACGGGTCGGTGTAGGAGATGAGCGTGCTGAGGGCGTCGTTCCCGCCGCCCAGATACAGCACGACAAGATTCCGCGCGCCTCGCCCCTGTGCCTGCGCGAGATCGGTCAGGAAGCTCGGGGCCGCGAACCCGACCGTGAAGGCGGCCACGCCGTCGCGCACGAATTCTCGTCGAGTCACTCGCATAACGATCCCTGTTTCCATGGCCTGCAGTTCTCAGTTCGAGTTCTCAGTTCTCAGTCACTCGATCGAGCGCCGGGGGTCACTGAAAACTGAGAACTGACGACTGAAAACTGCTTACACGAACTGATACTCGCCCGATCCGAGGATGAGATGCGCCAGCCCGGGCGCCTTCACGAGCACTTGCGCCTGCGATCCCGTCCAGTTCAGGC
>JACOUA010000113.1 GCA_016178075.1 Acidobacteriota bacterium
ATCCGAAGAGGCGAGGCTCGAGGCGCTCGCCGATCCCTCGAGCTTCGGCGACATCGACGAGAACGATCCGGCGTCGATGGCCCGGTGGATGAAGAAGATGGGGAAGGAGATGGGCGAAGACCTCGGCGACGATCTGGACCAGGCCGTCGAGGAAGAGCTCGCGTCGGGCCCGGGTTCGGACAAGCCCACGGACACCGGAGGCGACGACGGCGATTTGTGAGGCCCGCCGTCGCCTATAGCAGAGGGCTCTTCACAATCCCGTCCTCGCGCATCTCGTAGTCGTACACCAACCCCGCCGCCAGCGAGCTGGAAAACCGATCGCCCAGTTCGGCGTGGGCGGGGTGATCGAGGTACGCCTTCAGGCCGGCGAGGTCGTCGAATTCGACGACCGCGGCATACTCGAAATCCTGCGGCATTGCGGCCTCGTAGCCGCGGCCATGCGTCACGCGATGCCCGACGCTGAAGCGGCGCACCTGAGGAATCTGCGAGGCCGCTCGTTCGAGCGCGTCGACGAACGCGCCGCGCTCGGTGTCCGTGAGATCGGGACGGGGGCGAAACAGGACGACGTGGAAGATCATAAAAGTCCTCAGTCAACAGTTCACAGTGCGGATTCAGGTAGCCCGGATTCAACGGAGGTGGTCACCGTGAACTGTTACTGTTTACTTCTTTTTCTTGAACCGTGCCCGCGGATCGCGGTGCGCGCCGCCGGGCCGCCATTCGCGGCCGCGCTTTTCACCGCGGGGCGTACGGTCCCGCCGGGGCCCTGCCCGCGCACGAAACCGGGCGGCGCGTGCGGCGTCGGGCGAGTCCCACAGCTTGCCGTCCTGAAACCACTTCAGGGTGGCGTCGGCGTTCCGCCGCTGAAGCTGCTTCAAGGTCGGGAGCAATTCGTCTTTGGTCCTCGAACGAAACGCCGTCGGGGCGTTGTCGAGAATGACCGTCCAATAGGCGTAACGGGGTGGCATCAATTGACCCCGAACGACTGGCCGAGCCGCGCGACCGCCGCGTAGCGCACGTTCGATCGACCAGGCGCTCCGCCTGGCCGTGCTCGACGAGCGCGGCGTCGCCGGCTAAGTACAACAGGCTCCGCAGCTCGGCGGTCGCGGTCTCGGCTCGCGCGAGATAGTCCGCGAACGCACGGCACGTCTTCTGCTCGTAGCCCGCGGCAATGCTGGTCATGATCCGGCCGGCGGTGGCCCGCAGGCGTATCCGAAGGTGCTGATCGCGTTCGAAGTCGGCGGTGGAGGTGAGCTGGTAGACCTCCGCGGCCAGCGTTCGGGAAATCTGCCACGCGACCAGATCCTCGATGCGACGCTTGGTCATGCAGAGAGGCGTAGGCACGCTTCGTGCCGACGGCGAGTGCGTTGAATTCGGAACGGCGCGGCCTGATCCGACCGACTGGCCCGGCCGGATGTGGCAAGATCTGCAATCTTCGAAGCGATCGAGGGGCGCTATTGTCGCCACACGGACTTGCCCCTGGCCTCGAGTCGTTTCAGCTTTTCGACGAGGGTCGTCCGTTTGAGGTTGAGCAGCTTCGCTGCCTGCCCCTTGTTCCCCTTGGTCTTTTCGAGCGACCGCAGAATGAGGTCGTGCTCAACGGTCGTAATGAACTCGTCGAAATCGCAGCCCTCGTCCGGCAACAGGAAGGGCGCGGGTCCGGCAATCTCGGCAGCCGCCTGAATCTCCTGCGGCAGATCGCTCAACTCGATCTGCGTGCGGGCGCCGCTCAGGGCCACGGCCCGCTCGAGCGTGTTTTCCAGTTGCCGAATGTTGCCCGGCCAGCCGTAGGACATCAGGCGCCGCATCCCCTCCTGCGAGACCGAAAGCGGCCCCGGCTTGGGCGGCAGCAGCTCTTGCCCGAGCTTCTGCAGGAAATGGTGCACCAGCAATGGGATGTCTTCCTTCCGCTCCCGGAGCGGCGGCAAGTGCACGGGAATCACGTTGAGGCGATAGAACAGATCCTCCCGGAACGCCCCGCCCGCGACCATGCGGGACAGATCCGAGTTGGTCGCGGCGATGACCCGCACGTCGACCTTCATCGAATGCACGTCGCCCACCCGCTCGAACTCGCGCTCCTGCAGGACGCGCAGCAGCTTCATCTGCAGCGCCATGCTCATCGTCCCGACTTCATCGAGGAACAGCGTGCCTTTGTGGGCTTGCTCGAGCCGGCCCATCCGGGTCCCGACGGCGCCGGTAAAGGCGCCGCGCACGTGACCGAACAGCTCCGCCTCCAGGAGCGTCTCCGGAATCGCGCTGCAGTTGAGCGCCACGAACCGATGCGAGCGCCGCGCGCTGTTGTGGTGAATCGCCTTCGCGACCAGCTCTTTCCCCGTGCCGGTTTCGCCGGTCACCAGAATCGTGCTGTTGGTCGGCGCCACTGTTTCGAGAAGCTGGAAAAGATCCCGCATCGAGGCACTTCGCCCGACGATGCCTTCGAACCGATACCGTTCTTCGAGCTGCGATCGGAGGTACGCGTTCTCCGACCGCAGCCGGCGCTGCTCAAGGGCGACGGTGAGCACGTGCAGCAGCTCGTCGAACTGAAAAGGCTTGGTGATGAAATCGGCCGCCCCGCCCTTGATGGCCTCGACCGCGTCCTTGACCGTGCCGTACCCCGTCACGACGATGCCGATGATGTCGGGGAAGAGCTCGCGCGCGCCCTCGATGACCTTTCGGCCGTCAATCCCCGGCAGCCTCAGATCCGTGATGACGATGTCGAAGGCGAACTCGGCTAGCCGGTCCAGCGCCTCCTCCCCCGTGGCGGCCTGCTCCACCTGGAAGCCATGGTCCATGAGTTGCTCGGCGACCGCCTCCCGCAGAAGCGGTTCATCTTCAACGAGGAGAACATGTTTGGGGGTTTCGGACATCGAAGCGTCGGTATTTTGACTGCTGAACCGCCATGGCGTCAAGCCGCCGCCGCTTTCTCAGCCGTAAAGCTACAATCCTTGTCGCTACAGTCGCTTCGGCAGAACGCCGATAGACTGTGCCGGAGGGAGAACACCTGTGGAGCGAAAAGCTGTCTCTATCATGAAGGCGTGCGACCTCGTTGGGGTGAGCCGTCGAACCATCTACAACTGGATCACCAGTGGCAAAGTCGAATACGTTCGCACGGCCGGCGGGTCGGTGCGGATCTTCGTCGACAGCCTCTGGCGGCAGCCCAACGCGACAGGCGGTCAGGTCACTGAGAACCTGAGCGCAGCCCCTCGGAATCTTTCCTGATCGGATCGGGCCGGCTCGCGAGTCCGGCCCTTCGATCGGAGACCAAGTTCAGAAGCTTGGGCCGGCACACGCGCGGCCCGCTGGACGCCTGTAGGCTGAGAGGCCGCCGTTCATGGACGTCATCGCGCAGACCATGCCCGTCACGCCCGCGGCAGACGAGCTCACCGAGCTGCGGCTGCTGTTTCACAAGCTGAACAACCAACTCGGGATTATCCTGTCCCACGCCGAACTGCTCGAGGCGAAATCCGTAGACGACTTGAATCGCGCCCGATCGACGCAGCTCGTGAAAAGCGCGCTCGAGGCCATGAGCACCACGGGCGAGATCCGGCGACGCACGGTCGGATTGCGCTGAGGGCCCCGAGAATCCGCACCTCGTCAAGATCCCGACGCAACATCTGCACGGTTTTGAGCGGTTGTTCGCTGGCTCGCCCCCAATCCTACCGAATCAATCGCCGTGTGCTCTGAGCGCGTGCGATTGTGCGGCACGCCTGTTCACACCTGCGCACACGGGTTCGCGTCTGCGGCGGTCCGCATTCCAAAAAATCGCCACTCGGCTAACCTCAGGCGGTAGAAGGAATTCCATCACCGCGAGCGAAGGGCACCTGACCCCAGCGCGCGTCAGGGTTTTGGCGATCGACGCGTCGACGCGTCAAGCCCTTGGCGTTTTTTGCCTCTCACGCTTGCCTGCGGCTGCGAGATTGGGTGCGACATCTCTCCCATGAGAAACCCTTCACTGACACGTATTTAAGGTCTCTCGCAGCCGGGTGTTCTTCACGAAAGTTCCGGGAACAAGCGGGATGGCACTGCCGTTGCGATAAGCCGGCCCGTCACGCACTCCGGTGGTCGGAGCCGCACAACGGCGAGCAGCCACCGCTCAATCCTGGGACGAACCAAGGCGACAGCGAAGGAGACTTTGCAATGAACGGGCACCCCCTGCTCTCCAGCGAAAGCCAGCGCGTCGTATCCGGCCTTCCGTTTGTCGAAGCGCTCGCGCGCCGACTGGCGGCGTCGATGCCGCACTCGATCGACATCGGCGACCTGGTGCAGGACGGGGTGCTGGGACTCATCGACGCCGCGCAGCGGTTCGACCAGGGCCGCGGGATCAAATTCGAGACCTTCGCCGAACGCCGCGTCCGCGGCGCGATGATCGATGCGCTCCGGCGCGAGGCCTGGCCCCGCGGGGTGCGACGCCAGCGGCGCGAGCTCGAGGCGGCGCGTGAGGCGCTCAGGAACGAGTTGGGCCACGAGCCGTCGATGGCCGACCTGGCCGCGCGCGTCGGCACCGACGAGAAGCGCCTCGAGCGGACGATTGTCCGGATCAACACCATCGAGTCGACCTCGCCGCTGGCGACGAGCGACTCGATCGACGAAGCGAATCTGCCGCCCGCGCTCCTCCCGTCCGAGCCGGAAGCCCCGGACGCCGCGTATCAGCGGCACGAGACGAACGGACGCGTCCGCACCGCGATTCAAACCCTTCCCCCGCGCGAGCGCAAGCTGATCGGTCTCTACTACTATCAAGAAGCGACGATGAAGCAAATCGGCGCTGAGCTCGGCGTCAACGAATCTCGGGTGTCCCAGCTTCACGCGCGCGCCATCCAGCGGCTGCGCACGGCGCTGGGCCCGGCTGTGAACCCGCACCAGGCGATGGCCGCGATCAAGGCCGAGGTCATCGCGTTCGAGCAGCGCCGCCGCAACACGTCCGTCGAGCTGCCGAAGACGATGGCGGCCGATGCGGTCCGGCCCGAGATCAGGGCCGAGACGCTGCACGAAGTGGTGCCGTCGGTGGTGGTGCTCCGCTATCCGAGGACATCACGGGCGACCCGGAGCAAGTCGCCGAGCCTGAACGGCTTCGCCAGCCAGCGGCAGCCGCTCTCTTCGAGGAACCGCTCGGCTTCCGTGCCGACGACGTCGCCAGTGACGAAGATGACGCGGTGCGCCAAGTCGGGCGCGGTGGCGGCGATGGCCCGGTAGAACTGCATGCCGTCGAGGCGCGGCATCTTCAGGTCGCAGACAATCAAGTCGTAATTCTTCGCGCGGACGCGGTCGAGACCTTCTTCGCCGTCGCCCGCGCGGTCCACTGTGAAGCCGGCGTCCGTGAGGCCTTCGGAGACGGCCGCGGCCAGCGCCGGCTCATCCTCCACAACCAGGACGTTGGCGGCGCGCGTAGCTTCGAGCGGCTGGATTTGCGGCGGCGCCGCCGTCTGCCGCAGCTTCCCGGCGCTCGCCGGCAGCTCCACATAGAACGACGCGCCCTTCGGCGGGCGCGACTCGAGCCACAGGCGGCCACCGTGCTCCTGCACGATCGCGTACGCGACGGTCAGTCCGAGCCCCGTCCCCTTTCCCACTTCCTTCGTCGTGAAGAACGGGTCGAAAATCTTGCTTTGCACCTCGTCCGGCACGCCCGGGCCGTCGTCGTTGACTTCGAGCACGACGACCTGACGTTCGGGATCGTGGAACGTGCGGACGACGAGGGTGCCGCGGCCGTTGGCGGACAGCATCGCCTGCTCCGCGTTGATGATGAGGTTGAGCAGGACCTGCTGGAGCTGATGGGCGTCGGCGAAGACCTGTGGGATGCCGGCGGCGAGCGCGTCGATGACCGTGATGTTCGTCACCCGCTGCTCGTACGCGCGAAGCGAGAGCGTCTCGCGCACGACGTGATTCAAATCCACCATCGCGCGCGTCGTATGACGCTTGCGCGCAAAGGTCAGCAGGCTGCGGACGATCCGGGCCGCGCGCTCCGACTCGCTGAGGATCGCTTCCAGCCCGCGCTTCGTCCCGTCGTCCACACTGCGACGGGCCAGCCGCTCGGCCCAGGTCAGGATGGTCGCCAGCGGGTTGTTCAGCTCGTGCGCGACTCCGGAAATCGTCTGGCCGAGGGCCGCAAGCTTTTCCGCCTGCAGGAGCTGGTGATACAGATCGCGCGCTTGATCCTCGAGTTTTTTGCGATCGCTGACGTCGCGAATCAGCGCCTCGATTCGCATCGTCGCGTCGGCAGCGGGCGGCTCGGCCCGCGCCGTCACCTCCACCCAGACCGATCCGCCGTCCGCGCGTCTGAGACGCAGGAGGTAGTCGGTGACCGCCCCGTCGCGACGGAGACGCTCGACGAACGCAGGCTTGGCGTGCGCGTCGAAGAAGCGCGGGCCGTCGAACGGCCGAATCTGCTGCTCGGGCGTCTCGACGGTGCACCCGAAGATCAATTTCAGATGGGGATTCGCGGCGAGCGTCCAGTCCTCCTCCGCGCCGAGGATGCCGATGTAGACGCCCTCGTGTACGGCCTCGAACAGTCGGGCAAAGGCTTCGGCCCGCTGCTCCGGCGTGGAGATGGGGTTCTGGGGTGTGGTGCGAGCCACAAGACCCGATTATAAGCGTCTCGGTGGTTCAGAACGGGGGTTCATCACGACGGTTTCAGAACGGAGGTTCCTTCCGACGGTTTCGGCGACGGGGCGACACGGAGGTTCACCACTCCCGTTGAAATCGGAACCATCGTGACGAACCGCTGCCC
>JACOUA010000296.1 GCA_016178075.1 Acidobacteriota bacterium
GAGCTCATCGAAAACGCGCTGGATGCCGGCGCCACGCGCATCGCCGTCACGATCGAGCTCGGGGGCAAGCGGCTGGTGCGCGTCGAAGACGACGGCGAAGGGATGGAGCCGGAGGACGCGCGGCTCGCCATCGAGCGGCACGCGACGAGCAAGATCGCCAGCTCGGACGATCTCGCTGCGATTCGGACGCTTGGCTTTCGAGGCGAAGCGCTCCCGAGCATCGCGTCGGTCTCCCACTTCATGCTCCGCACGCGACCGGCCGGGCGCGACAGCGGCACCGAGATCAAGGTCAATGGCGGCACCGTGGCGTCTGAGCGCGAGGTCGGGATGCCTCAGGGCACGCTCGTGGAGGTCGCCGACATCTTCTATAATCTTCCGGCCCGCCGGAAATTCCTCAAGTCGGACGCCGCCGAAGCCGCGCAGGTCTCACGCATCGTCACCCAGCTGGCGCTCGGCTACCCGCTCGTCGGATTCGCGTTGAAGAGCGCGGGCCGTGAGCTGTTCGGATTTCCACCCGCGCGATCGACCGGGGAGCGGTTCTATCAGGTGTTCGGGGAGCGCACCGACCTTGTGCCGATCCAGCGGCAGGGGAGCAGCATCAGCCTCAGCGGCTTCGTCGCGGCCCTGGTGGAGCAGGGGCCGACACGGGGGCCGCAACACGTCTTCGTCAACCGCCGCATCGTCAAGGATCGGACGATCGCCCACGCAATCATCGACGCCTATAGCACGGCCTCCATCAAGGAGCGAAGTCCGGAGGTGCACCTGTTTCTGGAGATGAGCCCGGACGCCGTCGACGTGAACGTGCACCCGACGAAGGCCGAGGTGCGGTTTCGGGATCAATCGCTGGTGCACGAGGTCGTGCGCCGCGCCGTGATGGCGGCGCTCGGACAAGGGCCGGCACCGCAGCTTCAGCTCAGGCCGGTGGCGGCGCCGCTTGGGATCGAGGCGCTGCGCTCTGTGTCGATTCCAGGCATTCTCGAAACGATCGCCGGCGCCCGCACCGCCACAATCGGCGCGCCAGAGGCAGATCACGCCGAGACCACGGTCGCATCGGGTGGACTGGACGTATCTGCGGTGCTCGTGAAGCCGCTGATCCCGTTGGGGCAGTTTCGCGACACCTTCATCATTGCCGTGGACGACGAGGGCGTCGCGATCATCGACCAGCACGTCGCACACGAACGGGTGTTGTTCGAACGGCTGTTGGAGCGTTTGACGACCGGTCGTCTCGAGAGTCAGCGGCTGCTCGAGCCGCTGCTCGTCGAGCTCGCGCCAAGCGGGCGGCAGGCCCTGGTCAGCCACCGCGCCGATTTGGAGCGCTTGGGGTTCGACCTGGAGGAGTTCGGCGGCGCCAGTGTTCGAGTGTCGGCGGTTCCGGCCCTGCTGGGGGCCGGCGACGCGGCGGCCGCGATTCGTGCGCTGGCGGACGATCTCGAGGGTCTGGATCGCGGCCGTCAGGTGCAGGACGGTCTGCGGCGCATCGCGGCGACGACGGCGTGTCACGCGGCCGTGAAAGCGAATTTCCGACTGACGCCGGAGAAGATGATGCATATTCTGGAAGAACTCCGTCAGACCGCGTATTCGACCGTGTGTCCGCACGGCCGGCCGGTGATGCTGCGGCTGACCCGACGCGAGCTCGAGCGAAACTTTCAGCGGATCTGAAGAAGCTCTGACGCCGGGCAATGGCGAGACAAGGCCGGCGCCCTCGCCGCCGGCCCCACCTCTGCATTGTTCGAAGCTCTTCGGTACGTCTTCACCCGCCATCGCAAGGCTGTGAAGGACCCGCAGTCACCACCCGAAAAGATCCAGGAACGCGGCCATCGACCGATGTCGCTGGCCGGTTGGACGGTCTACTGCTTGGGGCGGCTCCTGCAGCTTCTCGCCATGTGGCTGCTGCTCGTGGCGCTCTTCACAGCTAGACCGTTCGGTCCGAACCCTCAGCTCTTCGGTGTCGGGATCGCGGTGTTCGTCGGCGGATGGGGACTGGTGAAGTTCGCGGTCGGGCGGCGCGCTTGACTTGCTGAGGTCGCGCGGGTAGATTCGAGCCTCTCAGTAACGAAGCTTCGCCCAAAAATCGATGAGTAGTAACGAGTTTCGCTGCGGCGAAGCTTCGTTACTGAAGACTCGGCCGCGGAGCGGCCGAGCCTAACCTCAATGCGTCAAAAACTCAGGCGGCTCGGGCCACGGCATTCGCGATGCGCGTGAACGTGGCTTGCCACGCCAAACTGGGCAAGCACGGCTGGCGTTCGAAAGGTGTGTTTGATGATGTCTGTGTGCCGCGCCGCCGCCGTCTCCGGCCTGGTCCTCGTGGCCTTCGCGTTCTTCGGACTTGGCGCGTTCAGCGCGGGGCGCGCGTCCGATCAGCAGGCGGTCGAGGCGGACGCCCGGCTTCGTGCGCTGCGCGCGGAGGTCGTCGCGATGCGCCAAACGCAGACCGCGCGACCGTTCGGCACGACCGGGACGATCCCGGAGACGGCGAGTCTTCCCGCCTCGCCGCAGCTGCGCGCCGAGATCATCGAGGACGTGAAGCGCCAGCTCCGGGAGGAGATGGGGCTGCTGCCCCTGCAGTTGCTGCGCGCTCGGAAAGACAGTTTCGTCGAGCTGTACGCGTACGACAATCTTGGCAAGAGCTCCTACGGGACCGCCGGCTATCTGGGGAGCGGCTACTTCATCACGGTCAAGCATGGCGTGGTGGCGCTTTCCGATCCCGCCGAGGAAGGGTCCAACGGCCGCTCATCCAGTCGACAGATCGTCTCGGTCAAGGTGATGTACGGAAAACAGGCGCTCAACGCTCGCGTGGTCGATGTGGGCGAGGCGCAGTCGGAGGTCGATCCCGGCGACTGGGCCATCATCAAGGTGCACGAGCCGATCGATCTGCCGGCGCTCTCGGTGAAGCCCGGCTATGCGTTCGATTTCGCTGATCCGATTTTCCGCCTGGGGAACGACTACTCGAAAGGGATCATCCTCGCGACCGGCTACGTGGGTCAGCGCACCAGCAATGGGCTGGTCACCTGCCTCACCGATGGGCATCCGGGCGTATCGGGCGGCGGCGTGCTGGATCGTCACGGTCAGCTCGTAGGGATTCCGGTGGGGCGGATGCAGGGGGACTTCCGGTTTTCGTTCATCCTCCCGCTCAGGCGTGAGATGTTCCGGCGGGTGCCCGATCTGTTGAGTGCGAACTAGCGCAGTTTTCAGTTCGGATCTCCCCCGCAAATAACTGAAAACTGATGACTGATAACTGAGAACTACGCTACAGCGAAGTGAAAAACGCTGTAGCGATCGGGGGCCGAGGGTCGGGGATCGGAAAAGACGAAGGCAGAATTCGCGCCTTTCCCGACCGCCCACGCCAGATCCCCGATCGCTTCACTTGCTCCGTTTGGCCCTGCTCCACCCCTCGATCCGTTTCTTGATCGCCTCCTCGAATCCTCGATCGGTGGGCCGATAGTACCGTCTGTCGCGCAACGACGGCGGCAGACACTCCATGTCCGAGACGCCGGCCTCGTCGTCGTGGGCGTACTTGTAGCCGCGTCCGTACCCGACCTCGCGCATCAGCCCGGTGGGGGCGTTTCGCAGATGAAGCGGCACCGGTTCGGCGACGTCCCGGAGCGCATCTTCCGCGGCGGCTGTGTATGCCGTGTACACGGCATTGCTCTTGGGGGCGGTCGCCAGATAGATGACGGCTTGCGCCAGCGCGGTCGTTGCCTCGGGCATGCCGATGAAGTGCGTGGCGTCCTTCGACGCGACCGCCAGCGACAGCGCCTGCGGATCGGCGTTGCCGATGTCCTCGGACGCAAAGCGCACGAGGCGCCGAGCGATGTAGAGCGGATCCTCGCCCGCCTCGAGCATTCGTGCGAGCCAGTAAACCGCGGCGTCCGGGTCGCTGTTGCGCATCGATTTGTGGAGCGCGGAGATGAGGTTGAAGTGCTCCTCACCCGCCTTGTCGTACAGAAGCGATCGGCGCTGCAAGACCTGCTCGATGAGCGAGCGCTCGACCCTGGGTCGCTGGCCGGCTTCGCTCGGCCCCTTCACGGCCGCGGCCGCCGCTTCGAGAGTGTTGAGCGCCACGCGCGCGTCGCCGTTGGCCAGCCGAGTGATGGTCATCATCGCGTCCTCGTCGACGTCGAGGTCCTGGGCTCCCAGGCCTCGCTCGGCATCCGAGAGGGCGCGGTCGAGGATCTGACGGACGTGAGCCTCCGCGAGCGGCTTCAGGACGTAGACGCGCGAGCGCGACAGGAGCGCCGAGATCACCTCGAACGATGGGTTTTCGGTCGTCGCGCCAATCAGCACGATATCTCCCGCCTCGACGCGCGGCAGGAACGCATCCTGCTGCGCCTTGTTGAACCGGTGGATCTCGTCGACGAAGACGATCGTGCGCCGGCCCTGCAGTCGCCGGCTGCGCTCGGCCTCCGCCATCACCTCCTTGATGTCCTTGATTCCGGAGAGCACCGCACTGAAGGCCACGAACCGAGCGTGCGTGACGCGGGCGATGATCCGGGCCAGGGTCGTCTTGCCGGATCCCGGCGGGCCCCACAGAATGAGCGACTGCACGCGATCCTGCTCGATGGCTTCGCGAAGCGGCGCGCCGGGCGACAGGATCGCTTCTTGGCCGACGAACTCGTCGAACGATCGCGGCCGCATCCGTTCCGCGAGCGGGGCGGGTGTCGCCGGTTTGGCCGGCTGACGCTCATCGCTGTCGAAAAGGCCCATCGTCAGTAACGAAGCTTCGCCTGACATCGACGACTGATGGACCGCGAAGCTTCGGTACTAGCGGCCGCTTTGCGGCCGCCTACAGCGTTTTTCACTTCGCTGTAGCGTAGTTCTCAGTTATCAGTCATCAGTTTTCAGTTATTTGCGGGCGAGATCCGAACTGAAAACTGACTACTGAGAACTGAAAACTGCCCTAAGCCGAGCTTGCGCGGCAACACGTGACACATTTGCACAGACTCGAGCCGTGCAAGCACGGCTAAAGCCCGCCGATACGGTCCACTCGCACCGCGTTCGCGCGCCGCTGGCGGAAGGCCTCATAGAGCAGGAGCGCACCAGCGACGCCGACGTTCAGGGATTCGACCCCTCCGCGCATTGGGATCGTGACGGCCTCATCCGCCATCCCGATGAGCTCTGGAGTCAGTCCTGGACCTTCACCGCCGAGCACGATGAGCAAAGGACTGAGGAGGTTCGCGTCGAAGATAGGCTGCCCGTGCCGTGGTGCCGCTGCCAGGATTCGAAGATGCTGCTGGCGCGCCATGCGGACGACGTCAACCGGCTCTTCGGCGATCACGGTCGGCAGACGAAACACGCTGCCCATCGACCCCCGGATGGCTTTCCATCCGAACGGGTCGGCGCTCGCGGCCGAGACGATGACGCCGCTGGCGTGGGCGGCTTCAGCCGATCGCACCAGGGCGCCGACGTTGCCCGGATCCTGCGCGCGGACAACGAGCAGGACCAGCTGCGGCACGCGGCGCAACGTGGTCGCGAGGTCGTACACGGGCCGTTTCGCGAGCGCCACGACCCCGGACGTCGATCTGGTCGGACTGACCGCCGCCATGACCGAATCGGTCGCGCTCGCGACGAACGCGCCTGCCCGCTCGACACGCTCGATCGTCCGCCGCGCCTCGGCGTCCAGCGCGTCAGGTGAGAACACGACGTGCGAGATCTCGACGCTCGCGGCCTCCGCGTCGGCGACCAGACGTGCGCCGACGAGGACGATCGCGGGATCACCGGACGCGCGATGGCGAGCGGCTGCGTGGAACCGCCTCACGAGCGGGTTCTGGCGGCTCGAGATCGCTCGCGCGCTCGTGAATGTGGGCTCTCGCACGACCGGCAGAGCATAGCAGATGTGTTAAAATCGCTGCGCTCGCACAACATTCTGTTGCGATCATGTCGAAGTCACCGCTCCTCCGGCGCTTCGAAGACGAGATTCAGTCGCTCGAGCGTGAGCTGAAGACCGAATTGCCGAAGGAAATCCAGCGCGCGCGCGAGCTCGGCGACCTGCGCGAGAACGCCGAATACCAGGCGGCCAAGGAACGCCAGACCTACTTGCAGGTCCGCATCGCGATGCTGCGCAAGCGCATGGCGGAGGTGGCGATGGTCAACCTCGACCGGATTCCGCGGGATCGGACCGGATTCGGATCGCGGGTTCACCTTCGGGAAACGGGCGGCGAAGAGATCATCTACCAGCTCGTCATGCCCGAAGACGCCGACGCGGCGAAGGGGCTCATCTCGACGAGCTCCCCGATCGGGAAGGCGCTGCTCAACAAGCAGGTCGGCGACGAGGTAAAGGTCCAGACGCCCAAGGGCCTCCGCGAGTTCGAAATCGTCCGGCTCCTGACTGTCCACGATGGAGCGTGACGCCGTTGGGTGAGCCTTTCATCGGCCTGCCGCGCGACCCCTCCCCCTATTCCCCTCGGCTCCGGACCGCCCTGGTGCTGACCGGCACGGGCACGGCGGGGGCGTATCACGCCGGCGTCCTGCGCGCGCTGCACGAGTCGAGCGTCAGATTCGATCTGGTCGCGGGCGACGGCGTGGGCGCGATCGGGGCGCTGTTTGCGGCCCTCGACGGAGCAGCGGCCCTCTGGGAGTCCGACGGTCCGTGGCGCCCGCCACAGGTGCGGCACTTCTACAAGCGGACGCGGGGATGGCGGCTGCGGCGACTCTGGAATCGATCTGGTGGCCGTTCCGATCCCCGCCGGCGGGCCCGTGAGCGCGTCTGGCGGCGCGTCACGGGGCCACCGCTCGACTGCGATAAGACGACGGGGCGGCTCGTCGCGCGTTTGTGGACGCTGGTGTCGAGCGGCGCGGGGAGTCGGGGAGGTTCGGACGGCGAGCTCGGCGCGCGCGCGGCCGAGCTGCTGCTCGAGAACCTCGGCCAGCCCGGCTTTCGCGAGCTGGTCCTGACGGTTCACGATCTCGATGCGCAGCGCGACCTCGTGTTCGGTCTGCTCGCCGAGGCGCGTCGCCGGGACTTCTTCCAACCGCGCGACCACGATCCGGCCAGTCGATCGGCCGAGGCATTCGACCTCGCCGGCGGCCTGCGGGATCGCGCGATCGACGTCCTGACGGCGGCGCTTCGGGTACCGCTGGTGACCGACCCGCACGTGATCACGTTTCCTGTGGAGTCTGCGTGGCGTGGCGAATCTCACTACGTCGTTCAGCGGGTTGGGTCCCTCGTGCGGCTCGTCGAGGAGGTCGTTCGCACGGGCGCCGAGCAACTCATCATCGCCTCGGCGTCACCCGAGCCCATCGGGCCCCACAACCTGCGGGCCGCCCGGACCGATCGACTCGGCCGCTTCGGCGACTGCCTGATGTCGGCCGAAGCAGCCGCGCTCAGGGACGTGCAGGCGAAAGCAGCCCGTCTCCGCGTCTTCATTGTCAGGCCTCATCACAACCCGCTCGGGCCGTTCGACTTCGCCGGAGCCTACGACCCGCGGTCGGACCGGCGTCACGCGCTCGACGAGCTGATGCAGCGTGGATACGAGGACGCGGTCCGGCGCGTCATTGATCCCGTCGTCACGCTCCGGGCAGACGAGGTGGCCGGCCGCTGAAAGCTGATAGCTGAGAGCTATCTCGATCAGATCCTCACTGGTTCCTTGCGTCGTTCGGCGGGGATGTGCTCGTGGAGGAACTGGAGGGCGAACTGCAGGATCTTGTCGTTGATCTCGGTGCCGGTGAGATCGCCGAACTTGTCGCGAAACGCGTGCAGCGGGACGACCGCCTTGGCCATCGCCCGGTGTCCGCCGGCGTTCCCCAGCTCTGAGAAGAACTTGCGCACGAACTCGCCGGCATTCCGCGTGTAACCGAGGTTTCTGACCGAGACGACCAGCGCGTCGTTGACGATGCCGGCGACGATCGTCCACTTCACGTCCTCGAGCTGCAGGTAGAAGTCGGCCACGTACGGGATGAAGTCCTCGCGCGGCGTCACGCCGATAAACGCGCAGAAGACTTGCTCGGCCAGTCGGCCGCCCTGCTGCGCTTTGATGACATAGTCGAGCCGCTCGAGCGTGATCTCGGCGCCCTCCATCTTCCGGATCATCGCCGCGTCGGCGAGCGGATACAGGAACGAGAAGGCCTCGAGGTCGACGCGATTGGCCTGTCGGTTGAAAAACAGCGTGTCCGACTTGATCGCGTAGAGCATCGCCGTGGCCGTGCGCTCGGAGATGTTGGCGTCGACCGCCCGAAGGTGCTCGGTCAGGATCGTCGAGGTCGACCCGTAGTCTGGCCGGATGTCCCTGAAGACGGCGCTGTAGCCGGGCTGCGGCGGGTGGTGATCGATGATGAGATCGACCCGGTCGATCAACCCACCGAAGTAGTGCGGCTGGACGTCCACCATCGCGAGCCGTTCGAACTCGACGAGCGTTTCCGGCCGGACGGCTTCCACCTGGATGTCCAGCATGTTCGCCATCCGCAGGTTCTCCGGCCGCGTCACCCCCTGGAGCGCTCCGAGGATCGCGGTCGTCTTGGTGCGCCGGAGCAGGTTCCGCAAAGCCAGGCCGCTGGCCAGGGCGTCCGGATCGGGGTCGTTGTGAAGCAGGATGAGGATCCGGTCGGCGTCGCTGAAGTAGCGCTGGTACTGCAGCACGCGCGCGCGCGTCAGCGAACGGCTGACCTCGGTGACGAGCGGGCCGCCGAAGAGCTCCGACATCGAGAGGTACGACACCTCGGGGAACTGCGAGCGGAGCTCTTCCTCCCGCTTGCTCGCCATGGCGGCGCCGACACCGAGCACGTAGATCAGGGTGCCTCCGGCGTCCCGGATCGGCTGGATCACGCGCTTGAGGCTCCGCCGCCCGTCATCCTCGACGATGACGCAGGTCGCGGGAGAGAGGTCGGCTTTCAGATACGTTTCGGTGCGCCGGAGGTCCCCGACCGTGACCTTGACGCCCGATTCGTGGAGCCGGCGGGCCAGGCTGCGGCTGTCGACGAGCACGTCCACTTCAAAGCTGGGCAGCAGGATCTCGTCGAGCATCCTGATGACCAGCTCCGTGTGGCAGACGGCCAGACACCTCATGAGGAGCCGGAACCCATGGCAGACAACCCGTCATTATACGCCTCAATAATCAGTTCGCGGTGGGGCCCGACTCCACCGCCTGCCGCGGCTCGCTCACGCTCGCTGCGCTGATTCGGCACAACATGGCTGGTATGATGTTGCGACGCGAGGTGCGATCCATGCGAGCAGTCATCACCGCACGCGTCCTCCTCCTGCTGGGGCTTTCCACGATCGCCTGGGCGCAGACGTTCCGCAGCGCGGTCGATCTAGTCAGCTTCGGCGTCGTGGTCCAGGACCGGAAGGGCAGCTTCATCACGGACCTGAGGGCCGAGGACTTCTCGATCACCGAAGAGGGTCGGGGCCAGACGATCAAGTTCTTCGCGCGGGGCGACGACGAGGTGGCGGGACCCGAGATGCACCTGGGCCTGCTGTTCGATACGAGCGGCAGCATGGAAGAGGACATGCGGCAGTCGAAGAGCGCGGCAATCAAGTTCCTGAATCTGTTGCCCCGCGCCGCCGATATGACCGTCGTCGATTTCGACACCGAGGTGCGGGCGTTTCGGTACGGCCAGGACGATTTCCCCAGGGTGGTGGAGCGGATCCGGGCCAGAAAAGCGGACGGGTGGACGGCGTTGTACGATGCGCTCGGCGTCTACCTCGACGGTGCGAGCAGCCAGGACGGTCGCAAGGTGCTCGTGCTCTACACCGACGGCGGGGATACCCGCAGTCACATCAGCTTCAGCGACACGATCACCCTCCTGAAGGCGTCCGACGTGACGGCGTATGTCGTGGGGTTCCTGGCGCACCAGTCCAGCTCGACCAGGATGGAGCAGCAGATGAAGCTGCAGCAGATCGCGGAGCAGAGCGGCGGCCAGGCGTTCTTCCCGAATGTCGCCGACGATCTGGAGGGCGCCTACGAGAAGGTGCTGGCCGACATCCGATCCCAGTACATCCTCGGGTACGTCTCGACGAATCAGAAAGCGGACGGGACCTGGCGCGACGTCGAGATCAAGCTGACCCGAAAAGATCTCAGGAACGTGAAGCTCAGAAGCCGTCGCGGCTACTTTGCGCCCTACCGCGAATCCCGCGCTCCCGGCCCGCAATGAATCGCCAGACCGCCACATCTCCCACCCGCACCTTGTCCGTCTACGATCGATTCGAGCTGACGTCGGACTTCGTGCCGCGCGGCGACCAGAGCCGTGCGATCGACGAGCTGGTCGAGGGCCTCGACCGCGGTGACAAGTTTCAGGTGCTGCTGGGCGTCACGGGCTCGGGCAAGACCTACACGATGGCCCAGACGATCGCGCGCGTGAACCGGCCGACGCTGGTCATGGTGCACAACAAGACGCTCGCGGCGCAGCTCTTCCAGGAATTTCGCCGCTTTTTTCCGACGAACGCCGTCGAGTACTTCGTCAGCTACTACGACTATTACCAGCCGGAAGCGTACGTGCCGACGACCGACACCTACATCGAGAAGGAAGCGACAATCAACGACGAGATCGATCGGATGCGGCTGTCTGCGACCCGGTCGCTCTTCGAGCGCCGCGACGTCATCATCGTGGCGAGCGTGTCGTGCATCTACGGGTTGGGCTCGCCGGAGGCGTACTACGGCATGATGCTGCCGCTCGAGCGCGGGCAGCGGATCTCCCGGGATCAGATCCTGCGAAAGCTCGTCGAGATCCAGTACGAGCGCAATGACGTCGAGTTCGCCAGGGGCACCTTCAGGGCGCGCGGCGATCTGATCGAGGTTCACCCCTCCTACGAAGAGCACGCTGTTCGGATCGGACTCTTCGGCGACGAGGTCGACGAGCTGGTGTCGTTCGATCCGATGACTGGAAAAGCGATTCGGCACCACGACAAGCTCGCGATTTACCCGAAGTCCCACTTCGTCACCACCCGCGATCGCACGAAGCAGGCCGTCGAATCGATCAAGGTCGAGCTGGAGCAGTACCGCGGCACGCTGGAATCCGAGGGCAAACTGCTCGAAGCGCAGCGGCTGCATCAGCGGACGATGTTCGACCTCGAGATGATCAGGGAGATCGGATACTGCCACGGCATCGAGAACTACTCGCGCCACCTCACGGGCCGCGCGCCTGGCGAGCCGCCCCCGACACTGCTCGACTACCTGCCGGGTGACGCGGTCCTGATCGTGGATGAAAGTCACCAGAGCGTTCCACAAGTCCGCGGCATGTACCACGGCGATCGCTCGCGCAAAGAGGTGCTGGTCGCATACGGCTTCCGGTTGCCGTCGGCGCTGGACAACCGGCCGTTGAGCTTCGGGGAGTGGGAGGCGCGCTGCGGCCAGGTGCTGTTCGTGTCGGCGACCCCAGGGCCCTACGAGCTGTCGAAAGCTGGGGGCGTGGTGGTGGAGCAGATCATTCGGCCGACCGGCCTGACCGACCCGCCGATCGAGGTGCGTCCCGTCCGGGGCCAGGTCGACGATCTGCTGGGCGAGATTCGGACCAGGGCCGAGCGTGGCGAGCGCGTGCTCGTCACGACGCTCACGAAGAGGATGGCCGAAGATCTCACGCAGTATTATCACGAGCTCGGGGTCAAAGTGCGCTATCTGCATTCCGATATCGAGACGCTGGAACGGGTCGAGATTCTCCGAGATCTGCGGCGCGGCGAGTTCGACGTGCTCATCGGCATCAACCTGCTGCGGGAAGGCCTCGACCTGCCGGAGGTCTCGCTCGTCGCCATCCTGGATGCCGACAAGGAGGGGTTTCTGCGGTCGGCGGGCTCGCTCATCCAGACGTCGGGGCGAGCCGCGCGGAACGTGAACGGCCGCGTCCTCATGTACGCCGACACCGAAACCGAGTCGATGCGGACCGCGATTGCCGAGACCGGGCGGCGCCGTGAGCTGCAGTCGGCGTACAACCAGGAACACGGCATCACCCCGGCCTCGATCGTCAAGGCCATCGACGAGGTCATGTCGAGCGTGTACGAACGCGACTACTTGACGGTGCCGGCGGTGCGCCAGGAGCGGGAGATCTTCCGGTCTCAGGCCGAGATCAACGCGCGCATCACCCAGCTCTCGCAGGAGATGCGCCAAGCGGCGGCCAACCTCGACTTCGAGAAGGCGGCTCACCTCCGCGACCGCATCAAAACACTGCGCACGTTGGAGTTGAACTCCTAGAGCGACACGTCCGTTCGCCCTGAGCCTGTCGACGGGCGAACCGAAACGGGAGAGCATCGACGTTCGTGGTTCGACAGGCTCACCACGAACGTGTCTCCATCGCGTGCTGAAGCTCATCGACAAGGGGATCAAAAGCGCCCTGCTCGAGGTGCAGGAATACGTCCTCTTGTGTTCAGCCGCCTTGCGCGCGATGGTCAGCCCGCCGTTTTTCGTCCACGATATCGTCGAGCAGCTCGACGCGATTGGAGTCGGCTCGCTGACCGTGGTGATTCTGACCGGTCTCTTCACCGGCGCGGTTCTCGCACTGCAAACAGGGTTGACGCTGGATCAGTTCGGCGCCCGCCCGGTCGTGGGCAGGCTCGTCAGCGCCTCGATGGTCAAGGAGCTGGGGCCGGTGTTGACGGCGCTCATGATTACGGGTCGGGTCGGGTCGGGCATTGCGGCGGAGCTTGGATCGATGACCGTCACGGATCAAATCAACGCGCTCAGGGCGCTCGGCGCCGACCCGGTGCGCAAGCTCGTCGTCCCCCGTTTCCTGGCGGGTATCTTCATGGTCCCTCTCCTCACGGTGGTGTCGGATTTCACCGGGGTGGCGGGTGGCTGGTTCGTCGCCTACATGCAGCTCGGGGTCGGGTCGGGCGTCTACTGGACGTCGGTCCAGGAGGGCCTCTACTTGCAGGACGCCTGGATGGGGCTCATCAAGCCGTTCTTCCTCGGGTTCGTGATTGTCAGCATCGGGTGTCACGTGGGCCTGCGAACGCGCGGGGGGACTCAGGGCGTCGGTCGCGCCACGACCCGGGCGGTGGTCGCGGCATCGGTGGCGGTGCTGGCCGTGGACTTCTTCGTGACGAATCTGCTCGTCTACCTGATGTACTGACGCCGTGAGCCCTCGAAACGCGGACACGCGCGCGGCGACCGCGACGCCGATCGGCACGGATCGGGACGTCCCCGTCATCGAGTTCGATCGCGTGCAGCTGGCCTTCGACGATGTGGTCGTGCTGCGCGAGGTGAGCTTCACGCTGCTGACCGGCCACACCAAGATCGTGCTCGGGGCGAGCGGCGCCGGCAAATCGATCATGCTCAAGCTGATTCTCGGGCTGCTCCGACCCGACGGCGGCGTCATCCGGGTGGACGGGCGCCGCGTCGATCAGATGTCCGAGCGCGAGCTGATGGAAGTTCGTGCGAACGTGGGGATGGTGTTTCAGGAGGGCGCGCTCTTCGACTCGCTCACCGTCAGGGAGAACGTCGGGTTCAAGCTGTACGAGCAGACCCGGATCCCGCTCGAGGAGGTCGATGCGCGCGTCCGCGAGGTGCTGGGATTCGTGGGGCTCGGCGAGTTCATCGACCGAATGCCGTCGGAGCTGTCGGGCGGGCAACGACGGCGGGTGGCGATCGCCCGGGCGCTCGCCGCGCGGCCGGGCGTCCTGCTGTACGACGAGCCGACGACGGGTCTGGACCCGCTGACCGCCACGACCGTCGACGTGGAGATCGTCAAGCTGCGCGATCTCGAGAACGTCAGCTCGATCCTGGTCACGCACCAGCTCCGGGACGCCTTCTACATCGCGGAGCACGAGGCGGTCCGGGAAGTCGGCGACGGCTTCCGCGTCGTCAGGGCCTCCCCGGACAAAGCCGAAGAGACCGAGTTCGTGATGCTGCGCGAGGGTCGCCTCGTCTTCGAAGGCCACGCGAGCGAGCTTCGGCATTCACGAGACGAGTATCTGCAGGCGTTTCTCTCATAAAGAAGGATTGTCATGCCCCGCACCCGTTCGTTGGCGTTCTCCGAGCTCAAGATCGGCGTTCTGGCGGTGGTGGCGCTCGCGATTGCGGCGGGCACGATCTTCCTGCTGAGCGGCCAGGGTGGATTCTTCTGGCAGCAGTACCACTTGAAGGCGCGCTTCAAGGACGCCGTCGGGCTGAAGGCCGGCGCCCCGGTGCGCGTCGCGGGCATGGAAGTCGGCTCGGTCGACGACATGGCGTTCGTGGGCGCGGACATCGAGGTCGTCTTGAAGCTCAACAACGCGATGAGGCCGCGCGTCACGACCGATTCGGTGGCGGCGATCGGCTCGCTGTCGCTGCTCGGTCAGTCGGTCGTGGACATCACCGCGTCGACCGCGGGGCGGCCGCTCGGCAACTGGGAGTACCTCCGCAGCGCGCCTCCCGCCGTCGCCCTCGCGGAGGTCGCCGCGAAAGCCACGAGTGGCCTGGCGGAGGCGACCGCGCTCTTTCACGACGTCCGCTCCGGTCGAGGGACGATGGGCAAGCTGTTCACCGATGAGGAGCTCTACCAAAATCTGCAGCGGTTCGTCGCCGCCGCGGAGGACGCCACGCGCAATCTGAATCGGGGGCGCGGGACGCTCGGCCGGCTCATGCAGGATCCCGCCGCCTATCGGGCGCTCGAGGCTTCTCTGAAGAATCTCGAGACCATGACGAGCCGGCTCAACGCCGGCGAGGGGAGCCTGGGACGCCTCATTCACGACGACGCGTTCGCGCGGTCGCTGGCCGCGACCACCAGCAACTTCGAGACGATGTCCGGGCGCCTCAATCGGGGTGAAGGGACGATCGGCAAGCTGATGACGGACGAGGCCCTGTACAAGCGGTTCGATTCGGTCGCGAATCGGCTCGACGCGCTGATTGCCCAGATCAACGAAGGCGGCGGGACCGTCGGCCAGCTGATGCGAGATAAACAGTTATATGAGAACATGAACGCTGCCGCCAGCGAGCTCAGAAACCTCGTCGGCGATATCCGGAAGGATCCGCGGAAGTACTTGAACGTGAAGGTGAGTCTCTTCTAGCGGCCGCGGGGAACGGGTAAGGTCTGTCAATCGGTCACTCTGTCAATGACGGGTTGACGTCAGTGACGGGTTGACCAGGTGAAAGGGTCGTCATGTCGAAGGACAACGGAGGAAGTGCCGTCCTGACGGCGTTCATCCTCGGGGCGTTCACGGGCGCCGCCGTGGCGCTCTTGTTCGCGCCGGCCGCCGGGAAGGAAACCCGGGAGCTGTTGGGCGAGAAAGCCCGCGAGGGCCGCGATCGTGCCACGGAGCTGGCGGACCAGGCCCGGGAGGTCTTCCAGCGCCAGAAGCAGAACGTCGAGCAGGCCATCGAGCGTGGCCGCGAGGCGTTTCGCGACGCGAGGCAGAAGGAGCAGGCGTGAGCGACCTGTTTCTCGGCGTCATCGCCGCCGCCGTCGTGGTGATGGCTGCCATCCAGGTGGGGGCGATCGTCTACATGGCGCAGCTGGCGCGCCGGGTGGACCAGCTCACGACCAAGATCGAGCAGGAGGTCAGCCCGTTGCTGGCGAACCTGACGGAGGTTGGCCAGACGGCGGGCCGCGCCGCGGCGCTGGCGCTCGCGCAGGTGGAGCGCTTCGATCGGCTGTTCGCCGACCTGTCGGTGCGTCTCCAGGAGACCATGACGATGGTGCAGAATGCCGTCGTCGCGCCCGTCCGCGAGGGGGCCGCCCTGATCGTGGCGATCAAGACCGTGCTGGCGGCCCTACGTGGTCTCGGGCCGGCGAGGCGTCCCGGCGAACGGGTCGAGGACGAGGACGCTTTGTTCATTGGTTGACTGTCACGCGAGCGGGTGGTAAGAAGACGCTGTCGCGCGCAACTTCTTTGGGGAGATACCTGTCATGAAGCCTCTGTCCCGTCGCATTCGTCGCGCGGTCATGATGGTTGTGCCGCTCGTGATCGTGGCCGGACTGGCCGAGGCGCAGGAGGCCAAATCGGTCGCGCTCGCGAAACAACTGGTGGATCTCCTGAACCAGAAGAAGCTTGACAGCATCGCCGCACCGAAGCCCGGCGCCAAGGACGAGTTCGTCGGCGCCCTGGTCTTCCCGACCCAGCTTCTGGTCGTCTCGGCACGGTATTCGGTGCCGGTGCTCCTCACGGAGAAGCTGGGGCAGAAAGACTACAGGGGCGTATATATCGACCTGAACAGCGCGTCGGTTCCCGAGAGCAAGGTCTTTGTCGACGATCTCGGCGCGAACGGGTTGAAAGCAAAGCGTGAAGAGGGGGAGCCGTTCGACTCGATCGACAGCGGCGGAAAGACGCTGCGCCTGGACAGCGACTGGAAGAAGCAGAAGATGAGCGAGGACGAGTACATGAAGGCCTTCGCCGACGCGGACGCGATGTACTCCGCCATGTTGTCGGCGCTCATCGCGGAATTGAAGAAGACGTCGTAGGGCGCTTAGATCAGCGGTTAGATCGCCTGCTTCACACGCAGGAGGTCAGTGGTTCGAATCCACTAGCGCCCACCAACCTTCGCTCGCATGCACGGTGCGCGAGCTTCGGTTGGCAGGCCAAGCGAGCTCACGTTGGTCTCACGCGAAGGCTGCCCGCCAAAGCCTTGGCGAAGGTTTCCGTCGGCGAGCGAGCTACGGCTGGCAAGCCACTTTCGATCCCCTAAGGGCCTAACACGCGAGCGGGAACTTGTGCTGACAAGCCCGGGGCTTGTCAGCCTTTGCTTGCCTGCCTCACTTCCTGGTCTCCGGTAGACGCCTATCGGCCGGACCGTCGTAGATGAGATCCTTCGGATCGATCTGACGCATCGGCGTCTGGCGGCTCTGCTCCTCCAGGGCGTGCCCGACGAGTCCCGTCACTCGCGAGATGATGAAGAGCGCATTGCCCTGGGCCGGATCGAAGCCGAGGTCCGCGCAGACGGCGGCGATCGCGCCGTCGACGTTGATCGGAATCCGCTGCGTGCCGTCATTCCCGTGCCGCCTGTTCAGCACGCGCTCGACGCTGCCGATCATCCTGATATGCTCGCCGTCGAGTTCCAGCTCGTGGGCCATCTGAAAGAGCCGCGCGGTCCGAGGATCCTGCGTGTGGATCCGGTGGCCGAATCCGGGCGGCGGGGCCTCCAAATAGGCCTCCACCACCTCGTGAGCCGCCTCTTCATAGGTCATTCCGTTGCGAACCAGCCCCAGTCCCGTGTCCAGAAACCGCATGCAGGACTCGATGTCGCCACCGTGATACGGACCGAAGCCGAGGATGCCGGCGGCGACGCACGCTTGGAGCGACGTGCCGGTGGTGGCGACGTTGCGGGAGGCCAGCGTCGACGGTGGCGTGACGCCGTGATCGAGGGAAGAGACCAGCACCGCGCCCATCAACTTTCCGATCGACGGCGACGGCAGCTCGCCGCGCAGGAGCAGATACACCGCCTCGCCGAAGTCGAGCCGTCCCATCAGCTCGTCAACCGGGTACCCGCGAATGAGGATCTTGTTGGGCTCGATCGCGGTCAGCGCCGTGCGCCAGTGCGGGTCCGGACTTCGCGGCTGCGCCCGCCGATCGCGAGATCCCTCCGCGCCACGAGACTGCTTGGTCATGTGTCAGTCCTGCACGCTAGAGCGTGCCGTAGAGGCGATCGCCGAAATCCCCGAGACCCGGGACGATGTACTTGTGGGCGTTCAGATTCCGGTCGACGGCCGGCGTATAGATGTGGACGTCCGGATGCCGCTGCTCGACCAGCGCCACGCCTTCGGGCGCGGCGACGATGCAGAGAATGTGGATGTCGTGCGCGCCCGCGCCTCGCAGCAGGTCGATGGCTGCGACAGCGCTTCCTCCCGTCGCGAGCATCGGGTCGATCATCAGCACGTAGCTCCTGTCGAGCCTCGAAGGCAGCCTGGCGTAGTACTGCGACGCCACGGCGGTGATCTCGTCGCGCTGCAGCCCGATGTGACCGACCCTCGCGCTCGGGACGAGCTGCAGGACCGCGTCGAGCATCCCGAGCCCGGCGCGCAGCACCGGTACGACGACGACGTCGCGGGCGATCCGCCTGCC
Organism: Acidobacteriota bacterium; assembly: GCA_016178075.1. Taxonomy (GTDB): domain Bacteria; phylum Acidobacteriota; class Vicinamibacteria; order Vicinamibacterales; family JACQTH01; genus JACQTH01. The sequence continues at coordinate 17,894 of JACOUA010000296.1, forward strand.
AGGGGCGTCGGCGAGCGGCGTCGTCACCGTGATCGCGTCCGTCGGCAGATCGCGCAGCGCCTCGGCTGCGAGCAGCACGCTGATGCGGTTGGCCAGCCGCCTGAAGTCTTCCGGCGGCGTGGTCACGTCGCGCAGCTCGGTCAATGTCGCATGCACGAGCGGATGCTCGACGATGTGGACCGGCACGGCCAGCCACTATAACCCAAGTGTTCAGTTCACAGTTCTCAGTTTTCAGTTAGTCCATGGCTCGCAACGACCAGGCGGGAAAGACGCGCAAGCGCGAGCTGACGACTGAGCACTCAAGAACTGACAACTGATGACTGATGACTGAAAACTGACACCTACAAGCAGCGTAGCTGCTAGGATTCGCTCGTGAGCAGACGATTCTTGTTCTTGTCCATCTCGCTCCTCATCGGTTGTGCGGTCGCCACGCCGCGGCTCGTCGCCACCCAGCAGAGCAGGGCCTCCCTTCTCATTAGAGGCGGCATCGTCCTGACGATGGACGGACCCCGGACGGTCCTGAATCCGGGAGCGGTCGCCGTCCAGGGTGAGCGTATCGTCGCCGTGGGACCGGTGGACACCGTGAGTCGAGCCTACTCGGCCAACGACACCATCGATGCCACGGGGCAGGTCGTCCTCCCCGGGCTGATCAACACGCACACGCATGCGCCGATGGTCCTCTATCGCGGGCTCGCCGACGATCTGGCGCTAATGGAGTGGCTGCAGAAGTACATCTTCCCCGCGG
>JACOUA010000114.1 GCA_016178075.1 Acidobacteriota bacterium
CCCTTGTCCGCCGCCACCTTCGTCAACGCCGCCGTCAGCGTCGTCTTCCCGTGGTCGATGTGCCCGATCGTCCCCACGTTCACGTGCGGTTTGCTCCGATCAAATTTTTCCTTCGCCATTGCTGTCGATCCTCGTAGTGGCCAGTGGGCAGTGTCCAGCGGCCAGCAACCTTTCAGACTCTCACATCCTCTACTCGTCCAGGCCACTGGCGACTGGCCACCGGCCACTGAGTTTCATCTTCAATCCTGCACACTGCCCACTACCGGCTTCGTCCTCTCTGGCTTGCCAGCCGAAGCTCACTCCCCAAATCTCGTGAGCGGAGGCTGGAGCCGATGACCGGAATCGAACCGGTGACCTCGTCCTTACCAAGGACGCGCTCTGCCGACTGAGCTACATCGGCTCGAACAGCTATCAGCTATCAGCTTTCAGCTATCAGCCCAAGCCGATTCCCAGCCTCACCAAACGACCCCGAGACAAGCTGACAGCTGAGAGCTGACAGCTGAGAGCTTTTGTGGAGCGGGAGACGGGGATCGAACCCGCGACCAACAGCTTGGAAGGCTGTGACTCTACCACTGAGTTACTCCCGCCAATCCCATTTGGTGATTTGGTGATCTGCTGATTTGGTGATTTCCAGCCGGTGGGCGCCTTCGGCGCCGTCATCCGACTGATCAGAAGCCGGCCGTGAAGCGACCCACCTGTCGTCAATCACCAAATCGCCAATCACCAAATCTTTCAATTCTTCTTGGTGGGGAGGGGAGGATTCGAACCTCCGTAGCCGCTAGGGCGGCAGATTTACAGTCTGCTGCGATTGACCGCTCCGCCACCTCCCCGACACACCTCATTCCGCTCGCGGCAGAGCGATGCTCGCCGTCATGGCGGCCGCCCACGCAGAAGTTTGTAAGATGATTGCTACTGAAAAACCGAATGCGTTGAGACCGTTCTGCGGGTTTGCGGCGCTCTGCACGTCCATCCGACCGCGTCGCGAGTTGCCCGTCGTCCTGCTGGCGCGCCACCTGCGTACTGCCAAGCGCTGGAGGCCCGCTGCCCGGTCAGGTGGAGCTGGCGGAGGGATTTGAACCCCCGACCCGCTGATTACAAATCAGCTGCTCTACCTGACTGAGCTACGCCAGCCAGCCGAAAGGCGCAAGGTTAGCACGTACTGTGCCAAACTGCAAGCGGATTGACCGGAAACTTTGCCGCACCGGCCATCCCCCTCGATCGGCCTCTTTTCGCCTGTTCTTTGCCCCTCATGGTCCCCGGAGTGCCCGGGCCTTGCTGCCCAGCCGCTGCCGAACCGCCTCGAACAGCACAATTCCCGCGGCTACCGAGACGTTCAGGCTCTCGATCTGGCCCTGCATCGGAATCGAGGCCAGCAGATCGCAGCGTTCTCTGACCAGACGTCTCAGGCCGGTCCCTTCAGCCCCCAGGACAATCGCCGTTGGAAGGCGAAGATCAATTTCGTACCAACTCTGGGAAGCCTGCTGATCGAGTCCGACCGTCCAGACACCACCGGCTTTCAGCTCCTCGATCGCCCGCGCGACATTTACTGCGGTGGCGATGCGGACGTGGCTGAGGGCGCCGGCGGACGCTTTGGCTGCCGCGCCCGTGAGGGGCGCGGCCCGGCGGCTCTGTCGAACGACCCCGGTGGCACCGGCGGCGTCGGCGGATCGGAGGATCGCGCCGACGTTGTGCGGATCCTCGATGCCGTCCAGCACGACGATCAGCGGATCGGGTGACGCGTGGATCAACTCGCCGACGGAAAGGTCTCTCGTCGGCTGCAGCTCCGCGATGACGCCCTGATGCGGGCTGCCGCGTGTCAGGCGATCGAGCTCCGACTGGTCGACATGTCGAACCTCAACCCGGCGATCATGTGCGAGCCGCAGGATCTCCGATACGCGCGGGCCGTGGCGGGTTGCCGCCCGTACTGACACGGCGCGCCCGGCGCGCAGCGCTTCCAGAACGGGATTGATGCCGTAGATGATCACGGGACGTCCTTAGTTCTTGATGCCCGACTTGTCCATTCTCTCTTAACCAGCTCACCACAGAGCTCACAGAGCGCACAGAGAACAATAGGGTTCTCTCCGTGGTCTCCGTGGGCTTCCGTGGTTAACGGGTTGTTTCACAAGCTCTTGAGCTCAGCGCCACAGCTGCTCCTTGACAACGCGTGGGTCGGCCGTGGTAAGTACCTCTGGTCCACATGTTGGCTCATACCTGCTGGTGTCGCCGACCCGTCGCGTCGACCTGTTGTCGATGCATCTGTCCCTGGCCGGCGATGGCAGGTGAGAAGCTCTTCTAGCTCGATTCTCCTCCACTTCCTTCTCCCCTCGCTCGTCGGTCGGCTCCCTCGTGAGGTTTTTCTATCTTCTCGTTGTCGTCCCGCTCGCGGGCAGCGCCGCGTGCGCGTTCGGAGAAAGCAGATGGTGTTCGGCAGGCGAATCATTCAGCTCGGTGCGAGGCTGGCCTTCTGATGCCCGGCCACACGATCGCCCTCATCGGCATCACGCTCGGCGCCGCCATCGTGAATGGCGCGCTGGGGTACGGCTTCTCGTCGATCACGGTGCCTCTGGCGCTGCTCTTCCTCAGCAACCGCGTTCTCAATCCGGCGCTCGTGCTCATCGAGGTCGCGCTCAACGCGTGGGTGCTGTGGGTGAATCGCGCGGCGCTGCCGGAGGTCTGGCGCCGTGTCGTGCCGGTCGTGATCGGCCTGGCGCCCGGCGTGATCCTCGGCACGCTGATCGTCGCCCAGGTCAGCCCGAGCTGGCTGAAGCTCGCGACCTATGGCGTGCTGCTGCCGCTGATTCTCGTGCAAGCGGCTGGCTACCGGCGGCCGATTCGCTCAGAACGACGCGCGGGCATGGCGTTCGGCGGCGGCGTCGGCGTGCTCTACGCGGTGACGACGATCTCCGGCCCGCCGCTCGCCGTGGCGCTGAACAACCAGGGCTTCTCGAAACAGGAGTTTCGCGCCGCCCTGGGATTCGTGCGGCTCGTCGAATCCGGCTTGACGGCGATCGCGTACGCCGCGGCCGGCCTCTTCACGCGCGGGAGCCTCTCGCTGCTGCCGCAGATCCTGCCGAGCGTGGCCCTTGGCGTCCCGATCGGCGCCGTTGTGATTCGCCACGTGCGACCCGAAACATTCCGGCGGGTGTGTATGAGCTTCGATGCGTGGGTGGTGTCGTTCGGGGTGTCGGCGCTGTTGCGGGAACTGCGCCTCGTCGAGAGCGCGGCGGCCTTCACGGTGATGGCCGCGGTCATCGTCATCGATGCCTGGTTGCTCTATCGATTCTTCTCGGTGAAGTCGGCCGGGTCGGTGACGTATGTGGCTTGAACACTTACCGGTTTCATTCATGGCGATTCCGGCCTTGGAAGATGTCTGACGAACGCCGCGGCGCGCTCACGGCAACCGAGGACGGGCGCGATCCCAGAACCGGCCGGCAGCTCCGCGCCCTTCTCGAGAGCCGGGATCGCGAGGTCGAGCTCGGGTCCGCCGGCTTCGCCGGTCAGCGCGATCCGGATCGGATGAAAGAGGGCCTTTCCCTTCTGGCCCGTTTGCTGTCTCACGCGGGCCGCCATCTCGCGGAACGAGTCTCGCGTCAGCCTCGACACCCCGGCGAGCTCGCGCGCGAGCGCTTCGATGACCTGTCGCGCGCCAGGGTGATTCAGGATGCTCTGAACCTCTGGATCTCGAAGCGACACCTTCGGATCGAACTCGAACAGGAACCGCAGCCGGCGAGGTGCCTGATCCAGCCGATCGACGGCGCTCGTCACCATGGAGACGACGCCGGTCAGGAACTCGAGGCCGCGAGCGTCCGGAGCGGTCGCGTAGCCGGCGTTGCATAAGTACGGCATCAGCAGCTCCGCGACTCTTCCGGGATCGGCGGATCGCAGATAGTGCCGATTCACCCACGCCAGCTTCTCTTCGTCGAAGATCCCCGCGCTATGACCGACGGCCTCGAGCGAGAAGCGCTCGGCGAGCTCGGCAGCGGGCAGGACTTCCTGTCCCGAGCCGGGCGACCATCCGATGAGCGCCAGATAATTGACCAGCGCTTCCGGCAGATAGCCGTTCGCGCGAAACTCCGCCACCGAGGTCGCCCCGTGACGCTTCGAGAGCGGTGTGTGATCGGGGCCGAGCACGAGCGCAAGGTGGGCGAACTTCGGCGGCGTCAGGCCGAGCGCCTCGTACAGCAACACCTGGCGGGGCGTGTTGGAAATGTGATCCTCGCCGCGTACCACATGCGTGACCTCCATCAGGGCATCGTCGATCACCACTGCGAAGTTGTACGCGGGGCGACCATCCGATTTGAGCAGAACGGGATCGCCGATGACCTCCATCGAGAAGCTGACCTCGCCGCGGACGACGTCCTCGAAGGCGACCCGATCGCGCTCCGGCACCTTGAATCGCACGACAGCGGGCTCGCCGGCTTCGACCCTGGACTGCGCCTGGTCTGGCGGAATCGCCCGACACCGTCCGGAGTAGCGCGGCGGACGGCCGAGCCGAATGTGCTGCTTGCGATCGGCTTCGAGCTGCTCGGCGGAGCAGAAACAGTAGTAGGCGTGCGACTCGCGGATCAGTCGGTCGGCGTACGATCGATAGAGGTACAGCCGCTCGGACTGCCGGTACGGTCCGTACGGCCCGCCCACATCCGGCCCCTCGTCCCAGTGGAGCTCGAGCCAGCGCAGGTCTTCCAGAATCGCCTGCTCGGATGCCCCGGTCGACCGCTCGACATCGGTGTCCTCGATCCGCAGGACGAAGGCCCCTTTGGATCCGCGGGCCAGCAGCCAATTGAAGAGCGCCGTGCGGGCATTGCCGACGTGCAGGTGACCGGTGGGACTTGGCGCGAACCGGACTCTCATCCGCGCCGCCTCACGAGCGCGACGGCGTGCGCGGCGACCGCCTCGCCTCTTCCGATCGCGTCCACGCCTTCGTTGGTCTTGCCTTTGATGCTGACGCACGCGATCTCGATCCCGAGAGCGGCGGCAACCGCCTGACGCATCGCGTCGATCCGGTCGCGAATCTTCGGCGCCTCGAGGATGACCGTCACGTCGACATTCCCGACCTCACATCCGTGCTCGGCAACGAGAGCGGCCGCCCGGCCGAGCAGATCGAGGCTCGACGCGGCGCGCCATCTCTCGTCCGAATCAGGGAAGTGCCGCCCAATGTCGCCCAGGCCGACCGCCCCGAGGATGGCGTCGATCGCCGCATGGCAGACCACGTCGGCGTCGGAATGACCGAGCGCACCGCGGTCCGATGGGATGGTCACGCCTCCGAGCACGAGCGGCCGTCCCGGGACGAGCCGATGCAGGTCGTAGCCCGTGCCGACCCCGGCGGTCCCTGCCGGCAGCGCACCTCCGCGCCGCAGGATCGCGTCGGCGAGCCACAAGTCCTCCGGCGTCGTGATTTTGATGTTGGACGCCTCGCCGTCGACCAGCCTCACCTGATGCCCGGCGCGCTCGGCGAGCATGGCTTCATCCGTCGCGTCGACACCCTGGGCGGCGAGCGCCAGCGCGTCGCGCAGGATGTCCCGACGGAACGCCTGCGGCGTCTGCGCCAGATAGATCTGCTCGCGCGGCAGCGTCCGGGCGACCGGACGCGGCTCGTCCGCCCAGGGCGACGCCAGCACCTGCTTGACGGTCTCGCTGGCGGGGATCGCGGCGATCGCCGCGCCAAACTGCCAGCCCGCCTCGATCGTGCGGGTGATGACCGCGTCGCTCACCAGGGGCCGCGCCGCATCGTGAATCACGATGAGATCGGCGTCAGGTCCCACCGCGCGGAACCCGTTGGCCACGGAATCCTGCCGGCGCGCGCCGCCGGCGACGACGCGGATCGGCTTCTCGACGCTCTTCAAGTACGCAGGGGGCCGTGACACGAGCTCCGGAGGCAGCACGACCACGATGTCCTGCACGCGGGCGCATCGCGCGAACGCGTCCAGGCTCCGTTCGAGCAGGGTTTTCCCGCCGATCTCGAGCAGCTGCTTCGGGCGGCCGAACCCGACACGCGTGCCTCGTCCTCCGGCGGCGATGATGGCGGCGACGTGCATGCTAAAGCTCTGCGCCACAACTCTCTCCGTACTTTGCCACCGTTTCACCGATGATTTCGCGCACCTGCTCGGCCAGTTGTCTCGCGTCGGTCACGGTGTGTCCAGCCTCGTCGCGCGGCTGCAGCGGATCGTGCACGACGAGCCGGACGTGGCCCGGGCGCACCGAGAGCTGCCCTTTTCGCATGACGCTGCACGTGCCGATCACCGTCACGGGCACCAGCGGCAGGTCCGCCTCGAGCGCCAGCAAAAAACTTCCCGCTTTGAACCGTCCCAACTGCCCGTCCCGACTCCGCGTCCCCTCGGGAAAAACGATGAGCGAGATCCCGTCACGCGCCAGCTGGCTCGCCTGCCCGAGAATCCGCCCGCGATCGGGACTCTGCCGATCGACGAGCAGATGGCCGGCCCGCCGCAAATGCCATCCGAGAAAGGGAATCCTGCCGAGCGACTCCTTCGCGATGATGCGGAGCTGGCATGGCAGCGACCAGAAGATCACCGGGATGTCGTAGATGCTCTGGTGATTCGACACGAAGATATAGGTTGTCTTCGACTTCAAACGTTCGAGGCCGTGGACCTCGACCTCCACGCCTGTTGTCGCGAGGATCAGCCACGACCAGAGCCGGGCGCACCCGTGCGCGAACGATCCGCTCCCAGCCGGCCGGAGGCTCGAGAGCACGGACAGCGACCCGAGCACGATGGTGTAGGCGCTGATTGTCGGGATGAGAAAGAAGACGGTGCGGCACCAGTGAAAGGTATCGGACACGCTACGCCGGCCGTGCCCGCCTGGTCTGCTCCTCCTCAATCGGGGCTTCGCCCAGCGCCGGTCGGCCGTCCGCATTCGGCGCCCGAACCCCAGCTCGGTCGCTTCGCGGGGCCCCTACGCCCCGCGCCGCTTCCTCGCTAGGCGCGCTGAGCGCGCCTTTGGCGGGACGCTCGCCGCGCTCGGCGCGATCTTTCTCCACGCGCTCCTGACGCTCAGGCTTGTCCGCGGCCAGGGGAGGATGCGCTGGCAGCGGCGTCTCGATGAATCTCCCGAAGATCATCTTCCCGGCCGTCGTCTGCAGCACGCTCGTCACGACGATGTCGATGGTCTTGCTGATCATCTTGCGCGCGTTGTCGACCACCACCATCGTCCCGTCGTCGAGGTAGGCGACGCCCTGGTTGTATTCCTTGCCCTCCTTCAGGATGAAGACCTTCATGATCTCGCCGGGGAGCACGACGGGCTTGAGCGAGTTCGCCAGCTCGTTGATGTTCAGGACCTCGACGCCGCGCAGCTGCGCAACCTTGTTCAAGTTGAAATCGTTGGTGACGATCTTGCCGCCGAGCGTGCGGGCCAGCTCGATCAGCTTCAGGTCGACTTCACGGATCTCGGGAAAGTCCAGGTCGGAAATCATGACCTCGACACCGGACATCTTCTGGATCTTGTGGAGAATGTCGAGGCCACGACGGCCACGGTTCCGCTTCAGCGCGTCGGCCGAGTCGGCGACGAGCTGGAGCTCTTTCAGGACGAACTGCGGGATGAGGAGCGTGCCGTCAATGAAGCCGGTCTCGCAGATGTCCGCGATCCGGCCGTCGATGATGACGCTCGTGTCGAGCAGTTTGTAATGGCGCTGCGGACCCACAGACCGAAAGACGTTCAGCAGCCGTGACGGCTCGAGCCACTCGCCCTTCTTCGCGCCGATGATCAGGCCGAGATAGGTGAGCGACAGCAGGAGGAAGGAGTGAAAAAACGCGGTGCGCTGGTCGCCCGGGTCGGTCCAAATCAGGGCGGCGCTGATGGTCTTCGCCAGCCCGAGCCCGATCGCCCCTCCCCCAAGCGCGCCCACCAGGTATTTCAGGTCCGCTTCGCGGAGCCGTGATTCGAGGATGACGGCGATGGCCGCCAGGACGACGCCGTAGGCGCCGTTCGCCACCGGCCCGCCCGGCAGCGGCGTCAGGCTCGCCGCCGCATACGCCACTCCCGCCGCGAACAACACCCGTGCGAGAAGAAACCACATCATGGGAACCACCCCGGTATGAAACGCGGATCCCGGCGCGCCGGATGAATGTGACAATTCTAAACGATGAGCGCCTCGATCGCCTCTGAAACGGTCCGAACCCCAATCAGCTCGCCGACCTCTCTTGGCGTCTCGGCGGCGTCGAGGTTGCCGTGAGGCAGCACGCAGCGCGTGAAGCCCATCTGGACCGCTTCGCGCAGCCGCCTCGGCGCCTGCCCGATCGCCCGCACCTCGCCGGCCAGGCCCACCTCGCCGAAGACCGCGGTGCGCGGCGACACGCAGCGATTACGAAAGCTGGAGGCGATGGCCGCGACGACTCCGAGATCCGCCGCGGGTTCCTCAATCGAGAGGCCGCCGACGACGTTCAGAAACACGTCCTCGCCGGCGAGCGGAAGACCCGCGCGTTTCTCGAGCACGGCGAGCAGCAGCGCAAGGCGGTTCTGATCGAAGCCCGCGGCCGTCCGCCGTGCGTTGCCAAAGAGGCTGCTCGTGACGAGCGCCTGAACCTCGACCAGCAGCGGCCGCGATCCTTCGAGGCAGCACAACACCGCGGAGCCCGGCGCGCCGCCGGGCCGCTCGGCGAGGAACAGGCCCGACGGGTTCGACACCGGGCGCAGGCCGTCGCCCGCCATCTCGAAGACGCCGATCTCGCTGATCGACCCGAACCGGTTCTTCACGGCGCGCACGACGCGGTGCGAGTGATGGCGCTCACCCTCGAAATAGAGGACGGTGTCGACGATGTGCTCGAGCGCTTTGGGGCCCGCGAGGCTGCCTTCCTTCGTCACGTGGCCAACGAGAAACGTAGGGACGTTCTGCCCCTTGGCGGTGAAGAGAAGCTGGGTGGCGCTCTCGCGCACCTGACCGATGCTGCCCGGCGCGGACTGCAGCTTCACCGAGAAGATCGTCTGGATCGAATCCACGACGACGAGCGACGGCTTGAGCCGCGCGACTTCCTCCAGCATGCGCTCGAGGCAGGTCTCGGCCAGCAGGTACAGCGGTGCGCGCCCGATGCCGAGGCGCTCGCCCCGCGAACGAATCTGATGCTCGGATTCCTCCCCGGAGCAATAGAGAACCGGCCCGACCGAAGCCGCGAAGCGCGCGGCCGCCTGGAGCAGCAGCGTCGATTTCCCGATGCCGGGCTCGCCGCCGAGCAGCACGAGCGATCCGGGCACGATGCCGCCGCCCAGCACGCGATCGAACTCGTCGATGCCGGTGGTGAGCCGGTCGGCGTCCGCGATGTCGACATCGGCGTAGAGTCTGGCGCCAGCGCCTTCGGCCGCCAGCGCGTACCGATCCCGCGCCTGCGCAGCCGACGCGGGCTCCACGCGCTCCTCGACGAGCGAGTTCCAGGCCCCGCACTCCGCGCAGCGCCCCAACCACTTCTGCGACTGCGCGCCGCATTCCTGGCAGACGAAGCGGGAAGTGGGCTTCATGGCAGTTCAGTTTTCAGTTCTCAGTTTTCAGTTCTCAGCTTTCAGCTCAGAGGCTTCAGTTTCTCAGGGTTTTACTTTCTACTGACAACTGAAAACTGACAACTGAGAACTATTCATACACCCGTTCTATTCTCGAGCCGATCCGGCACAGCAGCTCGTACGGAATCGTGCCGATCGCCGAGGCCACCTCCCGCACGGTGATCGATGCCGCGCCCTGACCGCCGATGATCACGACCTCGTCGCCCGGGTTCACCGCCAGGCCGGTCACGTCGAGGGTCATCATGTCCATGCACACCGATCCGACGATCGGAACACGCCGTCCCCCGACGAGCGCCGCCGCCCGGCCCGCGAGCCGCAGATCGAGGCCGTCGGCATAGCCGGCCGGAACAACGGCGATCGTCCGGGGCTCGTCGGCAACGAACCGCGCGCCGTACCCGACGCTCTCGCCGCGCCGAATGCCTTTGGCGGCGACAATCCGGCTGCGTATCGTCATGACGGGCTCGAGCGTCACCGTGGTCGCCAGCGGCGCCGGGACGACGCCATACAAGAGGAGGCCTGGTCTGACCATGTCGTACCAGACGCGCGAATCGCGCAGCAGCGCCGCACTGTTGGCCGCGTGCACGATCCGCGGCCTCACGCCCATGCTCTCGAGCTCGGCGAGAACCTGGTCGAAGCGCCGGCGCTGCTCGTCGAACAGCGGATGATCGAGATCGTCCGCGGTCGCGAAGTGCGTGTAGACCGCGTCGAGCTCGAGGCGGGGACTCGACAACAGCCCGGGAAGCGTTCGTCTCAGGTTGTCGTGACGGAATCCCAGACGGTTCATCCCCGTGTCGATCTTCAAGTGGTACAGTACGGGGCGCAACCTCGAGACGGCCTCGGCAGCCATCGCGCGCCCTGCGGCAGGTGTCGAGATCGTCGGCGTCAGGTCGTATTCGAAGACACCGCCGAGATCGCTGACGCTCAGCGCACCGAACACCAGGACCTGGATCGTCACCCCGGCCTTCCGAAGCGCGACGGCCTCCTCGATATCCGCGCACGCCAGCACGGCGGCGCCGGCCTCCTGTAGGGCGAGCCCCACGCGCTCGGCGCCGTGGCCGTACGCGTTCGCCTTGACGACGGCGATCACACCCGGGGCTGTACCGGCCGCGGAGCGCTCCGACGTCAGAAACGAGGTGATGGCCCGATAGTTGGCCTGAAGAGCGGTCAGGTTGACGTCAGCGTGGGTGGAGCGAAGGGACATTCAGTGGGCTTTCCCAGAGCCCAACGCCAGTTCGGCTCTTCGTGCTCACCGCCTGCTCTCCAGATTCTCGAACCTGGTGAACTCGCGCAGGAAGGCCAGCTTGATCGTGCCGGTCGGACCGTTCCGCTGCTTGGCCATGATGAGCTCCGCGAGGCCCTGGTTCTCGGCGGTCTGCTTGTACTGATCCTCGCGATAGATGAGGACGACCACATCGGCGTCCTGCTCCAGCGCGCCGGACTCGCGAAGATCGGCGAGCGCGGGGCGGCGGTCCGACCGCGCCTCCGGCGCACGGCTCAACTGAGAGAGGACCACAATCGGAATGTTCAGCTCCTTCGCGAGGCCTTTGAGCGCACGCGAGATCGAGCCGAGCTCCTGGGTCCGATTGTCGTAGCGGCCTCTGGCCTGCATCAACTGGATGTAGTCGACAATGACCAGATGCAGACCATGCTCCGCCATCAGGCGGCGGGTCTTGGCGCGCATCTCGAGGACCCCGAGCGCCGGCGTGTCGTCGATGAAGATCTTGGCGTCCGCCAGCGTGCCGAGCGCCTGCGCCAGCTTCGTCCAGTCCTTGTCGCCGAGAAACCCGGTGCGGAGCCGGTGGCCGTCGATCCCCGCCTCGGACGTCAACATCCGCAAAAACAGCTGCTCTTTCGACATCTCGAGGCTGAAGAACCCGACCGTCATGCCGGTCTTCGTGCCGACGTGCTGCGCGATGTTCAGGACGAGGCTCGTCTTTCCCATCGAGGGCCGTGACGCGATGATGATCAGATCTGACGGCTGCAGCCCCGCCATCATCTCGTCCAGATCGAGGTACCCGGTCGGGACCCCGGTGATGAGCTGCTTGCGCTCGTACGCCTGCTGGATCGACTCGAAGCTGGCATGCGCCAGCGTCCGCATCGGCACGAACCCCTGCCTGATGCGGCCTTCCGCGATCTGGAAGATCAGCTGCTCGGCCTGATCCAGGATGAGATCGGATTCTTCTTCGGCCTCGTAGGCCTTGCCCAGGATGTTGTTGGCCGCCGACACCAGGTTCCGCAGCGTCGATTTCTCGCGCACGATGCGCGCGTAGTGCTCGACGTTCGAGACGCGCGGCATGCCCTCGGTCAGGGCGGCGATGTAGGCCGGCCCGCCCGAGTCCTCCAGATCGCCCGTTCGCCGCAGCTCCTCCTTGAGCGTGACGAAGTCGATCGCCTGGCCGCGCTCGTTCATCGAGACCATGCAGTCGAAGATGCGGCGATGGGCGTCACGGAAGAAATCGCGCGAGTCGACGAGCTGCGCGACCTGATTGAAGACGTCGTGATGCAGGAGGATCGCGCCCAGCACCGACCGTTCGGCTTCGAGATTGTGGGGAAGCGTTCGTTCGGGGGTGGCGACGTCGGCCATGAGGGGAGGAGCGGAAGTCTACACCAACTAGGCCGGGGCTCTGCCCCGGACCCCGGCTCGGTCGCTTGCGGGGGCCCCTACGCCCCGCGCCGCTCCCTCGCGGGCGCGCTGTGCGCGCCTAGGACTGCTATACGGCAACGAGAACAACCCTCTCGTAAGGCGCCGTGCAGCGGTCCAGTAGGCAGTTTGCAGGATGCCCACTACCCACTGCCCACTAGCTTTTAAGCGCCGCCACCTGCACTTTGATCTGCGCCGTCACCTCGCGATGAACCTTGATCGGCACGGTGAAGTCGCCGAGCTGTTTGATCGGCTCGGCCAGCTGCACCTTCCGCTTTTCGATCTGGAAGCCCTTCTCCGCCAGCGCGTCCGCGATGTCGGCCGAGGTGACCGACCCGTAGAGCGCGTCGTGTTCGCCGACGCGCCGCTCGATCACGCACTCGACCTGTGAAATCCGCGCCGCCAGGTTCTCGGCCTGTTGCTTCTCCTGCGCCTCGCGGGCCTCGAGGACCTCGCGCTCGTGCTCGACCCGCCGGCGGTTGCCCTCGGTAACCGGGAGCGCCAGCTTGCGGGGCAGCAGATAGTTGCGGGCGTACCCGTCGGCCACCTTGACCACGTCGCCGCGACGGCCGAGACTCTCGACGTTTTCCCGAAGGATCAGCTCGATCATGACGTGATCACTCCACCACGAAGGGGACCAGCGCCAGATGCCGCGCGCGCTTGATGGCGGCCTGGAGCTTCCGCTGGTGCGTCGCGCACACGCCCGAGATGCGCCGCGGCAGGATCTTGGCGCGCTCGGGCACGAAGGCCGAGATCATCCGCGTGTCCTTGTAGTCGATATAGTCGATCTTGTCCGCGCAGAACTTGCAGACCTTGCGCCGCCGGAACATGGGGCGCCGCTGGCCGCCCTCCCGATCGCGATCTCGATCGCCCCGCCGCCCGCCACCACCACGGCCGCCTCTTCCGCCTGATCGTTCCCGCATCTCAACCCTCCACCTCTTCGCCTACCCCCTCGTCCTCGCCGGCGCCCGCCTGAACCGCAGCCGGCCTCGCGACCCCGACAGGCGTCTTCCGCCGCGAGCGGGCGCGCTCGGCCGCCTTTAGCTCCTGGTCCACCCGGACGACGAGATGTCGCACCACCTGTTCGCTCACTCTCAGGCGTCGATCGATCTCTTTGATCAGATCGCCCGTGCCGTTGATGACTTCCAGCACGTAGGTGCCTTCTTTGTGACGCTGAATCGGGTACGCCAGCTTCCGGCGTCCCCAGTTCTCGGTCTTCACCAGCTCGGCGTCGAAGCGCGTGATCAGCGCCTCGATCTGCGCGTGCAGATCGGAGACCTGCTCGTCGGTCGCCTCGGGCGAGACGATGTACACGAGCTCGTATTGTCGGCGTGCGCTCACGGATGTCTCCTTCTGGACTGTTGTCGTCCCGGGCCCATCCCGGAACGGCCGGCCACTCACGTTTGTGAGGGGCAAGGAGTTCTGAAGTTATCAGTTCTCAGTTGTCAGTTATCAGTTATCAGTTCTCCGGTGCAGGTTGATATGCGTGCGTGCTTTTACTGATCACTGACAACTGATAACTATCCAGGCTCTTCTGCGGCCTCGCTTCCGGCCGGCGCGTCTTCCGGCGCGTTGAACCGGTTCATCACCTGGTCGATGCCCTCGATCACGAACAGCTCGGCGGCGTCGGCACCGCGTGTGACCATGCGCTCGACCGCGTCGCGCTCTTCGGGCAGAAACCGCGACAGCACGTGGCCGGCCAGCTCGCGATCCTCGTCGCCCCGCCCGATGCCGATTCTCAAGCGCGAGAACTCTTCGGTCCCCAGGTGCTCGATGATCGACTTCAGGCCGTTGTGGCCCCCGTCCGATCCGCGCGGCCGCCCGCGCACTCGTCCCAGCGACAGATTCACGTCGTCGACCACGACCAGCACGTCCGGAATCTCGACCCGGTAGTAGCGCGCGAGCTCCGCGACCGCCGGCCCGCTCGAGTTCATGTAGGTCGTGGGTTTGCCGACGAGCGCGCCCTCCCCAAGGTTCCGGGCCTTCGCGACGAGCGCGTCGACCGGCGCTGCCTCGAACGTCACGCCGCCGCGACGCGCCAGCTCGTCGATCACCGCGAAGCCGACGTTGTGGCGTGTCCCCCGATACCGCTCGCCGGGATTGCCAAGCCCGACAATCAACTTCATGAGAATTGAGGAATGAAGATTGACGATTGACGACTGATTGATGAATGTCGATTGGCGATCGATGAATGAAGGACGATCGGTCGATTGTCGATTCGCTCAATCGTCCTTCGTTCATTAATCAGCAATCGACCATCGCCAATCAATCGTCAATCGCCAATCCCCAATCGTCAATGTTCTATTCCTCCTCTTCCTCCTCCGGCTTCTCGACCTTGCCCTTCTTGATGAGCTCCGGCTCGGTCGGCGCCGCCACGGCCGCCACCGCGGCCTCCTCCACCGGCGCCTCTTCCGCCTTCGGCATCACGACGTGGGTGATCATGCCGTCGGGGTCGCTCATGGCCTTCCACCTCGGACTGGAGGCCAGCTCTCGCACCCGGATGCCTTTTCCCACGTCGAGGTCCGAGACGTCGACTTCGATGTGCTGCGGGATGTCCGCTGGCAGACACTCGACCTCGATCTCGCGGGTCACGAAGTCGAGGACGCCACCCTGCTGCTTCACCCCCCGGGCCTCGCCCTTGATCACAATAGGCACTCTGACCACGAGGAGGCGGTCCATGGCGATGCGGTAGAAGTCGGCGTGCAGCAGGTGATGCGTGACCGGGTGGAGCTGATACTCCTTCACCAGCACGCGAGTCTCGCCGCCGTCCAGCTTCAGGTTGATGAGGGTGTTGGCGCCGGACTCCATGTGCAGGATGTGCATCAGCGCCTTGGGATCGACCTGCAGCGGCACCGCCTCGGCCTTGTGCTCGGCGCCGACCTGACCGTACAGCACCGCCGGGATTCGCCCCGACGCCCGCAGCCGCCGGGTCTCGTTCTTGCCGAAATCCTGACGCTTGCGTGCTTCGAGTGTGGCTTCCATGGTGTCTGTACTTACGCTTAATGCTGTAGTTCTCAGTTTTCAGTTCTCAGTTTTCAGTCTGCAGTGTGACAAAGCACTGAGAACTATGAACTGATAACTGATAACTACTCTGTAGGTTTTCTTACACGAACAGTGATGATACCGACGTCTCCTCGTGAATGTTCTTGATCGCCTGGCCGAGCAGGCGCGCCACCGACAATTTGACGATCTTCTCGCAAAGGGCGCGGTCGCCCTTCAGCGGAATCGTGTTGGTGACGATCAGCCGCTCGATCGGGGAACCCTCGATCCGCTCGATCGCCGGTCCCGACAGGACCGGATGGACCGCCGACGCGAGCACCCGCTCCGCGCCGTCGTGCATGAGCGCCGTCGCGGCCTTCTGCATCGTGCCGGCCGTGTCGATGATGTCGTCCTGAATGATGCACGTCCGGCCTTGGACGTCGCCGATGACGTTCATCACCTCGGCGGAGCCGTCGTCGCTGCGGCGCTTGTCGATAATGGCCAGCTCGGCGCCCAGACGCTTCGCGTACGCGCGCGCGCGCTCGGCGCCGCCCGCGTCGGGCGACACCAGTGTCAGCCGCGGATAGTCGAGCCTCGCCAGATAGTCGATGATGACGGGCGCCGCGAACAGGTGGTCCACCGGGATGTCGAAGAACCCCTGGATCTGCGCCTTGTGCAGGTCCATCGTCAGGACGCGATCCGCGCCGGCTACGGGCAGGAGGTTCGCGACGAGCTTCGCCGAAATCGGCACGCGCGGCTTGTCTTTCCGATCCTGCCGGGCGTAGCCGTAGTACGGGATGACGGCCGTGATGCGCGCCGCCGAGGACCGGCGAAACGCGTCCATCATGATCAGCAGCTCGACCAGGTGTTGATCGACGGGCGCACAGGTGGGCTGGAGCACGAAGACATCGGCGCCGCGGATGTTCTCGTCGATCTGAAACGACACCTCGGTGTCCGGGAACCGGCGGAGCCGGGCCTGGGCGACCGGGATGCCGAGGTGATCGGCGATCTCGCGCGTCAGCTCTGGATGCGCGCTTCCGGCAAACAGCTTCAGCTCACCAATGGCCATCGTCATGTCGGACCGCCTTGTCGAATGCGACGGTCTCAGCAGCCGCGAACAGTGGCTGGGGCGGAAGGATTCGAACCTTCGATACGGGATCCAAAGTCCCGTGCCTTACCACTTGGCCACGCCCCATCGGAACTTCGATGTGCCAAGCGCTCCTGCACGTCAACCCTGAATGGAAGTGCGTGAACCCCTCAGGCGTGACTCGGCGGTGTCGTGCGATCTAAAAGTGTAGCCGACATCGGCGGAGCCCGGCAAGCCTAAGCACCACCAAGCCGTTGGTCCGCGACGGGACGGTGTGTCCTCGCGAACTGACGGTCGCTTGCTTCGCTGTTGAGCCTTACGCTTGTCCACAGTTCGCTCCGACACACCGTCCCATCGCGGCCTTCTACAGCTCGCGCCGGCTGATTGTTCGGGTCACGAGGCCCGTGCACCGAAGATCGCGGCAGGTCCGAACGGCGGCCTTCGCTCGAGCCTCCGACCCGAAGAGGCCGAAGACCGCGGAGCCGCTGCCGGAAAGGGCTGCAACAAAAGCACCAGACGCCGCCAGGCGTTCGCGAAGCGTTTTGACGATCGGGTGGCGTGCTTCGACGGCGGGCGTGAAGTCGTTTTGGAGCCGAGCTCGATCCAGCAGTCTGCGGGTGAACGGAGGCGAGCTCCCCACGGCAGGTTCGGCGTTCGTGGTCTGACCGGTTCGAGACTCGTCATACCACGCGTACGCCTCGGTGGTGGCGATGCCGACGGTCGGGACCAGCAGCGCTACGTGGGAGCGGGGCATCTCCGCCAGCGGATAGACCTCGTCGCCCCGACCCAGTCCCAGCGCGGTGCCGCCGCACAGGAAAAACGGGACATCGGCGCCGAGCTTCGCAGCGACCCATGACAGGCGACCCGGAGCCATCGTCAGGCGCCACACGCGCGAGAGACCCATGAGCGCGGCAGCCGCGTCCGCGCTGCCGCCGCCGAGGCCGCTTCGCACCGGGATCCGCTTCGCGAGCGTCACGGTCGCGCCGCGCGCCTCACCCGGCCGGCCTGCCGCCGACCAGAGCGCGTCAGCGGCACGCCAGATCAGGTTTGTCCGATCGCCCGGCACTCCTTCCGCTTCGCTGCGCAGTTCAAACGCCTGATCAGAGGATGAGAGCGTGAGAGTGTCGTGGAGCTCGAGCGTTTGGAGAACCGTGCGCAGCTCGTGATAGCCGTCGGCCCGGCGGCCCAGGATGCGAAGATCGAGATTGATCTTGGCGTGAGCCCGCACGACGATTCTTTTCTTCACCTGGTCCTGCCGCGGTCAGCGCCGAGGGGGCCGAGTCGGCGCAGCTCGTCGAGCGTCAGCGGCCGGGCGCTGGCCGGCACGTCGAGCTCGAACGTGCGCGCGTCGAGCGTCACGTTCGTTTGAAGATCGATCACCTCCACCTCCAGATCGATCGTCACGCCGGCTGACGACGCCTGGGGGCCGGTGCTGAACCGGACGCGGCGAGGAATGCCGTTGAGCCACTCTCCGTACTCGACACGCCAGTCCCCCTTCTGAGCCGCCAGCGTTCGCCAGCGTCCCTCTACCTTCTTTACGTACAGCGTTGCCCTATTTGCGTCCAGGGCAACCCATCCCCCCTGATAGCTTCGGCCCGAACGAGCTGCAGCGGCGGTGGTGGCGCACCCGGTCAGCGCGACCCGCAAATCATCCGGCTGGAGGGCGAGACCCGCGAGCGCGTTGAGCACGCCGGCGGGCCGCTCGTTCCGAAGCACCAGATCGTCTTTCGGCAGGAGCAAGGTAGCCCGATCGGCGCTCCCCACGAGGATGAAGGCAGGCGGACCGAAGGGCGCGAGCGCCTCGAGCCGCATCGAGGCTGGTTCGGCCAATCCGGCCAGCAGGCGTCCGCGAAGCCGCTCTCTGCCGGCGCGACCGCCGAGGCGCAGCTCCGCGGTGAGCGTGCGGACGGCACGACACGAAGCCGTGGCTTCATCGAAGGCTTGCTGAAACTGGTCGAATGGAGCGCCTGGACCGGAAGGAAGCGTCAGGCGATGCGCCGCACACGCAGCGAAGAACAAACCACAGAGCAGACAGAGACGGTACATTTTGAGATTTGGTGATTGGAAATCTGGTAATTGATTGATCATTGGGGAATTTGGGGATTGGTTCATTTATTGACAATTGACAATAAATCCTCCAATCACTCGATTCCCCAATCGATCAATCAATCACCAGATTTTCAAATTACCAAATCCCACACTGCTGTTTTATTTTGATTGCCTAGCCTTCTGCACCTTCTTTTCGATCTCGGCGGGATTGATGGACTGCCGGTCGCCGGCGAGCGCGCGCTCCCACGCCTGGATCGCCTCCTGGTTGCGACCGAGGCGGAAGAGCACATCGCCGAAATGGTCCTGAACGACCGAGTCCTCCTTCATCTGCTCGGCGGCGCGGCGAAGATTCGACTCCGCGAGGTCGAGCTGGTTCAGCTTGAAATAGGCCCACCCGAGGCTGTCGAGATACGCGCCGTTGGTCGGGTCGATGTCGAGCGCGCGCTTGACGTAGCTCACCGATTCGGTGAGGCGCTCGCCGCGCTCGGCCAGCATGTAGCCCAGATAGTTCAGCGCGGGCGCATGCTTCGGATCCCTCGCAATGACATCGAGAAACGCCTGCTCGGCCTCCGCGTGCCGCGACTGCCGCTCGAGCGTCGCGCCGCGCTGGAAGATCACGGCGGTGTTCTTCGGGAACTTGCTGACGGCCTGGTCCAGGACCCCCAGCGCTTGTCCATACTGCGCCTGGTCCGAATAGCCCTCCGCCAGCGCGACGTAGACCATCGGATCGTCGGGATACGACTGCACCGCTTCCTTCAGCACGCTCAGGCTGCCGGCGACGTCGCCGCCGTTCTTCAGGGCCCACGCCAGCCGGCGCGTCATCTCGCTGCTGCGGGTGTAGACGCCCGCCGCTTCACGATAGGCCTGCGCTGCTTCCTTCCACTGGTGCTCGCGCGCGTACAAATCGCCGAGCGTCGGGTAGAACTGCGGGGCGTAGTTGACGAGCTGCTCGAGGATGTCGGCGGCTTCCTTCGTGCGACCGGTCGCGCTGTAGGCTTGCGCCAGGAGCGGCAGCGCGTCCAGCTCCTCGGGCTCCTGAGTGACGAGACGGGTCAGCGCGGCGATCGCTTTGTCGTAGGCCTTGTCGCGCAGGTAGAGACGCGCCAGCGCGAGCTGCACGGCCGAGCGCCCGCCGTAGCCCGGGATCGTCAGCGCCTTCTCGAAGTGCGCGACCGCTTGCGCGAGGTCGTCGGCCGAGGCGTCGTTCCTGCCCGCACCGTCGAGCCGCGCGGCAAAGATCATCCCGAGGACGCGATGCGCCTCGAAGGTCTCCGCGCTGATCTTCAGAGCCGCTTCCGCCGCGGCGATCGCGTCCTTCGGTCGGTTCAACCGGAAATAGAGCGACGCGAGCTCGGCGGGGATTTCGGACGCCGACGGATCGGAGGTGGCCGCCTGCCGAAACGCCTTGATCGCGCCCTCGATGTCACCCTCCCCGGCAAGGTGGCGTCCGAGGAGGAACTGGTAATACGCGTCAGACGCCCGAGTTGTCGCCTGCGCGAACGCGGGCGACGCGCCCAGCGGGACCGTCACCATCACACACAGGAGAACGGGGTAGAATCTGCGCATTTGCGTCTGTTATCGGTTCGGAACGGTCTCGCTTGCAGCCGAGATTCTTCCACAGATCGAGGCGGGCTTGCACGTTCTCAGTGTGCCGAATGTTTGCAGATCTGGTCTTGGACCGTCCCAGGCGAAGCTTCGTTACTCTGCTATAGTGAGCGTTTGTAGCTGCCTTCGGAGGCCGTAATGCCCGTCGATCCTGAGCTGCTCGAGATCCTCGCCTGCCCGAACTGCAAGACGCCCGTCGAGCTGGTGAAGAACGGCACCGCGCTCAAGTGCAAGGAATGCCATCGGGTCTACCCGATCAAAGATGACATCCCGGTGATGTTGATAGACGAGGCCACGATTGAACCATAGGTAGCTATCAGCTCTCAGCTGTCAGCTGTCAGCTCTCGGCGGCTTCAGTTGATACCGGCCGCGCCGCAGCGCGGCCTTCCAGCAGGCTGAGAGCTGAAAGCTGAGAGCTGAATGCTAAGAGCTACCAGCGTCAGTTCCCTGTGCGCGATCTGAACATCCTCCTGATTCGGCTCCGGCTCGTCGGCGACGTGGTCTTCACGACGCCGGCCCTCCGCGCCCTGCGCAGGCGGTTCCCGAGCGCCCGCCTCACGTATCTGGTCGAAGATGGGGCGGCGCCGGTCCTGGCCGGCAACCCGCACCTCAACGATCTCATCATCGTGCCTCGGCGTCGCGGGCTCCGTCGGGTGTGGGACGATGTGATGCTCGCCAGGACGCTGCGACGGCACACCTACGATGTGGTGATTGACTTTCACGGCGGCCCGCGCAGCTCGCTGCTGGCCTGGGCCACGCGAGCCCCGGTCAGGATCGGCTACACGATCGCCGGCCGAAGCTGGGTGTACACCCGCAGGGTCGAGCGTCCGCGCGACCTGCGCGCTGCAAGACACTCGGTCGAGAACCAGTTCGATCTGCTGGGGCCGCTCGGCATCACGGCCCCCGACCCTTCGCGCGAGCCGCTCGAGATGGCGCCAGACGAGGCGGTCGACGCGATGGTGCGGACGAAGCTTCGACAGGCGGGAGCCGAGAGCGGCTGCCGGATCGTGCTGCTGCACGTCAGCGCCGGCAACCGGTTTCGCTGCTGGCCGCTCGCATCCTTCGGCGAGATCATCGTTCGGCTCGCGAAGTCCGACGGCCGCACGCGGTTCGTCATCACCGCCGGCCCCTCCGATCGCCACGCCGCCGAGATCGTCGAGTCGGAGGTGGTGCGGCGGCTCGGCTGGAATCCGGTGCTCGGCTGCGGCGAGCTCAGCCTGGCCGAGCTGCGCGCGCTGGCGAGTCGCGCGTCGCTCTTCATCGGCGGCGACAGCGGCCCCTTGCACATCGCCGGCACGACCGGCGTGCCGGTTGTCGGGCTCTATGGACCGACCCTGCCAGCGAGATCGGCGCCGTGGCGCGATCCGCGCTTCACGCACGAAGCGATCGAGATCGCGGACCTGCCGTGCCGGCCCTGCGATCAGCGCCGCTGCGTCCCTGGCGATCACCGGTGCCTGAGATGGATCACGCCGGAGATCGTCGTCGCCGCCTCCGAGCGCGCGCTCGCGGCTCCGCGGCAGGCGGTGGCAAGTGGGGCCCGCGGTGATCACGAAGCGGATAGTTGCCGCAAACCAGCGCCGCGAGCGTAAGGGCCCGGAAAGGAATAAAGGTGTCGTCTTGGGCGTCGAGGCGCCCGCCCGGCAAGGCGCGAGGAGCGCGCATACCGGGTGTCTGTAAGCGACGAGCAACGCAGCCCGGCGGGATGCATCGGCGTCCAAGATGGCACCTTTATTCCTTTCCGGGCCCTAAGCGAGCGGTGGCAGGCCGTGGGGGTGGGGCCCCGCGCAACTGGCAGTGGCTGCGCCGCGAAGCGGCGCGGCAAGCCCGAAGGGCGTCGCGCGAAGCGCGTATAAGCGCGGGGGTGGGGCCCCGCGCAACTAGAGAAAGATGAACGCCATCACTCTCGCCGCCCCCGCGGAGCGCAGGGATTGGATCGACATCCTCGGCCTGGTGTTGCTCATCGGCTTCGCGGGCGCCCTGCAGCTGTCGATTGCCGTCGCCGACATCCTGCTGACCCTGACGCTGCTGGCGTGGGCGGCGCTGCTCGCCACCCGCCGCGCCCGTCC
The DNA here is from genome assembly GCA_016178075.1 of Acidobacteriota bacterium. Taxonomy (GTDB): domain Bacteria; phylum Acidobacteriota; class Vicinamibacteria; order Vicinamibacterales; family JACQTH01; genus JACQTH01. The sequence goes on from JACOUA010000114.1 coordinate 21,929, forward strand.
TGAAGTTCCCCGGTTCTTCTGGCCGCTGGCGCTCTACGCCGCCGCCACGCTCGTCGCATCCGCCTTCTCGGTCGATCCCCGCACGAGCTTCGTCGACTCGAAGCAGCTCGTGCTGTTCCTGATCGTGCCGGCGGTCTATCAGCTCGCGCGCGGATCGCGCGCGTCACTGGTGGTGCAGGTGATCGTGACGGTCGGGGCCGCGACCGCGGCCTTCGGCATCATCCAGTACGCCATGCTCGAGTTCAACCACCTGGGCCAGCGGCCCCAGGGGAGCATGGGGCACTACATGACGTACTCGGGGCTCCTGATGCTCGTGGTGTGTGCGTCGGTCGCGCGGGTGCTCTTCGATCGCGAGGATCGGGTCTGGCCGGCGCTGGTCATGCCGGCGCTGCTCGTGGCCCTGGCGCTGACGCTGTCGCGCAGCGCCTGGGTGGGCGCCTGCGCCGGGGTGGCGCTGCTTCTCGCGCTGAAGGATTTCAAGCTGCTCGTGATCCTCCCGGCCGTGGCGGCGCTGTTCTTCGCGATCGCGCCGGCGGGCGTCATGGATCGGTTCTATTCGATGTTCGATCCGCACGACCCGACGCGCCGCGACCGCGTGGCGATGATGCACGCGGGTCTCAACATGGTCCGCGCGGATCCGCTGACGGGCGTCGGGCCCAACATGGTGCAGCCGCTGTACGCGCGGTATCGCGACCCGAACGCGGTCGAGCGCGTCAACCCGCACCTCCACAACGTGCCGCTGCAGATCGCGGCCGAGCGCGGCATTCCGGCCCTGCTGATCTGGCTCGGCTTCACCGTCCTCACCGCCGCCGAGCTGCTGCGGATGGTGCGGGCGCGACGGCAGCTGTGCCTGGCGTCGATCGGCCTGGCGGCAATCGTCGCCATGGTTGCAGCGGGCATGTTCGAGTACAACTTCGGCGACTCCGAATTCCTCATGCTCTTCCTCGTCCTCATCACGCTGCCGTTCGCCGCGGAGCAGCCTGCCCTGAGCGAAGTCGAAGGGCCGGATTCAGCACCCCATCGTGCCTGATCTGCGGGGCGCGATCGGACGCTTTCACGATCGGCGGATCCTCGTCATCGGCGACGTCATGCTCGATCACTTCGTGGTCGGGCAGGTCGAGCGGCTCTCGCCCGAGGCGCCGGTGCCGGTCGTGCTGTTCGAGCGCGACGAGTTCCGCATCGGCGGGGCGGCCAACGTCGCCCACAACCTTCGCGCGCTCGGCGCCCAGGTCGAGCTCGTCGGCGTCATCGGCGCCGACGATCGGGAGGGCGAGCGGCTGCGGCGGGAGCTGGACCAGCTCGGGATCGCGGACGGGGGACTGGTGAAGGATCCCGATCGCCGGACGACCACCAAGCTGCGCGTCGTGACCAGACGCAACCAGCAGGTCGCCCGGATCGACTACGAATCCGACGCCGAGATCGCGGGCGACGTCGAACGGCGCGTGATTGACGAGGTGGCGCGTCGCCTCGACCCCGCGGCCATCGTCGTGGTCTCCGACTACCTGAAGGGCGCGGTTACGGCGCTGATGATGGCACGGCTGAACGACCAGGCGCGGCGCCGCGGCGTCAAGGTGCTGGTCGATCCGAAAATCCCGCACCTCGCGTACTATGCCGGCTCCTCCATCATCACGCCGAACCATCACGAAGCCGCGTCCGCGACCCATCTGCGCATTCGGACCGACGAGGACGCCGCCCGCGCGGCGCGATCGTTCCGCGAGCGGACCGGCTGCGAGGCGGTGCTCATCACCCGCGGCGAACAAGGGATGACGCTTGGTGACGAAACAGGCGAGACGCATCTGCCGGCCAGCGCGCGGGAGGTGGCTGATGTGACGGGCGCGGGTGACACCGTCATTGCCGCGCTGGCGCTGGGACTGGCCGCCGGAGCGACGCTGGTCGACGCCGCGCGGCTGGCGAACTACGCCGCGAGTGTCGCGGTCGGCAAGTTCGGACCCGCGGCGGTCACGCCGGCGGAGTTACTGGCGGCGATTGAGACGGAAAGCGTTTAGAACGAATTCACCACAGAGAACACAGAGTTCACAGAGAACACGACAGAAAAACGTTCCTCCGTGATCTCTGTGGTCTCTGTGGTGAGCTTTTGGACGGCTACAGCGTTTTTCACTTCGCTGTAGCGTAGTTCTCAGTTATCAGTCATCAGTTTTCAGTTATTTGCGGGCGAGATCCGAACTGAAAACTGACTACTGAGAACTGAAAACTGCCCTAATGGCGAAAATGCCGCCGCCCCGTGAACA